>CAIZIQ010000225.1 GCA_903933015.1 uncultured Spartobacteria bacterium | reverse complement strand
GCCTCTCCAACTGGGTGGCATTCCCTCCATCGAATCGGCGGTGAGTGTCTACGGATACCCGCTCGGAGGGGAACGCCTGGGCGTCACGCGCGGTGTCGTTTCACGGATCGATTTCGACACCTACACCCACTCGGGGGTTGATTCTCATCTCGTCATCCAGATCGATGCCGCGATCAATCCCGGCAACAGCGGAGGACCAGTGCTCCAGGACGGAAAGCTCGTCGGCGTCGCCTTCCAGGGATACTCGGGCGATGTCGCCCAGAATGTGGGCTTCATGATCCCTACTCCGGTCATCGGGCGCTTTCTACAGGACATCTCCAAGGGCTCCTACACAGGCTATACCGATCTCGCGACAGTCTATCGACCGGTGGAGAATCCTTCCGAGCGCAAGGCACTGGGCCTTTCCGATCCCGATCATGGCGTTCTGGTTACCGACGTGCATGAAAAGGGATCCTCCTACGGCCATCTGGAAAAGGGGGATATCCTCCTCTCGATTGACGGGCACCCCATTGCCAGCAATGGCAGGGTGGATCTGGAGGGGGATTCCGTGGATCTGAACGAGATCGTGGAGAGAAAATTCTCGGGTGATCAAGTCACCTTCTCAATCCTCCGCAGCGGAAAATCGCTGCAGATCACCTTCCCTCTTCGGGGGACCTGGCCCTTCCATATGCAGGCCAATGCCTACGATGAGAAGCCTCGATACCTACTCCATGGCGGCCTTCTCTTTCAACCGCTCGACAGGAACTTCATGACAACCGTCGGCCAGGGCGATCTCCGCCTCCACCATGCCTTTGAGTCATTCGTAGAGGAACATCTCTATCTCGAGCGACCGGAAATCGTTGTTCTCAGCCGTGTGCTGGCCGACCCGGTCAACAAGGAGTGCGACGGTCTCCATCCCGGGATTGTCGATACCATCAACGGCAAAAAAATCCGCGCGCTTGCGAATGTGGCGGAAGCCTTCGCAACCCCGGCTAAATATGACGTCATCACCCTGCTTGGGAGCGGTCTACCGATCGTTCTCAAACGCTCCGAGGAACAGGGTGCCGAAAAGCGGATCATGGAGAACTATGGGATCGCCTCCCCCTCGAACCTGTGATTGCCATGAAAGAATTCCTCTCAGCCTGCATCACCCGAATAGGTTTTGCTGCCGTATTCCTCCTGCTTCCGGGATGCGCCCCAAAGCAGTCACCCCCCGACCCCGCTGATTCGGTCCTTCGTGTCACCTCGACCATCCAGCTCCCCGATCTTCATCGTCCCTGGCTAAAAAAACAGACCTTCAGCCGTATCGGACTGGGAACGGTCATCGAGAAGGGGCGTATTCTCGTTACCGCCGACATGGTCGCCCATGCCACCTACATCGGGCTGGAGAGAGCTCAGGATGGCCCGAAGAGCACCGCCATCGTCGAGTCGATTGATGAGGAGTGCAATCTCGCTGTGCTTCGCCCCCTTGATCAGAAAATCATGGAGAGAACCCGTCCACTCTCCCTTGATCTCACCGTAAAAACCGGAAGCCGGCTCGGGATCCTCCAACTTGAAGCCAATGGAGCCCCTGCGATCAGTCCGGCAGTCGTCACCACGGTGGCGGTGATGCCTTATCCTGCCGATGACTCGGCCTACCTGCTCTACCGCGTCTCGACGACGATTCCTGATCGTGAGGGAAGTTTTGTGATTCCTGCCCTGCATGACGGACTTCTCGCAGGGCTTGTCATGCGCTACGACTCCCGCACCCAGGCGGCTGACATCATCCCTGCCCCACTAATCGCGCGCTTTCTCACCGAATCGGCAAAGCCAGGCTACGTCGGACTGGCCCGTGCAGGACTGCTTTGGGAGGAGGTGCGGGGCAGCAATCTTCGTGAGTGGCTAGGCGTGCCTCATGACCAAACCGGCGTCTATGTCACCTCGGTCCTCCCGGGGGAACCTGCCGAAAAGGGTGGTCTCAGGAAGGGAGACTTTCTCATGAAGGTGGCCGGGAAACAGCTCGACGGAGAGGGCAACTACCTCGATCCGGTTCATGGAAAGATCACCTTCACCAATCTCGCAAGCTTAGCGTGTGCCCCGGGTGATCCTCTGGAAATCACCTACTTCCGTAGCAGCGGAGAAGGAACCGGCACCGTCGGCACCACCACTCTTACCCTCGGGGGCCGCAATCCGGACTCCGAGACGAGCCCCTCCCGGTTGTCGGGTAATTCCGCACCTTACACACTGCTCGGTCCGCTTCTCTTCCTGGAACTCTCACGCCCCTTTCTTCGCGAATGGGGAAATAACTGGCGCACCGAAGCCCCGCTGAACCTGGTTTATCTGGATGCCTTCCAGAACGAATTTCCGCGCGACCGCAAACACTGGGTGATCCTTTCCGCGGCACTTCCCACGACCGACACGATGGGAATGCATGATCTCGCCGGCAAGGTCGTCCAAAGCATCAATGGCTACCCGATCCGGGATATGTCCGACATAGCCGAGGCTGCCAAACATCCCGAAAATGGTTTTCAAAAAATCATCCTCTCCGGGTCAGGTGGCCCGATCTGGCTCGATGCCTCCACCCTAGCCTCCCAGGAGGAGCAGGCACGAGATCGTTACGGCATCCCACCGGCGGCTCATTAAGAAAGCACTGAAGCCCATTTCAATCTCTTTTGGATCTCGACTGACTCCCCTGATCAGTTAGCCTTTCAACCTTTATTTCATAAAATCCATGTCCGAACGCACTCTAGTGGTGGTCCCCACCTATAACGAACGGGAGAATCTTCCCAAATTGGTCGATCGTCTTTTTGCACTGACAGAACCCGTTGAGATTCTAGTGGTTGACGACGGATCACCCGACGGGACCGGCCAGTGGGTCGCGGAGACTGCCGCACGCAATCCCCGGATTCATCTTCTTTCCCGGACGGCCAAAAACGGGCTCGGCCGCGCTTATGTCGCGGGATTCCAGTGGGCTCTCGACCATGGTTACGATCTGATCGTCCAGATGGATGCCGATTTCTCGCATAGTCCGGAGGATGTGCCTAAGCTTCTGGAGGGCATCCGCGAGACCCACGCCGATCTGGCGATCGGTTCCCGCTATGCGGGGGGTATCAGGGTTATCAACTGGCCCCTCAAGCGCCTGGTCCTGAGCGTCGGCGCCTCCTACTATGTGAAATGGATCACCGGACTCCCCGTCTGGGATCCGACTGGTGGATTCAAGTGCTGGCGTCGCCGGACCCTTGAGGCGATCGACCTTCCCTCAGTGAAATCGAACGGATACGGATTTCAGGTCGAGATGAACCATCGGACATGGCGCAACGGGCTCAAGATCACCGAAGTCCCCATCATCTTTGCAGACCGCGTCGAAGGAACCTCCAAGATGTCCAAGAAGATTGTCATCGAAGCGCTCCTCATGGTCTGGGGACTACTCATCCAGAACGGACTGAGACGCTCCCCCCGACGCTGACGGACGCCCCCTCTTTTCATTCCCTGATCTTCCATCCCCCAATGAGCACCGAGACCTCAACCCACAATCAGCAGATCGAATCCTCAGAAAGCCGCGAGGAGAGTATTCATCCGTTCCGCCTCTTTGACAGACACGAGCGTTGGACGGCTCTTATCTGCTTCCTGATCGCCCTCGTCACCTACTGGCTGACAGTCATGCCGAACATCGGCCTCAATGACGACGGTGAGATGGCCACCGCCGCACTCCACTTCGGAGTCATGCACCCTTCGGGATATCCACTCTGGACGATCCTGGCAGGACTCTGGAGTCATCTGCTCCCCTTCGGCAACGGTTCCTGGAAGATCAACCTTTTCTCCGGACTCTGCACGGCACTGGCGACTGGACTCTTCTCCCTGGTCTCCCTCAACGCCACCCGTTGGGTAGGTATTGCTCAGCGCCCTGCCACCCTGCTCTCCACAGCGGTCACACTCGTCTTCATCTGGGTGAACCCCATCTGGTCTCATGCGGTCGTCGGCAAGGGACTCTACGCCCTTCATGTCTGCCTGATGATGGCCCTGCTCCTGGTGACCTATGTCTGGATCCGGCGCCCACATTGGAAGAATGCATTCGTCTGGTCGGTCTTTATTTTCTGTCTTGGATTCAGCAACCACCACATGACGTTGCAGATCGCCCTGCTTCCACTACTCGTCATCCTTCTGCTCCACGCCGAGCTTTTCTGGGAATACTTCGCCTACAGTATTCTCATCGCCAGCCTGATCTACCTTGGCTTCGCCTACCTTTCCACGGACCAATACCATGCGCTAGCCATGAAGGCGGCGGTGCGACTCCTCTACACTGTAGGCGCCGGATTCATCCTCCTGATCGCGGTGAAGCGTAAACTCACCCAATGGCGCCAGGGCCTGCTCCTCTTCGCCGCAGTGTTCCTTGGTCTGCTTCCCTACGCCTACATGCCGCTGGCATCCTCCACGAATCCCCCTATGAACTGGAGCTACTGCAGCACTCCGGAGGGATTCTTTTATGCCATCAACCGTTCCCAGTATTGGGGTACACTCGCAGACCAGCTCCAGGGAACTATCGGAAAGCTGGTGGGGGTTCCTCCCGCCGAGAGGCAGAAAGGACCGAAATCCCCCGACGAGGAGAGTGCCATTCAGCAGTTTGCGGGTTTCTGCAAGGTCTACTGGAAGGTCATGTTCCACAACCTGTCGATCCTGCCCTTCCTCGCGATCCTCGGTGCCATGGTCCTGTTCTGGCGCCTGCCGAGGGAACAAAGGATCTGGTTTTATCTTCTTATGGTCGCATTCTTTTTCGCGGCGTTCTTTGAGGCGATTCAGGCGCCCAACGGCTATGACAATGCAGGGTGGGACATGCAGTATCAGTATGTGGGCGCAGGTTATGCATTCTTTGTCATGCTGGCCGGATTCGGACTCGCCCTGGTCTATGCCGCTGCCCAGAAATACGGCGCAGCACCCCGCTGGATCGTAGGCGGCCTCACCGTGGCGACCGCAGCCTACACCTTCTTTGTCTCGCTACCCGAAAGTTCGCAACGAGGACACTGGTTTGGCTGGATGTACGGTCACGACATGCTCGTCGACCTTCCGAAGGACAGCTTTGTCTTCGGCGGAACCGACCCGGGCCGGTTTGTCCCCACCTACATGGTCTTTGGAGAGAGCTTTGAGAAGTACAAACGCGATCCGAACTTCGACCGCCGCGACCTCTACATCGTCACCCAGAACGCCCTGGCGGACACCTTCTATAACCGCTACATCCGCTCCCACTACACGAATGAGCGTCCCACCCAGTTCAACTGGATCGAGCGACTCCTTGGCCGCGATCACACTTATCCTCAGGAACGCATGGTTTTCCCCCACCGCGAGGAGATCATGTCGCTCTTCGAGGTGCTGATGAACAAGTTTCAGCAGAACCCAGGTACGATGCCGAATCCGCAGAGCGACCCCGTTGCGCTGAATTCCGCAGTTGCCGAGTGGATCTTCCTGCGCAACCGCGACAAGGCGGACGGCAGTCCGCGTCACTTCTACGTCGAGGAGAGCTTCCCCATGCAATGGTCTTACCCGTATGCAATCCCGCACGGCCTCTGCTACGAGATCAACCATGACAAACTCGATGCCCTGCCTCCGGGAACCGCCGAGAAAGACATCGCCTGGTGGGATGACTACATCAGAAAATTGGAATCCGTCCCCGGCTTCGCTCATGACGATCTGGCACACCACTCCTTTGCCAAGCTGAGGAACACCGGAGGAAATATTTACGCCTTCCGCCACATGAACGCGGCGGCGGAGAGGGCCTACAAGCAGGCCCTCTACCTCTGGCCAGCCAACACCGAGACCACCAGCAACCTAGTGAACCTCCTCTCCCAAGAGGGCCGCTTCAAGGATGCCCGAGATCTCGTGGCCGGATACCTGCCACTCGATCCCAACAGCAAGGTCCTGCAGCACCTCATGACCGCCACGGAGGCGCGCCTGAAGGCCTCACAGGAACTCCCCGTGCAGCTCTTCTCGCTGAATGCCAATCCGAACAATCGCCAACTCCTGGCTCCGGTCCTCCAGAGCCTGATAATCCTGGGCAGGACAGATGATGTGGATGCCACGGTCTCCAACGCGATCAAGAACACACCCAATGACACCCAGTTCCTGCGAGACATGATTAACTTCTATGCCACCCAAAACCGGATTCCCAAGGCGCTCGAAATGGCGAGGAAACTCGAGAAACTCCAACCCGAGCAGTGGGATGTCCCCTTCACAATCGCCAAGTACGAGCTAATCAGTGGACAGCGTTCCCAGGCTTACACCGATCTTCATCGTGCGGTGCAACTGGGCGGGAACACGGCTCTCTCACAGATCGCCAGAGAGCAACTCTTTGCCCAACTGGCGAATGATCCCGCATTCCAGGCAGCGCTCCGTCCGGATCTGCCTCACTGACCTTACAGGGGGGATTTCTCCTTGCGGAAGATCCCTTGGAAAGGTTGAGATAATGACAGGCCCGATTGACGGGCATACCATCGTGTCGGGCCGTAGCTCAGCTTGGTAGAGCG
>CAIZIQ010000224.1 GCA_903933015.1 uncultured Spartobacteria bacterium | reverse complement strand
CTCATTCAGCGTAACTCTCTTGAATCCTTCTGACTCGGAGGCTCTCCATGCATACTCGGTGCTCGAACTTCCGAACTCGACAGCCAGCAGCTCGCAAACTGCGGAGGCAGCTTTTAGTCGGGCCAGATGATACGGGCCGAAGTTGTCAAAAAGAATGGCGATGCGCCTCATGGATGCTTCAGTCAATAGACGCTTATCGATGGTTGAGTACCCTAGCTTGCGATAAGACGCTGCTCCAAAGCGGCAAGATTCTGACCTAGCCTTCCGAGACTGAATTGCTCAACTTTTGTGTGGGTAGCCTCACTCATCGAACGGAGTTGATCCGGGTCCTGCAAGATTAGCTGGATTGCCTCTGCTAGTGCATTGGGATCCGAGGCAGGGACTATCAGTCCATCGATGCCATCAGTCACGACATCACCGCAGTTGGGCGTGGTGATGAGGGGTAATCCATGGGCCATCGCCTCGAGTTGTGTTAGGGCAAAGCCATCGGAGAGAGTTGGGAGGACGAAGAGATCGGCATTCCTATAGAATTCCTCGGTTCGATCCCTATTCACGGGCCCATGAAAGGCCATGCTCTTGGGAGCAGCCTTTACACCCTTCTCCGAAATTCCGATGCGCCCCACCACATCAAAATGAACCGACTCATTCTCCAACATTCTCGCTGCCTCGATGAGGTATTGGATGCCTTTGCGGAGGATTACTTGGCCCAAAAAGAGCACTCGTAGTTTTCGTCGAGAGTCGAAGGTCAAGGGGCGAGAGCTGGTGACCGAATCAAGTCGAGGGTCGAGGGTCGAGAGTCGAGGGGCGAGGGTCGAGAGTCGAGGGTTTCTGGCCTCGAAGGCGAGAGGGACCACGACGAGCTTGCGTTCGGAGACCCCCTGCTTCATGAGCGCATGCTTGCTCCACTCAGAATTCACCATCACCAAGTCGGCAATGGCCCATTCGGCTTCACGTCGCTTGAAGTAATTCTCCGGAACATCTAGAGGCTTCTTGGCAAGCCCTGGCCAGCGACGTCCCTCCTCTCTCACCAGTTCGACCTCGAAGCGCGAGGGATCCATCTGACAGACTATGGTCTTCCCTCCCCTTTGATTGATCCATTGAGCAGGCTCAAAAAAGCCCGTGTCATAGCCAAAGAAAATGGTCTCTTTCCAGTTGATCTTCTTCTGTCGCTGGAGGGACTCGACAATGCGCGTTCCAAAGTCCTTTCCCACATAGTGAAACCAATTATACGGATTTTTCTTCACCTCACCTCCGAACACAGAATCGATAACCGTCGTCACATCGAAACTCGTTACCTTCGCATCTGCCAACTCCTTGTGAAACCGGGTCCCAAAAACGGAACGACCGCTCAGAGTCCCCAAGGTCTGCCACATCGTTCCAGCCCAGAGATCAGTATAGAAGCGCGACAACTTCCCTGCTCGATGCAATACCCTGGGCACCGCGTAGTGCTCTCTCGCTCCAATCTGACTGCAGATCCACTTCATTTGTGCCTTTGAGTAGACAACTTATCCTCCGTAATTCTCCAGCTCCCATTTGTCCAATCGCAGCGTAATAGCTGCTCCGGTATTAGCATGGCATCTGCAACTTTGGATGTATGAACCGTAGAAACAAAAATCGGGGTAGGATGATCTCCCTGATTGGTGATCACCATGCACGCTCCAAGAGGAATCTTTCCCGGTTGGGAATCATCAATGAGAAAGATGGAATTCGTTTTTGTCGGATAGACCCCCTGATGGGCTCCATTGGCATAGGTCAGGACATTGGTGATTCCCTTCCAGTTATCGATATGCGTGGGAGGATAGAGATCCGAGGGATCATCAAGGAACCATTGCCCGGTCAGCCTGCTCCCGCCTATGCCCTGCGCTCCATTGATAGCGATGTTGTTTGAGAAGAAAACATTCGTACTATAGCCCCAACCACATCCCAAAGCTCCTCTGCCACTGATGGTGTTCCCGGTGATCAGAACATTCTCAAAGCGCTGAGGATATCCGCACTGGACGAGAAAGAAATTGCCGCCGTTCGTCGCCGTATTTCCTCGGATGGTAATGTTATGGCAATAGTCAGAACCCTGAGTCCCCGCTCCATTACCGATACAGAAGCTCTGCCCCTCAAATCGATTGCTCTCAATCAGGACATTCTTGGCAGGATTGAGAAAAATCCCAAATCCATTATTGGCCTGAATGTAGTTATTCCAGATTGTATAAAGCGGGACCGGACGGTTGGTAAGCGCTCCCACGATCACGAGATCGGCCCGGACATCGGAGACAGAGGAGTTTTCAAATGACGATGGACGATCCATTCGCCCCTCATAGAACTCCATCGCCATGTCGAGATGATCAAAGGTGCAGTGATCAATACGGTGGGCAAATGAAAAGTTGAAGGCCGAGGCATTCCCATCACGGAAATCACAGTCGGTCACCTCGATGAATCCCGTGGGGCAACTGGAAACGCTTTTTAGAATCTCACCTCTCCAGTGCTGGAAAATACAATTCCGAAACGCCTTGTAAGCATGCAGAGGTGATGCTCCGGCATCCATCACCGCATCATGGGTGATATCCCATCCATCGCCATCGGTGGTTCGAGCAGGGAATCCCCGATAATCCTGCCGCCCCTTCTCCACACCGCCATCCATCGTCAGATTCTCAAAGATCAGGGGCCCATCGTTCGTGACCGGCCCACGACACTCGAAAAGCTGTCCCCGGGAGACATACTTTCCCTTGATCTGCCAGGCACCGGCAGCAGTCAGAATTGAGCGACTTTTCCCTACCCCCATAAAATGAATTCCCCCCCTAGAAATTACGACCGCAGCACGGGTCTCGCTATCCCCTTTCATCTGATAGCCCGAATTCATCAGATCACTGGGAATCACCAGATAATTCCCCTCAGGTATGATGATCATTGTGTTAATTCCCTGGGCCCGATCTACGGCCACTTGAAAAATCGGGGCATTATCCGTACCGAAAATTGCGGGAACATTCGAGGCCGTTTTCTGAGGAGATGGAAAGATCCGAACAGAATGCTCATCCACGACATCCGTGATCTTCCCAATGAGATCCTGATGATTGTTGGTAGATGTAACTGGCCCAGCACCAATCAACTCCACCACCTTCCCTAGATCATTTCTCGAGAAAGAATGTTTCACGGAGCTGACCAGGCTCGAATTCCTCTCCGTATTAACCATTAGATGCGTCAGATCTCCCCTGGCACCAAGAGAGGAGATGTCTATTGTCTCGGCATGAAGCCAAACTTGACCCAGTAGGAAGATCAACAACGCAATTGAGGATCCACTTCTCAAGGCAAGGAAAGCCACTTTTTGTATCCTTTCCATGAGACGGGACAACGGCGACTCAGTGCTTGAGGTATACCTCTGATGGCATCCGCCCACCACTGTGGTTCACGGATGAGCCATGAGAACTCACGACTGGCAGCAAATCGAACCTGAGACATGACACGCCAGCAAATCATAAGTAGCATCTGGGGGAAGGGGCAGCGCATCACAGTACTCCAGAGTTCATTGCGGGCATGGCGATGGTGATTGCGGAGTTCACTGCGTCCAGATCCAGTCCAGTAATGGCGGATCGTTATCGCGGACGTGTAGACGACATCCCATCCAGATGCCACGCATTGGAGCGCATAGTCCGGCTCCTCATACATATGAAAGAACATGGGCTCAAAGCCACGGAGCGATCGGTATGTAGAGACCCGTAGGCAGGCCCCAGAACATGGGAAGGAGCGAACGAGATGATCCTCACCAAAGTTCTCCTGCGTGAGCGTCTCGGGATACTCATCCGTCCGCTGAGGGAAAGTGGCGATGGCAAGTCGGGGACTATTCTCAAAGAGTCCCTGAAGAGTTGCTAAACAGTCCATCTGCTCGGGATAACTGTCATCATCCAGAGCGAGAACGAGGTCCCCTCGGGCTTCTCTCATCATACGGTCACGGGATGCCACGGAGCCAATACCCACTTCATTGATGATCAATCTGGCAGATG
>CAIZIQ010000223.1 GCA_903933015.1 uncultured Spartobacteria bacterium | reverse complement strand
GGTCGTATAGGTCATTAAACATTTGACCGAAAGCGGCAATTCCTATCGACGAAACAAGAAAGAGCACCACGATCTCGAGGAATGTAACAAGTCCAGGGAGTGACCCATTCCTAGAGAGAGTGGCATAGATAACTCCCATCATTAGCACGATATGGGAATCCCACCACTTGTGAGCTTTGAAAAATCGATTTTTGTTAAAATAAATCATTTAAATTAGAGGATAAATTGAATATTGTGAGACAATTAATCGAGTTGCATTACTAAATGAGTGGAAGATAATATCCTATGATTTACTCTTTTATCTATCCAGTTCCAGGTATCCCAGGTTTTGTCCCCAAAATGATGAATAATATGGATAAATACAGCAGATTCAATACTAGAACAATCATCATTTCTAATTCCGTTTTCATCAAAAATCATTTGATTCGTCTTTTCAGTAAAAAAATCGACAATAAAATTAAATTCCCGAGGAAGTAACCGTGACTGCTGGAGACCAAATTCCCAGCTAGTTGCAATCAGCGTACCCTGATCCCTAATCCGCCAGGTTGGATTGTCAAAGATGATTAATGTCTTGTGATGCCATGCATCAAGAAAGGCGTGGCTTTCCGAATCAAAGAGAAAGACTCCGCCATTCCAGTGCTGCCAATTAGTATCAATTCCGTGAATCCCAAAGGTGCTAGCGATTTGTTCGGTCAGATGTTCGCATCGAACCGTGTGGATTTCGCGTCCTTCGGGATTGATCCAGATGTTCTTATCAGAATCAAGGAACCACTTGGCATACCTCTGCGCTTCTTGTTCGCCGGGATCAACCGATAGATGCTCCACCTTTTTTAGTCTCCTGGAACCTCGGAATAGGAGGTCCTTCAGTTTCTGTCCCCATTCCTTTAGTTGCCCCTCGCTTGAAGGATCAACAGGTGGAGGCGAGGAAGTTGGCGATTGGTTCCGTTTTTTTTCCTTCCACTCCAGCATCCGTTTCAACTCCTCGAGATCGTTCTCGTGTTGTTCCAGACAACCGCAACGGACTGCGTAAGGGCTGAATTTTGGAAGCCCGTTAAGGTCGGGAGCGAATGTAACGGGTCCACTCTTGTGCGTAAAAATATCATCGACTCTAGGGGAAATGGCGAGTACGTCGGTATCGAGATAACAGTAGCAGGGGCCTTCGGGTAGGATCCGGTGAAGGCTCGTCTTCAGGTAGATGCTCGCCTGATGGTGATTAAAGTGTGAGGGAGTCGCCACATTCAGAAGGTCAGGCCAGGAGATCGGCACTTCATTGCGCCTCGAATCGGTCACCACAATAATTCTGCATTGCGTCATGTGCCGCAATGCCTCCAGCGAATAGCTTAGTGTGTCGAGGTGTTTGCGTGATCCGCAGGCAACAAACACATAAGCCTTTGATCCAGAATATTGGCGTTCCCCGTGACTCATGCTACCCACCTCCCGTACCATTTTTCGAGCACGGCCAATTTCCAGAGCCGCCAGTAGTCAATCTCGGTGAAGAGTTCCTTGAGATACTCTTCCCTGATGATGCCGTCACGGACAAGACGGCTCTCGTCGAGAATCCGGTGATAGAGCTTCATGTCCATGTAAAATTCGTTCGGTCCCACAAATCCCTGTTTGGGGCGCTCCATGATCTCGCGAGGAAAATGCCCCTTTATATTTTCATGAAGGAGGAACTTGGTCACATCCGGCCGGAAGTATTTTTCCTCCCGTGCGCTCAGGACTTTTTCATAAAGCTCATGATCAAGAAAAGGAACCCTCACCTCCAGGGAATTGGCCATGCTGGCACGATCGATCTTGGTAAGCACCAGCTCCCCCATGAAACACTTGATATCGAGTCGCTGGATGGACTGAAACGAACTCAGACGGGGGTCATAGTGAAGGCGGTAAAACCAGTCTGGGTCAACGGGAAGTTGGTCATGATATTCCGGGCAGAACGCCTTTTCCAATTCCTGCCTATCGAACCGGCCCATCGACATGGCGTCGGCATAGTAGGCCACGATGTCTGGAGGTTCCTCGTCAGATGTCTTGGAAAACCAGTCTCGCCAACCCCTTTTTGACTTCAGGCCAAAGGCCTTCTTCTGCCACCAGTACCCTCCCAACAATTCATCGGCTCCCTCCCCGCTCATGACCGTCTTGACTTGTTTTGCCGCATCATGACTCACGAGCCAGGTAGGAAGAATTGAAATGTCGGCAATTGGCTCGTCATAGACATCGGGCATGATGTCCAGGAGATCCAGTGTGCGACTATTGGCCAAGGTGACGTTGAACGGCACTTCAAACTTCTTTGCGATGATCTCGGCGTAGCGATGCTCACTCTCACCCCACTCCTCAAAACCGATCGAAAACGTCGGGGGACGATATCCTGCCTGGGAGAGAAAACAGACCACTGCCGAACTATCGTAACCTCCGCTCAGGAAAGAACCGACTTCCACATCGCTGCGTGCATGAATGGAGACGGACTCTCTCATCATTTTGCCGCTTGTCTCCACCAGTTCTTGGGTATCGAGCGATTTATTTCCAAAAAGGACTTTCCAATATTCCTTGGTCTTCGTGGAGAAATTCTCGTAATCGAGCACCATCATCTGTGCCGGAGGAAGCTTTGAAATCCCTTTCCAGATGGTCTTGGGTGAGGGAATGTATCGATAGACTAGATAATCGGCCACTGCGGAGGGGTCTAATTCACGCTTGATCTCAGGACAGGCCAGGAGAGCCTTTAACTCGGACGCAAACACAAATTCGGAGTCGGAATGGTAATAATAGAGTGGCTTAATCCCAAAACGATCCCGGGCCAGAAATAATCGCTTCCGCTCTAGATCAAGAAGTCCAAAGGCAAACATTCCCTTGAGGCGGTCCAGGATTTTCTCCCCCCACTCCTCGTAGCCATGCAAGAGCACTTCCGTATCGGTCTGTGTCTTGAAATGATGCCCCTTCGACTCCAACTGACTGCGTAACTCCAGGTAATTATAAATTTCGCCGTTAAAAACTATCCATAGAGTCTCTGTTTCATTGGAAAGCGGTTGGCGTCCGGCAGAGGAAAGATCCAAAAAGGAGAGACGCCGATGACCCAGTGCAAGATGCCCTCCCTCAAAAAATTGACTCGCTGCATCATCGGGGCCTCGATGAGTCAGTGTGTCCCGCATGGTCTGAAACACCGACTTATCGACGGGATGTTTTCTGGAGATTTGTCCGATGATTCCGCACATAGTAATGAGGATATCTCGTGGAGAGGTTTTTTAAGATGAATGCCTGACTTGATTATCAGATACTACTTATTCGGACTTCCAGGGAACATCACCTCGTAGAGTTTTTTTGCAAACCCGGCACTTGGATCCTGCGGAAAATATGTCCAAATGCTCTCCGAGGCCCGGAGCCCAATCTCCTTCCATTCGTATCGGCTCTGCCAGGCGCGCTCCATCGCCTCGTCTAGGGCCTGCTCGCTAGCCGAGGCGGCC
>CAIZIQ010000222.1 GCA_903933015.1 uncultured Spartobacteria bacterium | reverse complement strand
GTCGCAGCTCGCGGACATTGTTATAAGAAGAAGGAGGGCGAAGGCTTGCCACGACAATCCCGTCCACCAGAAGGTCAATGCCGGAGCTGTTGCTGACACGGTTTTCCGGACGCATCCAGACATAGAGATGAGTACGGTCTATCGAGAAGGGGGAACTTGAGAGCGATCCATAGGATCGTGCCCCCCCAGATCGGGAAGTGAAGGGACGGGAACTGACAAATCCATCGGTCTCCTTGCCCAGATGGTCTAACCCAAGGCTCCTCTGCTCCGGGCTTAGGGCGCTGGCCTTGTAGGCCCCCTGACCGAAAGCTTCTCCCTCGACCTTCCAGCCTGAGAAACCCTTGGACCAATCCTCGATCAGATGGTCCTTGCTGGTAGGAGTTGCAGTCTCCTGCTCAACCGACTCCTCCAGGAGAGTCAGTGATCCTTCGTTCGTTGCCCTGTTGATGCGTTTTCCATTGAGCGCACCCCGTTCACGCGACAGCACGAAGTTCTCTAGCGTTCCCTTCATGGTGATTGTCACGGGGTGGGGGGAAGTGTTGCTGATGGAGTACTCCATGACGGTCAGCGGAAGACTGGAATCATCCACATCGAGGGGAATAAAGGGTGAAAAGGCGGTCAGGGCGATTTGCACCGGCACGTTCGGATCCTTGTATTCGACGAAGGCCATCGGATACTCACCGCGGAAGGTGATCCCTGAAAAGCCATTGGTCGAAAAGGGGACTTCCTTGCCCTCGACAACAAGTCCGAAGGTCTGCTCAAGCGGTTTCATAACAGGTCGGGGGCTGTAATTTCCCGACCAACCCGTGAACTCAGCCCCGTTGAAAACATCCCAGAGCCAGAGTTGGCCGTCACCTCCCAGATAAACCTGACCCGCGAAGAGACCCCCAATAGGCATCCCGATATGAGCTAACTCAGGACCCGTGAAGACCTGTGGCTCACCGCGCTCCGTGAGTGATTTCACCCAACCCGGATCGAGTTTTTTATCGGCGGGGACAAGATCAGCCAGAGGAACGCTCTGGGTATTGGTTGTCTCGGCATCTCCCGTGTGAACGGAAAAAATACCGATCAAAGTAACAAGGAGAAACCTGAGATGGAATGAGTTCATGGCGAAAATAACAGAACTATCTTTAGTTTTGAATGATCACTGCAGGCTGATGACCTTGAAACCGTTTAAAGATACAGGCTCTGATCCTTTGTTTACGATTTTGATTGTGTGATTTCCCTGAGGGAGTCCCTCTTTGGCGAAAACCGGGATTTTTGTCAGCGTTGGGAAATCGTTCGTTTTTAGAGAAACGTCCCCCTCCGATTTCCCGTCGACGAAGATTTCCAGCGTACCGCTAGCTGATGATTTCTCGGCGAGGAGAGAGACGCCGGTTCCCGTGAAGTTGAATTCCACAGAGTCTCCAGGCGTGGTGCTTGTTCGGACAGTTTCCCAGTTTCCATGGAACTTGGCTGCCAGATCATCTGAGGGGATCCCCTGACTCCGTGTCACTGAATTTGTCTTCAGGATGAGCGGAATCCGCCAGTTCTTGTAGAGTCCGGTCTTCTCTCCTCCAAAAGGGCATCCGGAGGTATAGAGATCAATCTTCACTCCGTCGCCAGTCTTCTCCTGATACTTGGCACAAAGATTAGGGCCGTACATGTGCCGATCAGTATCCTTCAGGAAACGGTCGTTGAATGAAGAAACAAAGCTCCAAGGACCCCATGGGTGCTCCGACTGGTAGAAATCATAGGTGACCAGCTTGGAATCAAACCAATGGGTTAAAGTCGGGGAGAGATACCAGTAAACGAGGAGATACCTGCCAAGAGCGGGAATGTAGGCGGGAGAGGTCCATCCTAGTTTGGCGGGGATCTTTAGGATTGGCTGTGCCTTGGAAAGATCGTGACTCCACGACTCCTGCGACGC
>CAIZIQ010000221.1 GCA_903933015.1 uncultured Spartobacteria bacterium | reverse complement strand
GCGCTGCCGGGCTTCACATAGTGGGAGACATCGGCGATGTGAACGGCCACTTCCCATCCGTAGTCGGTCGGTTGCACCTCAATGGCATCATCAAAATCACGCGCGGTGTCCGGATCGATCGTGATAACGCTGCGACCCCGCAGATCCTCACGCCCCTCCAGATCAGCCTCCGTGACTGCGCTCCCAAACCGCTCCGCCTCCACGCTCACGGGTGCGGGAAATTCCCGCGGAAGGCCATGCTTGTGAATCACGGAGAGCATATCGATGCCCGGAGACCCGGCGGGGCCGAGCACTTCCACGATCTGTCCCTCGGGGTTCACATGGCTGTTCTCCCAGCGATCGAGTCTGGCGACCACCTTGTCACCCACATTCGCCCCTTCGGCTGACGGAACATAGAGATTGCGGGGGAAGCGGGGGTCATCCGCGACCACATGAAAAAAGTTCTTTGTTTTCTGGAGTGTCCCGACAACCGGAGCCCCCGCTCGCTCGACGACACGCAGGATACGGCCTTCCTGACGACCGTCGCGCCGAGGGCGTCCGTGGAACCGAGGCTGCCGGATCAGGCGCGCCACCACGCGGTCACCGTGCAGGGCCGTTCCAAGATTTTCGGCGGAGATGAAGAGATCTTTTCCTCCCTGGTCCTCAGCCAGCACATGACCCGAGCCGCCGGCATGAATCTGCAACTTGCCGGTGAAGAGATCGGCTGTCTCAGGTAGAATGAAATGATCCTTCCGGACACGGACGATACGACCTTCTCGTTCCAGGGTAGCCAGCGTCTGATCAAACAAGGACTCATCCCCTTGTTTGAGTCGGACTCCCCGGGAGATGGCAGGTGCCTGAAGGGGTTCTTCCTCGAGCAGACGGAGGATCGCATCCGCTAATCCTCGATCGTTGTTGGGAGCACTACGCTCTGGATGCCGCGATTCATTCCTAGGACGCTCCCCCTGTTTGGAATCGCGTCGGTTGGATTGCTGACCGCGGGACTGATGAGCGGATGACTTTCCGGACGCACCCTTCTTTTTTCGTGAAGAATCCTGGATCTTGGCAGCGCGGCGACCATCGCTCTTCCCGTTCTTCGCAGCGGTCTTTTCCGGGCGTTGTGACTTGCCTTTTCCGGGGGAATTACGGGCCGTTGACGCTCCCTCCCCGGCGCGCACGCTCCTTGACGGGGAGGCGGCATTGGAAGCCTTGCTTCCTTTGGGTGCTTTCGTCCCTTTACTCGCTTTAGCTTGGGCTTGGGCATCGGGAGAACGCTTGCCGAAGCTTCGCAGGAATCGCTTGATCACACCGCACCATCGGCTGCTTTGGGCTCGGAGCAAACAAGAAAATGCTTGTACGCCACTTCAGTCAGCGGAAAGTAAAGGGATGCAATTCAAGGCAACCCCCAAGATGACGCTCAAGAACTTAAGAGCCTTCACTCTGATCGAACTCCTCGTGGTCATCGCCATCATAGCGATCCTCGCCGGACTGCTCTTCCCTGCCGCTCAGTCGGCGTTGAACTCGGCCAAAAAGACCACTGCCAAGAACCAGATCGTTCAGATTGCCACCGCCATCACGGCCTACGAGACGGAATATGGCTGCCTTCCAACCAACAGTTCGGGTCAAATGGACAGTGCGACGGTTGGGCAACTCATGACCAACAATCCAAGGTCCATCTCTTTTTTAGAGGTCAGCTCATGGAAGCTGGGGAAAGGCGGCACGAACTCCAGCGGCGCATTATGTGATCCCTTCAGCAACACGAATGTTTACTCCGTTGCTCTCGACACGAATTATGCGAATTTCCAATCGAACGTGGCATTGGGTGGAGGGTTTGGATCTACAAACCTCCCTAAGCACATCATGGTCTGGTCGACCCCCTTGGTCGGCAAAACCAACGTTCTGATCAATTCTTGGGACTGATTTCGGGCGGGTGTGGTTCAATGGTAGAATGTGGGCTTCCCAAGCCTGAGACGAGGGTTCGATTCCCTTCACCCGCTCCACCTCTAGAGGCAGACAGAATGAGCCTCTAGAGCCTATAAAAAATCAGTGTAACTCAGAATGTAACTTTTTGACTGTCGGAGGGGTTCAGTATGGACTGATTGCCTCAACAGTGATTTTGAGACAAATTCAGCCGTGATGAGTGCCGAATCTGCCAAACATAAAGACGAGATCATTTCCCAATTTACGAGCCAGTCTATCCCGTTTGCTGAACTGCAAGAGCACAGAGAAGAAAGGAGCCTCGAAATTTTCCAAGAGCTAGGTCGTTTTAACGGAGGTGAAAGGGTTCTGGACTCTGGCTGCGGTCCCGGCTTGGTAAGTTGCTACCTCGCTCCATTTGTAAAAGAAATCACAGGTGTGGATCTGACCCCTGCGATGGTCGAATTGGCGAAAGCTTCAGCAGAAAAGAAGGGTCTGTCCAATGCTCACTTCCAGTTGGGGGATATGGGGTCACTTCCGATTGAAGATGACAGCTTCGATGCTTCCGTCAGTAGGTATACCTTCCACCACCTTGAGAACCCATCATCAGCGTTTTCAGAAATGCTCCGTGTCACTAAATCAGGAGGCAAGGTCATCGTGGTGGATGTTTCTCCAGATATATCCAAACAGGAAGCCTACAACACTTTTGAAATCCAGCGTGATTCATCCCACACGAAAGCCCTTACGAAGGAACAGTTGTGTCAAATCGGGTCGGATGCAGGACTTAATAAACCTGAGGTTGTTTCATTTGGTCTTACCATGAAAGCAGAGGGCTTGATCAATGCATCATTCCCCAAAAAGAGCACACGTGAACATTTGCTCAAACTGCTCTCCGATGACGTAGGCATCAACCAACTCTGCTTCAATGCCAGAATGGATAATGGGTGTTTGATGATGACGTTTCCCCTAACCGCCCTATGCTGGAAAATCTGAATGATTTTTTAGCTTTCTAAACACTCAGGATAATTGGATTAAAGCCGAGGGTTCGATTCCCTTCACCCGCTCCACTCCAAAACGGCGTAGCACCCTTTTGTCCGGAGATTCCATCTCTGTCTTGCTGATCTCAAGTCCCTTGGCCATTGATGGGTATCCTTCAGGTTGCTGAGACACACACAAAATTCATGATCGCTAGAAGCCACCTTGGCGGTCGCAATGTGCTTCTCGCACCATGGTTCGGTTTGCTTGTTTTCGGCTCGATCCATCTGGAGGCATTCGAAACCGCGCGGGATGCCTACGGAGGATGGGATGGGGTCAAGGGTTCGAAAACCGGCTTCTATCACACCGAAAAAATTGGAGGGAAATGGTGGATCATCACCCCGGAGGGAAATGGCTTCCTAAGCAAGGGGGTGAACTCGGTTCATCCGCCGCACGCGCCTGAATTCAGCAAGGAAGAACGTGGAAAAGCGGCGGGCATGATGCTTTCCTGGGGAATGAATACGGGCGGATGCTGGTCTGATCCCGCTCTCGCTGGCAACGGGATCGCCATGACCCTCCGTTGCAAAATTAGCGGCGCCCATCGGGATGCGTTCCCCGATGTGTTTGATCCAAATTGGAAAAATAGTGTGTCGCAGGCCGCCCTTGCGGAATGTACTCCCCACAAAAACGATCCATGGATTCTAGGTTACTTCACGGACAATGAACTTCCCTGGAAGCATGAGGAAGAGTCCGGCGCTTTTGTTGAGGAATTCCTCAAGCTGCCGCCAGAATCGCCGGGACGCAAGGAAGCTGGGGCCGCTAGGGCAGGCGGAGCCGCAGCCATGAAAGCTTTCCGCGAACGGGTGGCGGACCTTTATTTCCGCACCACGGCCGACGCTATTCGGGCCGCCGACCCCAATCACATGATCCTCGGATGCCGCTTTGCGGGGCGACCTCCGCTTGGCGTGGTGGCTAAAATGGCAGGGCATGCCGACGTGATCAGCATCAACAACTACAGCGATCATCCGCCGCTTCCGCTCCTCAGGGACATGAGCCGGGCCGCCGACATGCCGCTGATGGTGACGGAGTTTTCTTTCAAGGCTCCTGCTCCGGGCCTTGAGACCAATGGTTCAGGCCCGGCGAAACGGACCCAAGCCGAGCGTGCAACGGCCTTTGAGGACTATGCAGGGCAGTTACTCAGGGAGGATTTTTGCGTCGGATACCACTGGTTCAAATACGCTGAAAACTGGCAGGGCGTCCTTCAGGAAAATGGAACCCCGTGGCCGGAGCTGACCAAAGCATTCACGGGAATCAATGCAACGGCCGAGAGCCGGCATCGATAACGGCTTGGTGACGGGCCACCTCTTCGACTTCTTAGAATTCTTGGAAACGAGCGGGCGCTCTACTCGCCCTGCTTCTTGAGTGAATCCCTGATCTCGGTGAGGAGTTCCTCGGTCTTGGTCAGCTTGACCTCTGCCTCCTCTTTACGCTTCAGGGTGTTGATCGCCTTCACCAAAGCGAAGACACAGGCGCTGATGATAATAAACTCGATGACCGTGTTGATGAAGTTGCCGTAGGCCAGGATGGGGGCGCCATCCCGTTGGGCATCCGCCAACGTGACGTAGTGCTTGCCATTAAGCGGCAGGTAGAGATCCGAGAAGTTGATGCCTTGGAGCAGCAACCCGATCGGAGGCATGATGACATCATGCACCAGGGCGGTGACGATCTTGCCAAACGCTGCTCCCATGATGACACCGATGGCGAGGTCGACCACATTGCCGCGGCTG
>CAIZIQ010000220.1 GCA_903933015.1 uncultured Spartobacteria bacterium | reverse complement strand
GAATAGCATCAACAATCCCTATGGCCCCTACGGGAGTCCCTACTCCTCCACCAGCGTGAACAATCCCCACACCACGGATGCTCCACGGATCATCGCTCAGGATGGCACTTATCTCGGTCGTGCCAGTGCGAATCCCTACGCTCCCGACTCTACCGCCAATCCTTATGGTCCCTATGGGAGTCCCTATAGCCCTACCAGTATCAACAACCCCAACGGCCAGTACGGCAGCCCCTACTCTCCGAGTAGCGCCCGCAACCCATACGCCTCCGAGGGGCCCGAGATCGTCAGCCCATGAACCACCACGACACCTTGGTACTCTTGCTTGTACTGGCAATCATTCTGAACATTGCGTATATCGCCCACACTGTCCAAGAGATCGAAGAGAATGGTGGGCAGATCACCGTCGAAGAACTCCATCTTGCCGCCCAACGCATCTGCAGGGATGTCCGTGATTACCTGCGGAGAAAGAATTGAAAAGCGTTCACCCCCTATTGGTCTCATGACTCCCATTGCCAACTGCAAAGTCGAGTTCACCTTCCAGTGTCCAAAGCTCTGGTCAAAGTTGAAAAAGACCAAGGACAACGACATCCGCTTTTGCGATGTTTGCGGCCGGAATGTCTACCTCTGCAATTCATGGGAGGAAATCCGTCACCATGCACAAGAAGGGAACTGCATAGCCATTCCACCCGACGAAAATGAGAGAGAACACCTCTTGGGTGAACCACCTCCCTCGTACTCCTACTCCTCATAATCCATGGGATTTTTTAGATTCAGGCGCAGCGTCAAACTCTTCCCCGGGGTTCGTTGGAACTTTGGGAAGAAGAGCACATCCCTGAGCATTGGGCCTCGTGGTGCTCACTACACCTTTGGGACAGCCGGTAGCCGCACCACCGTAGGAATCCCCGGTACGGGACTCTCCTACACCGATATCCACAGCAGTCATACTCGGGTCTCCCAGCGTCATGCTGGCATACCTGCACCCTCGGAGGATTGGGTCAAATCCCACATGGTGGATCAGACCCTTCACATCCCGGATCGGGAGAAGGATGAGCCCCCCATCCGCCAGGATCAGATTGATCAATTGAGCAACCTTCAAAACGTCAACCTCCACGGGTACGACATTCATTCCCTTGGTTCCGACCAAGCTGCCAATCTCATCCAGCAGATCAAGGAACAGCAGAAGGAGGTCTCCAAGACCCTGCTTAAGCAATTCTACGCCGGCCACGGCCACGCGATCCCGGATGACTTCATCGACCACTGCTACGATCATCCTGATCAGCCCTATCAGGCCCCCAAAAAGTGGGGCTGCGGAACTTGGTTACTGATCGGGCTAACCCTATGGGTTGTTTTATCGCTCCTCCGCAAATGAATCTTTCCCAACTCTCAGAACATCTCAGTCGCACCGCACTCTGGATCAGTCGGATGCGGAAGCAATTCGGATTGCCGGTGCTTGAGCAGTATCCCGAGTCCTACGAGACCTTCCTCAGGAAGATCCGGGATCACAAGAATCTTGGGGTTTCCGAGGAGAAGCTCGTGAATCTTTGGAATCTCGAAAGGAAGCTCATCGACATTCTCATCTCAACCTCGACGGGGTTGAGCTTTCCTTACTCTCAGAGAAAAGTTTACTGAAGATGCGTACAACCGTTCACTTGATTGGGATACCTATCCCTATTGCACATCCCGTAATGTAGACAATATGAATCCAGACGAGATTTTGAAGGACATCAATGCGCAACTCGATGACTTGAGAGATAACCTCAATAATCTTGAGGAGTCATTAAACCGTCAGGACATTGAAAAGGCCTCCATCAAAAACCAACCGTTCGACATCGAGGGATCCGCACCTTGGAGTAGCGTTTCTGATCCGCATTTATTCCAAGATCTCATGTCGAGCGTCGATTTTGATGATGAGGCCATTTCTACATCAGGAAGTGGACCGTGGGAGGAGGATAACTTTGACGATCTTTTACGTTCATTTGGATATGACATAAATAATATTGAGGAGGGTGTTGAAGTGATCGTAGTTGGCTACGACTGCGACAAATTAAAAGAGATTCGAGAGCGGATCAGTAATTCATCTCGTGGAGTGCGTATCTATCCTCAAGAATTGTTTTTGAGCTATCTCTTCACAGGTGTTGATCCGCTTCCCCTACTCGATAAAGAACAAAGCAAAAAGTGGATAAACTTTCATCCAGTACTCCGTGCGCTTTTTCTCGATGGAGAAGACTTCACTTGGAATGCCCCTGCCGATGAGGATGAAATAGAAGAGGATCAAGATCTTCTTGATGAGGAGTCTCCTATTCCTCCTCCTCAGGGAGTAACAGAATCTCCCCTTAGCCTGTTGGGTTACAAAACTGGCAGAGGAAGTAATCTCAGCGTCAAGGAACGAAGAGAGG
>CAIZIQ010000219.1 GCA_903933015.1 uncultured Spartobacteria bacterium | reverse complement strand
GAATTCCCGATCATCCGTTGCGCTCAGTTGCCGTTAAGATAGTTTCAGCGAGACTGATCAACCCTGCGATAATCCCCTCTGGAGAAATACCTCTCCAGCCAAACATAGAGGCAGATGAAGAGATAGCGGCTCCCCATCTCCTTGATCTTCAGCTTGGCCACTCCGTGTCGTCGGTTATGCCAAGTGATGGGAATCGTGTTGAAGGTGTAACCACGGACGATGGCCTTCAGGGGAAGCTCCACAGTGAGATTGAAATGGGGGGAGAGGAATGGGCGACACCCCTCAATGACGGTTCTCCGGTAGGCCTTGAAGGCATTGGTGGTATCATTGAGCCCGTGCCTGAAGAGGATTCGAATGAAGGCATTCGCAATGCGGTTGAGGACATACTTCACAGCAGGGTAGTCAATGGTGCCTCCGCCTCGCAGAAAGCGACTGCCAAAAACACAGTCGTAGCCCTCGTTCAGCTTCTCCCAGTAGCGGACGACATCCCGGCAGTCATCGGATTCATCTGCCATCATGATCACGACAGCATCCCCTTTCATGGCATCCAGTCCGGCAATGATGGCGCGGCCAAAGCCATGGAGACCCGTATTCTGGATGGGGCAAAGTTCCGGCATCTTAGCCGACTCCTGCAGAAGAAGCTCCCAAGTCCTATCGGTGGAACCGTCATCCACCACGATGATCTCATGGGGAACCGCTCGAAGCGAGAGCTCCAGATGGAGATGCTCGATGGTCGAGGGAAGCGCCCCCTCCTCATCCCTCGCGGGAATGACGATGCTGAGGAGGGTGAGGGGATCCATGGGGAGAATCTCCTGCTTCCTGGAAAAAGCTGAAAGAAAAAAACATCTTTGCGCTTGGGCTTTTCATTCTGCGAGCGTCTTGACGCAACGGCATAAATGGGTTGAAGGGAGGCTGAAAAGCGCGTTTAACAGGGAGCCCCCAATCCTTTCCAATTATGAGTTCAAAATCACCTGTGACCAATCCTCCCGAGAAGAAATCTCCCAACGAGAAGCTGGCTCTCTGGACTCTGATCATTCTCTTTGCAGCACTTGCCCTGGGATGGCTCTGCGCACCAATTTCCAGGGAAGAGGGATTTGCGGACACCGTGCGCTATCCCGATGTCTTCAAGGGCCTTATCGAGCATGGTCCCTCCTGGTGGACCCCCAACTACATGCTGGGTCAGCATCTGGCTACGATGTATGTAGCTGGATTGAGTGTCGGCCTTCTCTCTCTGGGGGTGACACTCTTTGGCTGGCTACTCGGGGCCTTGGCATCCTTTAAGCTGGTAGTGGTCCTTTTTGGCGCGGCCTCCCTGGTGGCAATGAATGCCCTGATCCGTCGACTGGGAGGGTCCCGATTGCTCGGTATTGTCGGTGCAGGACTCTATTTCCTGATCCCCATGATGGTGGTACGCGGACCGGTCTATGAGCACTTCGGTCTCTGCATGACCTTCATTTTCACGCCATTGCTTTTCCGTGGCATCATCGCGGTGGCCGAGGAGAGGACTCCGGCTGAGATCGCTCTGCTGGGGGTTGCCGCCGCTGGGCTCGCCCTGAGCTATGCCAAGGTGGCCGTGATTCTGGCCCCGATCCTGATTCTCTGGGCATGGGCCGTGTTTCGTGATCATGACTGGCAACCCCTCTTGAAGGCCTATCTGATCTCGATTGGTGTGGCCTGCCTGTGCGGGCTGATACCGCTGCTTCCCGGGGTGAAGGAGTTCTCGAATGCTGCGGGATTCCTTTTCGATCCGCTCGATGGATGGAAGGCCCACTATTCCTTCAAGACAGCTCTCTCTCTGATCGATCCGAGTAACTATCTGCTGGCAGGCATGGGGCCGGATTACGAGTCGGACTCGGCTTTCTTCCACATGGGGGTGATTCCTCTCCTGCTGCTCTCACTGGGACTGGCATTGTCGCAGCTCACGGAGTGGCGCAAGTCGAGGACCGGATTCTGGTTCCTGATCCTGAATGCTTCCTGGCTGATCGGTCTCTGCTTTGCAGCGGGGCCATCTGGCATCCTCGGCGGCCATCTGGATCTGCTGAAACATGCACAGCAGATGCCGGATACGAACATACCGATCGCATGGCTCTCCCTGATCTGGCTCGGATGGGTGGCTTGGCTCACTGCCAAGGAGCTTTTCGAGGGGCGAGTGATCCCCGCGCTGATTTCCACGGTTCTATTTCTGGTGCTTCCGGTATTCCACATCGCGGAACTGATCTTCCCATTCTTCCGGGATATCAGGGCCCCGGAGTCGTTTTTTTCGACGAGTGGTTTCTGCTGTCTTGCTGCTGCAGCGGCTCTTGCCGCAGGCCCGATCTTCGGCGAACTCATCCCCGAGGGGCGTCGCCTACTGCTTGCGACGCTTGCCTTGCTGGTCGTGCTCTTCCAGCTCCTCTCCATGTCCGGGATCTATACCTCCCGACTACTGCCTGAGGCTCTCTTCAAGGATTATGCCGCGACCTGTGAGTTCCTAAAGACGGCTCCCCTGCAAGGGAGAGTTCATCCGCTGAGTGGCAGGTATTTCTACCTGACTCTTCCTGAGCAGGCTCATCGGACGGTGGACACGGAGGCTTCTGCACGACACTTCCAGTTGAAATGGATCCGGCACCTGGAGGCGGCCGGGAATTCCAGTGGCGATGCCATCAAGTCCTACGATGATCTTGCAGGAGTAGCCTATATCCTGCTCGACAAGACAGATCCGTTCACTCCGAAGCAGATTCAGGATTTCTATAGGTCAATCTATCCGGTGGCCTTCGAGAACAACTACTTTGCGGTATTGGCAAATCCGGAAACGCTCTACCCGGCATTCCTAGCTCATGATTTTGTTGCGCTACCCATGGAGAGCTATGCGATGGCTCCTGCGGCACTACAGTTGGCGCCGAGAAATCTGGTGACGGTGGAAATGCCTGCCGTGGATCAATCCCTGCCTGGATTTTCAGGATTGGCTAAAGGTGCCAACCAGATCGAACTCCTCCCACAGTATCAGGGAAAGGCTGGGCAACCCTTCGCCCGGGTGCCGCTCGTTGGTAAACGCATGGATGACTACCAGAGGATGACCTATCAACTTCCCTCAACGGCCTCCGGTTGGCTGGTAGTGACCGAGGCCTATCATCCCGACTGGACCGTCACGATTGATGGCAAGCCTGCCGAGGTTCACCGTGCCGAGGCAGCCCTGCTCTCAACCTATGTGCCTCTCGGATCGCATGAAGTGGTCTTCCAGTTCAAGGCACCAGCATGGTATACGTTCTGCCTAGCTTTTGGCTTCCTAAGCTGGATTGTGGCCCTGACTGCTTTGCTCTACCTACCTTCCAAACATGCTCCCGCTAATTGGCGGGCGTGGTGGCTGGGTGACAAGGATTCACAGGGATAAAAAGGATGAAGGGGGGTGGGGAAAGAAATTCGACGATCACAACTATCCCTGCCGCCACTTTTTGCCCTGAATAAACCACGGTAAAATATTTTCTAGTATGCAGGGAGTTGAGCACTCAGAACTTACGCAGAAGATTCTGAGCTGTGCTTTTGATGTGTCGAATGAGTTGGGGATTGGATTTCTTGAGAGTGTTTATGAGAACTCTCTGATGATTGCTCTTCAGCAGCAAGGGCTTGAGGTTGAGCAACAAGTAAGTTTGCCGGTAAAGTTTCGGGGTAAACCTGTTGGGCAATTTTTTATCGATCTGCTTGTGGACGATTTGATCATTCTCGAGCTGAAAGCTGCAAAAGCGATCTCTCCCGAGCATGAAATGCAGCTTTTGAACTACCTCCGAGCATCGGAAAAATCGATTGGATTGATCCTAAACTTTGGATGCCCCAAATTGGAGTATCGCCGCTATATCAACCGCTTCTTAAAGCATTCGCAGGGATGAAAAGAGGAAAAAGAAATAGAGGGATTAATTGCCCCCATTCCTTTCATCCCCTTTATCCTTGTGAATAGTTTCCTCGGTTTTTAATCGAGGAAGAGGCGGACCGGATTCTCCAGCGCTTCCTTGATCTTGATGAGGAAGGTGACGGCTTCCTTGCCATCCACGACGCGGTGGTCGTAGGAGAGGGCGAGGTACATCATCGGGCGGATCTCCACCTTGCCGTTGATGGCCACGGGGCGCTCCTGGATCTTGTGCATGCCGAGGATGCCGCTCTGGGGAGGATTCAGGATCGGAGTGCTGAGGAGGGATCCGTAGACACCACCATTGGATATGGTGAAAACACCACCCTGGAGGTCGGAGAGGCCGATCTTGCCCTCGCGCGCCTTGACGGCAAAGCCGAGGAGTTCCTTCTCCAGTCCTGCGAGGGAGAGTTTTTCGCAATCGCGCAGGACGGGAACCATGAGTCCCTTCTCGGTGCCGACAGCCACACCGATGTCATAGTAATGGTTCTCGATGAGTTCATCCCCCTCGAGTTGGGCATTGATCTGTGGCACGTCCAGCAGGGCTTCAACCACGGCCTTGATGAAGAAGGACATGAAGCCAAGCTTCACACCATACTTGGCCTGAAAGCCCTCCTGCACCTCCTTGCGGAGATTCATGACGGCGCTCATGTCGACCTCGTTGAAAGTGGTCAGGATCGCGGCAGTCTGTTGGGCATTGACCAACTGCAGTGCAATCTTGCGACGGAGCGGGGTGAGCTTGCGACGGCTCACACGCCCCTCAGGAACGGGACGTGGAGCAGGAGGGGCAACTACTGGCGGTGCTGCCGCAGCTTTGGGCGCAGGAGCCTCAACCTTGGTGGCCGCTGCCGCAGGCTTCTTCTCAACCTTTTCACTCGTCACTTTCGCTTCTTCCTTCGCGGCAGGTGCTTTAGCCGCAGTGTCGATTTCAGCTACAGTGGACCCGATCGGAACCTCGGTTCCTTCGGCGACGGTGATCTTGAGGGTTCCTGCCTCCAGAGCGGTGACCTCCGAGGAGACCTTGTCGGTATCGAGAGTGAAGAGGAGATCTCCAACGACGACATGATCGCCGTCTTTCTTATGCCAGGCGGAGAGAACTCCGGAGGAGATGGATTCGCCGACGGTAGGTACGATGACTGCAACGCTCATGATGGGAATTGTTGGTATTTAAGAAATTTTTTCACCGAAAGCTTCAGCGATCAGGGTGGCCTGTTGGTGCTTATGGGCTGCTATGGTGCCAACCGCGGTGCTGGCGCTGGCCTCGCGGCCCGCATAGCTGATGGCCCGGCCGAAGAACTTCATCAGGATCGGGAGCAGGTGGTGCCAGGAACCCATGTTCGCAGGCTCTTCCTGACACCAGATGATTTCCTTAGCATGGCCGAAGGGAGCAGTGATCTTGCGGAGCGCTTCCTCATTGAGGGGGTAGATCTGCTCGAGTCGGATGAGGGCGCTGCGATCGCTCCAGCCGTTCTTCTCACGGTAGGCTAGCAGGTCGTAGTAGACCTTGCCGGTGCAAAGGATGAGACGCTCGACCTTGGCTGGATCCGCCGGCCTGGGGCCCTCCATGATCTCATGGAACTCTCCCTTGGTGAAATCTTCCGTGGTGGAGACAGCAGCCTCGGAGCGCAGGAGGCTCTTAGGCGTCATGATGATGAGTGGCTTGCGGAAGTTACGAAGCATCTGGCGGCGCAGCGCATGGAAGTACTGGGCCGGAGTGGTGAGGTTGCAGACCTCCATATTCTCCTCGGCGCAAAGCTGGAGGAAACGCTCGAGTCGGGCACTGGAGTGCTCGGGTCCCTGCCCCTCATAGCCATGGGGAAGAAGCATGACTAGTGAGCTGGGGCGGAGCCACTTGGTCTCGGCCGAGCAGATGAACTGATCGATGATGATCTGGGCACCGTTGGCAAAATCACCGAACTGGGCCTCCCACATACAGAGCATCTCGGGATAGTCCATCGAGTATCCGTAGTCGAAGCCAAGGACAGCTGCTTCGGAAAGCGGGCTGTTGTAGACGCAGAAACTTGCCTGACCGGGGGCCAGGTGCCGGAGCGGGATATAGCGTTCACGGTTCACCTCGTCGTAGAAGACGGAGTGACGGTGGCTGAAGGTGCCACGCCGGCTGTCCTGACCGGAGAGGCGAATAGGAATGCCCTGGAGCATGAGGGAGCCGAAGGCGAGCGCCTCACCGTAGGCCCAGTCGTAGCCGGAACCTTTCTCGAAAATCTCGCGGCGGCGTTCCAAGACGGCCTTGCGAACCTTTGGCAGGATGCGGAAATCAGCGGGAACGGTCGTGAGGCCATCGACGATGGTCTTGAGCGTCTTCTCACTGATGGCGGTCTTGACCGGCTTGAAGGAGTAATCGGGTTGAAAAATGGCGGTCGATCCGACAAAGGCCTTCTGGTTGGCCTTCACGTCGGTGTCAATCCCCTGCTTCATTTCCGCCAGAGCGGCTTCCAGATGTCCCTGGGATTTCTTCCAACTGGCGTCGAAGTCCTCCTGGGTCAGGGTGCCGATTTTTTTGGCATGCTCCAAGAAGACCTCGCTGGGGCGCTTGTGGGTGCGGATAACCTTGTAGAGATCGGGTTGGGTGAAGAGTGGTTCGTCACCCTCATTATGCCCGTAACGGCGGTAGCAGACGATGTCGACAACGATGTCGCGGCCGAATTCCTGGCGGTAGGCGATGGCGATGCGCGCTGCCTCGGCCACCGCAATCGGGTCGTCGCCATTCACGTGGAAGATGGGTGCGTCCACGGTTTTCGCAATCTCGGTACAATAGAGTGAGGAGCGCGAGTCCTTCGGCAACGTGGTGAATCCGATCTGGTTATTGACGATCAGATGAACGGCTCCGCCGACTTTATAGCCATCGAGTTGGGAGAGGTTGAAACACTCCGCCACGATCCCCTGACCGGGGAAGGCAGCATCGCCGTGGATGAGAATCGGGACGACCTTTCGGCGATCGACGGTATCCTCAAGGATGCGCTGGCGGGCACGGGCCTTGCCGAGAACGACCGGATTGACGGCTTCGAGATGGCTTGGATTGGCTGCCAGATAGACCTCGACCTCATCGCCCTGCTCATTGCGCCGGGTGGTCTGGTAGCCGAGATGGTATTTCACGTCGCCGCTCGCGTCACCGAGGTCGGGGGAGTACTTGTCGCTGAACTCGTTGAAGACGATGGCGAAGGGCTTCTTGAGGAAGTTGGTCAGGACGTTCAGACGGCCGCGGTGGGCCATGCCCAAGACAATCTCCTTCACGCCAAGCCCCGGGGATCGGTAGAGGATTTCCGAGAGAGCCACCATCATCGACTCTCCCCCCTCAAGGGAGAAGCGCTTGCTGCCGACATAAGTGGTATGGATGAAGTTCTCGAAGCTCTCGGCTTTGTGAAGTGTGCGGAGGATTCTGTAGTGAGGTGTGCTCGTGTCGGTCTTTCCCGCGCGTGCCTCGACCCGTTCACGAATCCAGTGGCGGATGCGCGGGTTCTGGATGTGCATGTACTCGACTCCAAGAGTGTCGCAGTAGATGGCCTTCATTTCGGCGATGATTTCGCGAAGCTTCAGAGGAGTCCCCTCACGGAAGGAACGTGAACTGACCGTCTCCTCGAGGTCGGCCTCGGTAAGGCCGAACTCCTTCAACTCGAGCAGGGGTTGGTAGCCTACTTCGTTGGTCAGCGGATTGATCCGGGCTAGTGTGTGGCCAAGTGTCCGGTAGGTGTAGATGAGCGCCTCGACACGGCTCTCCAGGGAAGTCGACCCGGTTGGAGCGGTGGAACCAGTGGCGGCAGGCCCTGCTGGCTTGGCGGGAGCTTTTTGATAGCGGGCGTAACCCAGCTCAAATCCCTCGAAAAAGGAGGCCCAGTCGGGAGTCACCGAGGAGGCATCACTACGCCATTTCTCGTAATTTTCATCGATGGCTGCCTCGTTCCAGCGGGCCGTGAAGGATGTGCTCATGAAATTGGGTTAAAATCGTGTCATTCCGTGCCACCGGAATGCGGCACATATAGAACCTCAACTATTTATCAGAACAGAGTCGGGGAGCAAGCTGGCAATAATCCTCAATCGGGCATTCTTGCGCAGGCAGGCTTTCGAAGGTTAGAATTATTGCTCTTTACCTAATTTTTTCATGATCTCTGTCCAAGGACTCACCAAAAGCTACGGATCGACCGACGCGGTTAGGGATCTGTCGTTTTCGGTCGGCCGCGGGGAAATTGTCGGCTTTTTGGGGCCCAACGGGGCAGGCAAGAGCACGACGATGAAAATCCTCTGCGGTTATTTGCCCGCGGATTCGGGAGAGGTCGAGGTGGCTGGTTTTGACGTTTTCAGCCAGTCCCTCCAGGCACGCTCCCGCATCGGGTACCTCCCGGAGAATGTCCCCCTTTATCCCGAGATGAGGGTGGGGGAATACCTCGGTTATCGCGCCGCGCTGAAGGGAGTCAGGGGGCGCCGCGTTCCCGAGAAGGTCCAGGATGCGATGGATCTCTGTGGATTGGGTGCTGTCCGTCGTCAGATCATCGGCACTCTCTCCAAAGGGTACCGTCAGCGAGTGGGGCTTGCCGATGCGATGGTCAATGAGCCGGACATCCTGATTCTCGACGAGCCGACCATCGGACTGGATCCCAACCAGATCCGCGAGGTGAGGGAACTCATCAAGGGGTTGGCTGTCCGACACACGGTCCTACTATCCAGCCATATCCTGAGCGAGGTCGAGATGACCTGCTCACGTCTGCTCATTATCAACAAGGGGCGTATTGTGGCGACGGGGACCCCCTCCGAGCTCCGTGAGCGTTCCGGATTGCCTCTCTCCGGCGCGGTTCGTCTCGAGGCGCTTGTCGCGGATGCACAGTTCGCCCTGCGTGAAATCTTGGCGCTCAACATTGGTTCCGCGGCACTTCTTGGCAATAACGGGGAGTGGTCCCTGTTCGAGATTCTGCCTGACGGCGGGGATCCCCGGCCGGAACTTTTCGATCTGGCAGTGCGTCTCGGGTGGAAGCTGCGCGAACTCTCGGCGAGGGAATCGTCGCTGGAAGAGATCTTCCGCTCGCTGGTGCAGTCGCCAGCATCGGCAGTTTCTGCAAAGGAGGAGCGATGAGAGTCTTTTGGACGCTTTGGAAGAGAGAGGTCGCCTCGGCCTTTCTGACGCCCATGGCCTGGGTGATTCTCTTCTTCCTGCTGATGGTGACGGGATTCAACTTTTATGCGGGAGTTTCAATCCTGAACCACGGGCCGACAGAGGTCACCGTGGTGGAATCATTCTTCAACACGATTTTCTTCTGGTTTGCGTTTCTCCTGCTCTTTCCCCTGCTGACGATGCGCCTTTTTTCAGAGGAGTACCGGAGCGGAACCATCGAACCGCTCATGACCGCTCCGGTGCGCGATTCCCAGGTCGTGCTGGCGAAGTTTTTCGGCGTCCTTTTCCTCTATTGCGTGCTCTGGTCTCCAACGGCGATCTACTTCCTGATCTTCTGGTGGCAGACCCATCTCACAGCGGCTGGAGCAGTCGGCGCGTACTTCGGGGCCTATCTCCTCCTGCTGCTGATGGGAATGTTCTATCTCTCGATCGGGTGCCTCTGCTCCTCGCTCTCCCGCCACCAAATCACGGCTGGGGTGATGACATTCTCCATCGTTGCACTCTTTTTTCTGACCGGACTGCTCACCTTTCTCAACGGTCATGTCGGCGCCCTGATGCAGGGGATTACAATCACTTTCTCCCCGATCGATCAAATGACCCAGTTTTCGCGCGGGATTTTCGATACCAGGCCGATTGTCTGGTATCTCGTCATGACGGGACTTTCCCTTTTCCTGACCCTGCAGGCATTCCAAGCACGCCGTTGGCGTTCCTGATCCATGGAGAGCAAGCGCCCCAAACCCAAGCAACTCCGCACTGTCCGGCTCCGGGTAGCCCTCCAGGTGCTGGCTGCGTTCGTGGTGGCCTTGAGCATCATCGGGTGGTCCTTTGGCCACTACAACCGCTACGACTGCAGCCGTAGTCGCAAGTTTGAACTCTCGAACCAGTCGAAGCAGATTCTCTGGAATCTCGGTTCACCTGCAAAAATCATCGTCTACTTTTCCCCGACATCCACGGCTGTCGGGTCCGAGCTCTACGGCGATGTCACGGCACTGCTGAGGGAATACCAGTTCCTGGCCCATCATTACCGAGACCTGACTGTCGAGAAGGTCGATCCGCTGCGCGATCCTGCCCGCGCCCGTGAACTGCAGGCGCGCTACAAATTCTCCGGGGAGGAGAATGTGATAGTGATCGATTACAAAGACCGCAGCACCGTCATTCCGGTTCCCGAACTCGGCGAGTATGACACGGCACCGACGCAGTACGGGGAGCGGCCGAGGTTGGTTGCATTCCGCGGTGAACAGGTGATCACTTCGGCCCTGATCGCCCTTGTGGAGCCTGCCTCCAACAAGAAAGCCTACTTTCTGCAGGGGCACGGCGAGTGTCTGCCCGGTGTTCCCCCGATGCAGTTGATCGGGCAGAACCTGAAGCGACAGAACATTACCGTCGCCGCGCTCAATCTTGCGGAGGGATCCGGCCGGGTGCCTGCTGATGCCGCGCTGGTGGTGATCGCCGGGGCGCACTTCGACCTTTCGCCGGCGGAGTTGCTGATCCTTCAAACCTACTGGAACGGAGGGGGGCACATGATGGTGCTTCTCGACCCGACAGGAGACACGCCGGGATTGGATGCCTTTCTTGCGGGCGCCGGGATCTCCCCTCGCAATGACCGGGTTCTCCGCCTGGTGAGTCTTGGCGGAGCTGTCGGTATTCTGCGTGATGTCACAGGTGAGTTTTTTGCCGGTTCCGAGATCACATCCCATCTGATCGGTCTGAACATTCTGTTTGCCGGAAACACGCGTTCCTTAGCTCTGAAAGACCCGCATGGGACTCAGGAAGGTACCCGGCCGCTGATCCGAGCCATTCATGGATTCCGTGGTTGCTCCAATTATGCAAACACCGAGGGCAAAGGTGTGAGCTTCGACCCGGTGAAGGACAATTTCTTTCCCGTGATCATTGCCGCGATGGCTGATCTGGGAGGGGTACGTGACGATCGCCTGTCGCTCGGAGCCTCGCGGCTGGTCGTTGTGGGAAGCAGCGATTTTATCAAGGATAAGTTCCTGAGTGAAATTGATCTCGATTTTTTCTCCAGTGCCGTGAACACCCTCATCGACAGGACACGGCTGACGGGAACCACGCCGAAGACCAAGGAGTTCTTCACCCTCAACCTCGATGACCGCCAGATCCAGATTATCGCCATCTGGTCGATGCTGCTTGCCCCGCTGGCTGCGGTATGTGCCGGATTCGTCCTGCTATGGAGGCGCCGATCGTGAGTTGGAAAGGGACTTTTTTTGCGCTTCTCCTGGCGGTGCTGGCGTTGGGAACGATGCTGTTTTCCGGCCGGTCCCACACGCGTCGGTCCACGGAGCCCCTTCTTGGAATCGATCCTGCGGTTGCTGACAACATCATGATCAGGGAAAGCGGGAGGACCGTCACCCTGTGCAAGCAGAGCGGGGTCTGGATGCTGCAGGGCCGGGTCACGGACCGTGCCGATCCTTCACTTGTCCGCACGTTGCTATCCAAGG
>CAIZIQ010000218.1 GCA_903933015.1 uncultured Spartobacteria bacterium | reverse complement strand
CTCGGATCACGAAAAATCCTCGTCCTCCTTCCTTCACTCGCCCTTCTGCGCCAGACGCTCCATGAGTGGCTGAAGGAAACATGTATAGATCCCCTCGCCTATCTCTGTGTCTGCTCCGACCCAAGCGTGAAGGGTGATGCGGATGCCATCAGCACGGCGCAATCGGATCTCGATTTCGAAGTCTCGACGAATCCCCAAAACGTCCGCCGATTCCTCGATATCCCGTTAAAGGGGACCAAGGTCATCTTCAGCACCTACCAGTCCGCTTCCGTCGTCGGTGAGGCAATGAAGAAGGGTGAGAGCTTCGACCTCGGCATCTTCGACGAGGCGCACAAGACCGCCGGACGCGAGGGACGGAACTACGGCTATGCGCTTGATGACAAGAATCTCCCCATCGCCAAGCGCCTCTTCGCCACGGCCACTCCCAGGCATTATAACCCTTCCAAGAGGAACAAGGAGGGTGAGGCCACCGTTGCCTTCTCGATGGACGATCCGAAAGTCTACGGAGAGCAGTGCCACACCCTGAGCTTCAGCAAGGCCGCCAACCTCGGGATCATCTGCGGCTACAAGGTGATCATCTCGGTCATCACCTCCGATCAGGTGAACGACGAACTCCTGAGCAAAGGACTCGTCACCGTGAAGGGTGACGACATCCGCGCCCGTCAGGTGGCCAACCAGATCGCCCTCCGGGATGCCGCCACGAAGTACGGGGTCAGCAAGATCTTTACCTTCCACAGTACGGTGAAGTCGGCTTCCTCCTTTGTGGCCGAAGGTGGAGAGGGCGTTCGCAGCCACCTGCAGGAGTTCTCGGCCTTCCATGTCAGCGGAGCCATGCCGACGGCCCGACGCGAGCGGGTGATGAAAGAATTCCGATCGGCACCCAAGGCGGTGATGTCGAATGCCCGATGCCTGACCGAGGGAGTCGATGTCCCGGCGGTGGATATGGTCGCCTTCCTCTCGCCTAAGAAGAGCAAGGTCGACATCGTCCAGGCCATTGGCCGCGCCATGCGAAAATCGGAAGGCAAAGAGATCGGCTACGTCCTCGTTCCACTTTACCTCGAGCAGAAAGAGGGTGAGAGCCTCGAGAAGGCGATCGAGAGGGCGAACTTCGAGGAGATCTGGGACGTCCTTCAATCACTAAAGGAACAGGATGAAATCCTCGCCCAACTTATCACGCAATCAGCTCAGGCCAGAGGTGCGGGCAAAGGCTGGGACGACAGCAACTTCACCGATCGGATTGATGTCACTGGCCCCGCACTCGCCCTCGAGAGTATCCGCGCTTCAGTCACCACCCACGTCCTCGAACACCTCGAATCCTCTTGGGATATCTACTTCGGCAAACTCCAGAAGTTCAAAGAGGAGCATGGACATTGCCGGGTACCACAATCGAGTGATCTTGGTAAATGGGTTAGTCATCAGCGAACGCGCTTTAAGCAAGGCCACCTCTCCCCTAACCGAACATCAAGACTCCAAACTCTCGGTCTTGAATGGGATATTTTTGATTCTAATTGGCAAAGTTTTTACGAGGCCCTGTGTCTTTTTAGGAAAGAATATGGGCATTGTCGCATATCAGGAGCATCAAAATCCCATAAAGCACTTGGTCATTGGATAAAAACACAGCGTGATAACTACACAAACGGAAAACTTTCTCCCGAACGCATCAGCGAACTAGAAAATATCGGTTTCATATGG
>CAIZIQ010000217.1 GCA_903933015.1 uncultured Spartobacteria bacterium | reverse complement strand
GGCCAACCGATAACCGATACTGAAGGAGGGTATGCCGCGGGCGGCAAAATATTTTGCAGTGGGGAAAAAGATCGTTGGATCCCCTCCCTTCCATCCACCGCCGTGAATGAGCACCAGAGAGGGTCGCTTCTCCCCCGGCTTCAAATCCTTGGGCAGGAAGGGAACGATGATCTGGATCATTGGTTCATTGGTTCCGTAAACGACGGGAGCTGGAATTCCGTTCGTATCGAGCAACTCCGTCATGGTGACTGCATGCGTTGATGCAGGATAAAGAGCCGAAAGAACGGCCAACAGGTAGGGAAGTAACCTCATCATGGGAGCATCACTGGAGATGCTCCGTTACGATCCACGGAAACGCGGGTCCGGCCATCCATTCCGGGCTTCAGTGCGATAACATCGGTGTCCTTCCCAGCCTTGAGAGTGACTGCGTCACCCTTATCATTCCATGTCGTCTCGGGAAGGGCATCCCCCTGTCGTATCGGGTAGAGAAGGATCTTGAAGTCCGGGGAGACTGCACGGCTTGCAATCACGAGACGCTTATCGAGTCCGAAGCTGCGTGAACCCGAGAGGCCTCCCTTGCCATCAGGAACAATCGTATCCTTCCTCTCGAAGATCTCGAGGCGGAAAGAGGGCTTCGTCGTGAAGTCCTTGGCTTTCGCGGGGATGTTCGCATTGAGAACCCTCACGAGAAGTAGCCTGTCACCCTTCTTGGGCTTGGGTTGACCATTCTCATCACGGCTCACCGAGGCGTCGCAGAGAACGATGTCGTTATCCTTGATGGAGACCACATCGGTATTCTCTCCCGTCTGCATCATCCACTCGTAGAGGTGTTCGGCAGGAGTCTTGCCGGAGTCCTTCTGGATGTCATCCACGAGCAGGGTGTAGGGATGGTCGCCACGGGCCATCAGCAGGGTTCTGAAGGCCTTTTTGACCGGATTGAACGGTAGCCTCACCGGCCAACCATCTTCATCCCACATGCGGGGCCCACCGGCCTTATCATCAAAGCCTTTCCAATGAGAGACCACCGAAGGACGGGTATCTTTCTCGAACGGACCATCTCCATAAAGCTTCCGGAAGTCCTCCCAGCTCTGCTTGTAGGAGTCCCAGCGGGGATATTGGTAACGGATCTGCATCTTGGCATCACCAGTGGTTGCCTCCTTGGGCCACCACCAGTCGTAGGAGTCCTTCGTATCGCAGGCTGCGATCAGAAAGTCCTTGGAGTCTGCAAGTCCGAGCCACTTTCCGGGGCCAGCCCAGAATCCCTGTCCTCTCCCATCGATCAGGACACCGTTGTGATGGCGCGTTTCGGGAGATCGGAAGTTTTCCTTCGCCCATCGACGCCCCATCGCCGAGAGGGTGAAGCCTCCTCGGTCGGCATGCTCATGACTCGATCCCACGGAATCAGTGCGGCATTCAAAGGTGACGAAGAGCGCATTCGTATCCCACGAAGATCGGGAGAAGAGGCTGCTGCGCGTGGGATCAAAATAGGTCAGAGGTGCTTGGAGCGAGGCGGCATCATTTGTGGCAGAGGGATCAGTTGCCCAAAGAAGCGGCTCGATCATGTGAAGCTTGTCC
>CAIZIQ010000216.1 GCA_903933015.1 uncultured Spartobacteria bacterium | reverse complement strand
TTCCTGTTTTCCTGAGTTCCATATTAAAAACCCCAATCACGGATCATTTTTCCAGATTGGCTTCGCGAAGGACTTCCAGGGCAGAATTTCTTGCTCCTTCGGGGGTGCCTGTTTTCCAGGCGTTTGCTTCCCATGTTTTCCAGACTTGTGCCCCGTGCGAAAAGGCATGGCGGACAGCCGCAGCGACCGCTTTCGGCGAGAGTGCCGTGCAACCGCAATCAGCCGTGGCCAGAAGTTCGGCATTCCCTTCCTCCTGCCCCGGGATCACCTGGCTCATCACCAGGGGAGTCGCCGCTGCAAGACATTCCTGGACAGTGGCTCCACCAGCCTTGGCCACGACGAGATGGCTGGAGGCGATTCTCATCGGGAGATCCTCCATCCATCCCTCGATCCTGATCGGATGACCGAATGAGTTCGCGATTTTCTGCAGAGTGGTCCGCAGTTCCTCATCCCGTCCGCAGGCCGCGGAGAGTTCGATTCCCTCGATCTCTCCCAGTTGTTTCAGAATCTGGGCCGCATTTTTCTGACCGGGATTCACGAGGTAGAGAACCTTTGGCTGAAGCGCGGGGCCGGGGCTCATTCGCTGCCCGCGGAGTGATTCGAAGACAGGGGGAACAGGGAAACCCGTCACCCGGATGATCGCCTCCGGGACTCCGGCATCATTCATCACCTGTGCGGTGATTTTATTGGGCACCAGATAGAGGTCGGAGTGCCCGCTGTGCCAGAGGGAGTTGATGGTGATCGAGTCGGTGACGATCGTGACCGTCCGGTAAGGGCGGTTTGTCTTTCCGTGAAGGTGATCGAGCAGATGGTTGTATCCTGGATAGGTCGAAGCAATGACGGCCGGATTTTTCTCCTCGATCGTTTTCCTTAGAAGCCTAGCCCCGCGCTGATAGATGGAGACGCGCTGAGGAGCCCCCTTGTCCTTGTCGAGGAACTTGTAGAAGCCTCCCCAGAGTTTCGGAAAATGGTTGATGAAAACGAAATAGGCCTTCTGGGCCGCCTTATAGAGAGGGCCGTAGGCCTCGGCAAAGAGGTCGCGAACCTCGACGTCCCTATCGGGTTCGAGAGCCTTTAGCGCGAGGGCCAGATTCCTGGCCGCGGCATTGTGGCCCTCGCCGAAGGCGGAAGTCAGGATCAGGATCGGGCGTTTGCCGGAGGAAGTTGTGTTCATGGGACTGGAGTTCGGAAAGCTCTTGGAGTGCCGTGCTTATCGCTTTTTTCTCTACGAGGCAAGCGGGGTAAGATGGTCAAACCCGCGGGGAAGTATCGTGGGAAACTCTTTGGGGCTGATCATGAGGCCGATCGGACTAAGTGGTAGATCCGGGCTGGCCTTGCTCCACCGCCCTTGGAGCGCAGGCCAGAGGGTGGGGGTGACGGTCACTAGGAGTTCGTAGTCCTCTCCGTCGGAGATACCTTCCTTTACCGAACATCCCCGGTGTAGAGGCAGGGAATCGGGGGCAATGCGGAAAGAGCAGTTACTCGCCCTTGCCAGTTTTGGCAGATCGCTGCCTAGGCCGTCGCTCAGATCCATCATGGAGGTAACGCCGTGTTCTCCGGCGAGCCACTTTCCTTCGGCTAGGCGGGGCTGAAATCGGAGATGACGGCCGCTTTTGAGAGATCCGCCGAGTTTGCCGGTCACACAGATCAGGTCGCCCGGTTTTGCCTTGGAGCGAAGGCGGAGATTCTGTTTGGCCACGGCACCCGTGAGTGCCACCGAGATGAATGTCGGACCGGGGGAACGCACGGTCTCTCCTCCGACAATCGCGACACCGAATTCCCGGGCCGCCTTCCCAAGCCCACGGTAGAGTGCACGCCACTCCGTGTTCCCCCACGACGAGGGTGCAGCCACGGTCACCACGGCATGAAGTGGAGTGCCCCCCATGGCCGCGATGTCGCTGAGGGGACGGCAGAGGGCCTTCCATCCGATTCTGATGAGCGGGGTGTCTGAAGCAAAGTGGATCCCTTCGACGAGCGCATCTGTCTTGAGGAGTTCCATCACCCCCTTTTTTCCAGATGGTCTGATCACGGCGCAGTCATCCCCAATGCCGTTCACAACATCTTCCGAGGGTGGGGGGAGTTCACGGGAAATGAGCCCCAGCAGCTCTTCCTCGGAATGAGGACTCTTGTTCATCTCAGGAAATGGCTTCCGGAAAGAGGATCAGCAGCACGATGGTCGAGGCATTGAAGGCCGCATGCATCGTGATTGGAGCCCAGAGAGATCCTGTGCGCTCGTAAAGCAGGCAGAGAATCACTGCCAGAATGCCCAGTCCGAGCAGCGAGGGTAGATGGACATGGATCGCGGCAAAGAGAAGAGAGGAGGTGAGTAGTGCGGGGAGACGACCGCCGTAGCGGCGCATCACACCGTAGAAGTATCCGCGAAAGAGGACCTCCTCGGCCACAGGAGCCACGATCACCGCCATGAAGATCACCGCGGCACGGTGTTTCAGATCGGGATGTTCCAGGAAGTACTTCACGATCAGCTGGGAATCATCGGAGCTTCCGAAAACTTTCTGCACAAAAGCCTGGGCAGCGAGGATCAGGGGATAGGTGATTGCTAACCAGAGGATTCCCGTGGCGGCCGCTCGGGGGAAACGCGAGGGCTGAAGTTGGAAGATTTCAACAGCCGACTGTCCCCGGAACCCGATGACGCCGAAGATTCCCAGCACCACTGCCCCGTAGACAATGGAATTAGCCATGATGACGGGAAGCGAGATGACCTGTGGTGTGTCGAGCGACTGCCAGATCACAGAGATCATCCAGAGTGCGAGGATGCCTCCGCAGATCGCATCGGGGATACCGAACGATTGTGTCTTGAGCTTGGCGTGGGCTGTGCTGCGGACAGCCAGCCATCCGTAGAAGGCTAGCAGTACCACAAGGGTCACCCCCTCAAGCCATGGCGTCGCCGAGGGAGCGTGGGAGGAGAATACCGCCTCGGCAATCGGGAAGGAGTGCATCAGAACGCGTAAAAGGATGGCAGGAGATAGAGGCGGCCGCTCTCGAGCTTCATGCCCGCAGAGGGACCGACATTCAGGTCGAGATGGATGTCACTCTTTTCCGAATCCTCAAAGAAGCGAAGCAGATGGCCGAGACCGCGCTTCTTTTCGTAGCGCACCACTTCGGCTCCGGGGGCATTCCCCAGAGAGCGTGCCTTCTCGTAGGAATCCTCGATATAGCCGAGTTGATCGACCAACTTGTCGGCAAAGGCATCCTTGCCGCTGAGGACACGGCCGTCGGCGATCCCGCTGCGAAGTGTTGACGGATCAAGATGGCGAGAACTGGCGACAATCCCCAGGAAGCGGTCATAGGTCTGCATGACCAGTCCCTGAAAGTAGGCCTTCTCCTCCTCGGTCAGGTCACGGGCACCGTTGAGGGCATCCTTGAACTGGCCGCTCTTGAAGATCACCGACTGGAGGCCGATTTTTCCGAAGAGTTCCTTGTAGTTCAGCGTCGAGATAATCACGCCGATGCTTCCAGTGAAGCTCGTATCGCTGCACATGATCCAGGATCCTGCACAGGAGATGTAGTAGGCGGCTGAGGTGCCGATGGAGTTGATGAAGACGACGACAGGTTTCTTGGCCTTCAGCTGTCCGAGGGCATGGTAGATGGTGTCGCCGGCAGTGACTTCGCCGCCAGGGGAGTCGACCGAGAGAACGACGGCCTTCACCTTCGGATCATTGGCAGCCTGTTGGAAGGCCTCCTTCATGACTTCGACCATCGAGTTCTCTGGCGAGGAGATGCCCCTGCCGTAGGAGATCAGTCCGTCCAGGGGAATGACAGCGATCTTGTCGGAAGAGTCCTTGGCCGGGATGACAGTCCGCTCCGCGAACTTCTTCTCGCCCATCGCCTTGGCGGGGCCCTCCCCATGGGATCCAAGTGAAACCACCAGAATCAGAATGGCAAAAAGGCTCAGGCACAGCGCCACGAAAAGAAAGAGCGTCAGGCATCCGGATTTCTTCATGAGGCGATGAGAGTGTCGGATCCATCCTGACAGCTCAAGACAACTCACAGGTAACCGTAACGGATGCGAAGCAACGGCCGGGCCAGCCAAGAGGATAAAGGGGATTTTACAGCATCCAGAAAGTGAACGGAGATGTTTTCCATCCCCTTCATCCCTGTGAAATTACTGAAGGAACAAGGTTTCTTCCCTAGTGTGAATAACTTGGGGACAAAGGTGTAAAAGATGTTCCAGATCGCGGCTGGCACAAGTCCCTTCAAGGCTTTATGGATACTCCCATGTCCAAAGCAGAACTTCGTGCCCGTCTCGATGAGATCGGGGTGCGCCCGAGCAAAATGCTCGGTCAGAATTTCCTACTCGATACGAACCTGGCAAAGGCGATCGTTGCCGATCTGGAACCCTCCGAGGGAGATCACCTCGTGGAGGTTGGCCCCGGCATGGGAGCACTCACGGTTCATATCCTCGCAACGCCTGCACGGCGCATCACCCTGATTGAGCGCGATCATCGCCTGGCTGCGGAGCTGACCCAGCGTTATACGGCAGAGATCGCTTCGGGTCGGCTGGCGATTCGTCAGGGTGACAGTGCAAAAACAGATCTCCTTTCCCTCTTTGGTTACGGCCCCGTGAAGATGGTCGGCAACCTCCCCTACAGCGCCTCGACAGCGATCATCTCACACTTCACGGCGGCGGCTTCACCCGCATGCAGACTTGTTCTGATGGTGCAGAGGGAGGTTGCGGAGCGATTGGCTGCATCTCCGGGACACAAGGATTACGCAGCGCTCACCGTGCAACTCGGCAGACGTTGGTCGGTAAGGAAACTCCGTATCGTGCCACCCGATGTTTTCTGGCCTCGTCCTGCGGTGGAGTCGGCCGTGATCGAAGTGAGCAAGCGTCCGGTGGAGGGGCTCCCGAATCCCGATCCCGAGGGTTTTTCGGCACTCGTGCGGCAAGGTTTTTCCTCCCGTCGGAAGCAACTCCGTTCTCTCCTAAAGCTTCCCCTCGGAGTATGGGATGACTGGGCTTCAGCCAAGGGGCATCCCGTCACCGCCCGGGCAGAGGATTTGCCTGTGGATCACTGGGCCGATTTGGCTCTCCATGTCACCCCGCCAGGTCATGATCACCCCGGGGAGATGTGTGATGTGGTTGATTCAGATGACCGGATTTTGGAGTCGCGCCTCCGGAGCGAGGTGCATGTGAATAACTCCCTCCATAGGGCGGTTCACCTTTGGATCTTTAATTCCCGGGGAGAACTGTTTTTGCAAAAACGCTCCCCTTGGAAGATCAATCATCCCGACCAGTGGTGCTCCAGTGCGGCCGGCCATGTCGATACCGGGGAGACCTACGAAGAGGCCGCTCACCGGGAGATGAAGGAGGAGATCGGGGCCGATTGTCCGCTCGTGAAGTTCTGGAAGGTCGGGGCGTCTGAAGAAACTGGGTACGAGTTTGTGGAGTATCTGGTAGGCCTCTGCGACGGGCCCTTTTGCTTCGCGCCCGGCGAGGTCGAGACGGGAGCCTTCTTCCCGATTGAGCAGATCCGCCGATGGGTGGAGCGAACTCCGGACGAATTCACTCCGCTTTTCAAGATGGCCGCTGCCAAGTTTCTAGGTGAGACAGAGAGGCTCATAAAACTGGTCTCTGGCACATAGTTGAGACATATCTGCTCATTAAAGGCATTCCTTCTTGAGGTTGCAAAATACGCATCCCTCTATAAGAGAGTAAGATGCATGACATTGATCTTTCGGGCACGGCCTTTGCTGATTAAGAAGTGCTATGTCTAAAATTCTAGGAATTGATTTGGGAACGACCAACTCTTGCATGTCCGTCATGGAGGGTGGGGAACCGGTTGTTCTGGAAAACTCCGAAGGAGCACGGACCACCCCGTCCGTCGTGGCCTTCTCCAAGAGCGGCGAACGTCTTGTCGGCCAGGCCGCCAAGCGCCAAGCCATCACCAACCCGCAGAACACCATCTTCTCGGTGAAGCGTTTCATGGGCCGCAAGTACGACGAGTGCCGCGGCGAGCAGGACCGCGTCCCGTACAAGCTGGTCAAGGCTGCCAACGGGGATGCACACATCCAGGTTGAGATCGACGGCAAGCCCAAGGCTTTCTCGCCACCCGAGATCTCCGCAATGATCCTCGCGAAGCTCAAGAGCGACGCCGAGGCCAAGCTCGGTGAGAAGATCACCCAGGCGGTCATCACCGTCCCTGCTTACTTCAACGACTCCCAGCGCAATGCCACCAAGGATGCCGGCAAGATTGCCGGTCTCGAGGTCCTGCGCATCATCAACGAGCCCACCTCCGCCTCCCTGGCCTACGGTCTCGAGAAGAAGGCCGACGAGAAGATCGCCGTGTACGATCTTGGCGGCGGCACCTTCGACATCTCGGCCCTTGAGCTCGGAGACGGCGTCTTTGAGGTTCGCGGCACCAACGGAGACACCCATCTGGGTGGTGACGACTGGGACAACCGCATCATGGACTGGATCATCGAGGAGTTTAAGAAAGAGTCCGGCATCGATCTCACCAAGCAGCCCGACGCCGTCCAGCGTATCAAGGAAGAGGCTGAGAAGGCCAAGATCGCCCTCTCCTCCACCCAGGAGTACGAGATCAACCTTCCCTTCGTCACCGCTGACGCCAGTGGACCGAAGCACATCCAGAAGAAGCTCACCCGTGCCAAGCTCGAGCAGCTCACCGACGACCTCTTCCAGCGCACCATCAAGCCTGTCGAGGACTGCTTGGCCGATGCCAAGTGGAAGAAGGGCGACGTCAACGAGCTCGTGCTCGTCGGCGGCATGACCCGCATGCCCAAGGTTGTCGAGACCGCCCGCAACATGATCGGCAAGGAGCCCCACAAGGGTGTGAATCCTGATGAAGTTGTGGCTATCGGTGCGGCCATCCAGGGCGGCGTGCTCCGTGGCGACGTGAAGGATGTTCTCCTTCTCGACGTCACCCCGCTCACCCTCGCGATCGAGACCGCCGGAGGCATCGCCACCCCGATGATTCCGCGCAACACCACGATCCCGACCAAGAAGAGCAACGTCTTCTCCACCTACAGCGACAACCAGCCCGGTGTGGAGATCAAGGTCCTCCAGGGAGAGCGTCCGCTCGCCCGGGACAACAAGCAGCTCGGCGTCTTCCATCTCGATGGCATCCCGCCAGCCGCCCGTGGCACGCCTCAGATCGAGGTCACCTTCGACATCGATGCCAACGGCATCCTGAATGTCTCCGCCAAGGACCTCGGTTCGGGCAAGGAGCAGAAGATCTCCATCACCGGATCGAGCGGGCTCAGCAAGGAGGAGGTCGAGCGCATGCAGCGCGAGGCCGAGGCCCATGCCGCCGACGATCTCAAGGCCAAGGAAGGCATCGAGATCCGCAACAACGCCGACACGCTAGCCTAGCAGTGCGAGAAGCAGGTCGCGGAACTCGGTGACAAACTCGACGGAGCCAAGAAGAAGGAGATCGAGGACGAGATCGCCAAGGTGCGCGAGGCCCTCAAAGGCACCGACATCGAGGCCGTCAAGTCCTCCTACGAGACCCTTCAGACGAAGTTCCAGGAGGTCAGCGCCGAACTCTACAAGAACGCCGCCGCATCGGCAGGTCCCGGACCTGAAGCTGCAGCCGCGGGAGCAGGTGCCGCAGCCTCCCATAACGAAGGGGCCAAGAAGGACGCCGACGTCGTCGACGCCGAGTTCGAAATGGTCGACGAGGACAAGGACAAGAAGAAGTAAAAGCTTCTCCAAGCTCTCAACCCATCACCACCACCACAACACTTTAACAACGAGCCCTCCCGCAGGTGCGGGCTTGGGCGACTGTTAGAAACCCACAACCACAAGGAAAAACACACCATGGCAGTAAACATCCAACCCCTCTCCGACCGGGTGCTCGTTCAGCCGATCGATGAGAAGGAAGTCAAGAAAGGCGGCATCATCATCCCTGACACCGCGAAAGAGAAGCCAACGGAGGCCAAGGTCATTGCCCTCGGTACCGGTAAGCTCGACGAAGACGGCAAGAAGATCGCCTTCACCGTCAAGAAGGGCGACACCGTCCTCATCTCCAAGTACGGAGGCACCGAGGTCAAGGTCGACGGCGAATCCTACCTGATCATGCGCGAGGACGACATCCTCGGCATCATTGGTTAATCATCACTCAACCCACAAACACACACTTAGAACATTATGGCAGCTAAACAACTCCAGTTCGACGAGACCGCACGCCACGCCCTCCTGCGCGGCGTCGAGAAACTCGCCAAGGCAGTCAAGGCAACGCTTGGACCCTCGGGTCGCAACGTCATCCTCGACAAGAAATTCGGCAGCCCCACGATCACCAAGGACGGCGTCAGCGTCGCCAAGGAGATCGAGCTCGAGGATCCCTTCGAGAACATGGGTGCCCAGCTCGTCCGCGAGGTTGCTTCCAAGACCAGCGACATCGCCGGTGACGGAACCACCACCGCGACCGTTCTCGCCGAGGCCATCTACAAGGAAGGTCTCAAGAACGTCACCGCCGGTGCGAACCCCACCTCGCTCCAGCGCGGCATCAACAAGGCCGTCGAGGCCATCGTCACCGAGCTCGCCCGCATCTCCAAGAAGGTGAAGGACAGCTCCGAGATCGCCCAGGTCGCCACTGTCTCCGCCAACTGGGACAAGACCATCGGCCAGATCATCGCCGATGCGATGGAGAAGGTCGGCAAGGACGGCACCATCACGGTCGAAGAGGCCAAGACCATCGAGACCTCCCTGGACGTCGTCGAGGGCATGCAGTTCGACAAGGGCTACCTCTCCCCGTACTTCGCGACCAACGCGGAGGCCATGGAGGCATCCCTGGACAGCGCCTACATCCTCATCCACGAGAAGAAGATCAGCTCCCTCAAGGACCTGCTCCCGCTTCTCGAGAAAGTCGCCAAGAGCGGCAAGCCCCTGCTCATCATTGCTGAGGACGTCGAGGGCGAGGCCCTTGCCACCCTCGTGGTGAACAAGCTCCGCGGCACCCTTCAGATCTGCGCCGTCAAGGCTCCCGGATTCGGAGACCGCCGCAAGGCCATGCTCGAGGACATCGCTGTCCTCACCGGCGGACGCTGCATCACTGAGGATCTCGGCATCAAGCTCGAGAACATCACCCTCGAGGATCTCGGCCGCGCCAAGCACATCACCGTCGACAAGGAGAACACCACCATCGTCGAGGGATCCGGCAAGAGCGCCGACATCCAGGGCCGCGTCGGTCAGATCCGTCGCC
>CAIZIQ010000215.1 GCA_903933015.1 uncultured Spartobacteria bacterium | reverse complement strand
CTTTCTGATCCTGGGACCAGATGGACGTCTTCTAGTACTTGAAGTCAAGAATCGAGCCCGTGTCTTCACCCCCACGGGACAGAACGACGGCACGACGGAGAAACGTCCAGAGGACCAGGCTCAAGCCCAGAAAGCAGGCGTCCTGAATGCCTTGAAGGATACGATTGAGCATGGTGGCGAAGCCCTTGAATTACCATGGATCGTCACCGCGATTTTTTCGGCCAAGGACAACGCCTATCACCCGAAATCGACCGCTCAGCCCTTCTCGATGATCGGAGGGCCCGATCATCTCCGCAAACTTCCCCAGTACTGGGAGGAAATCACTTCCGGCGGCCACCGCGCCAAAAACCCCGAGGAAGTTCTCAATCTCTTCCACTCAGTCTACGGTGACGCCTCCCCCAAGGCCGAGGCACGCTTTATTTCGGAAACCGACCGCCTCCTGATCGAGAAGGCCTCTGCAGACTTTTCTCTCCTCGAGGCCCTTTCAGAAAACAGCCAGCTCCTCGTCCGTGGTGGCCCGGGCTCGGGTAAGTCCTGGATGGCCGAACGCCACGCTCGGATGCTCGCCACACAGGGGATGAATGTCCTCTTTCTTTGCTACAACAAGGCTCTTGGAGCTTCCCTCACCCAGTCCATGGCGCGCCTGCGCATTCAATGAGCCGAAGACTACATCGGCAAGATCACCGTCCGTACTTGGGAAGTTCTCTGCGAGGAGATGGGCGGTCGATTTGCACCGACTGAACTTCCCAAAAAGCCACCTCAGGGAGCTCCCTTGATTGATTTTGACGACTACTACGCGACCCTTCACTCCGTACTGCTGGCAGCCGTCATAGCTGATGGATATGAACCTCCCTACGATGCCCTTATCGTTGACGAAGCACAGGATCATCGAACCGACTGGTGGGAGATCTACTTTTCACTCCTGACAGGCGGCAAAAACTCCCAGATGGGCATCTACTACGATCCAGACCAGAGACCGGCATTTTTCAGCGGAGAATTCAGCATTGCCAAGGTTTCCGAGAGCCTACCGTCAAAGGCTCACCTCCAGCTCCGAGAGACACGCCGTTACACCCGACCCATCTTCGAGTACCTCTGCAGCCTGCAAAGTGAGGAGACAGACCGCCTGATCGGTGGACTCCATAGCAGTTACCTCCTAGCCGGCCCCGAGGTGATGGTGAAAGATGCCCCTAACCCCGACATGGCCAGGTCAGCTGCCGCGGCCCTGCTCAAGGAATGGTTTGAGGCAAAACTGGTGACCCCCGAGGAGACCCTCCTCCTCTTTCCGAAGGATCCCTTTTCGGACAAATACCGCATGTTTGAAGAGGGCGCTTACTTTGCGAATTGCCAGATCATACCCGCCGACTCCCCAGATGCGGGTAAGAAAGGCTTCCTCCGTGCCACCTCCTTCAACAAGTCCAAGGGCCTCGACGCCCGGGCCGTAGTCCTGATCGGCACCTCAACCTGGGAAGATCTCACCCCTGACCAACGCCAGCCCTACTGGATCGCCGCCAGCAGGGCACGCCAGATGCTGGCGATTCTGAGCTGCTAAGCCCCCGAAACAACAAAGATATAAACCTCACGCACCATGAACAAAGACGACGCTATCATCGAAGAAGCTACGGGCCTCCTGGAGGGACATCTTGCAGAAGACGGATCATTCAAGCGAGCTACCAATGCGGACCAGAAAAAAGGATTTCAAAACCTCATGACTCTCGCTCAGTCAGGCAACCAGGTTGCACAACTGAAAATCGGAAAATGCCACCTGGAAGGAACGGGCACGCCTGAAAACGAAGAAGAAGGACTCCGATGGATCGAGAAGGCTGCTGCAGCAGGCTATGACGAGGCCATGATGGAATTGGCTCATTACTTCCTGAAACGCTATGAGGAACATATCGACCGAACGGACAAAACCCTGCAATTGGCCCATCATTGGATGAAACGAGCTGCGGATCTTGGAGACCGCTACGCCTCATCTCAGCTAGAGAAATGCACGCCCGAGTACCATCGCGAATGCGAGCGGGAAGTCGGCGAAGTCCTTGCTGCCGCAGAGGCGGGAGATCCGGGTGCCCAAAAGATGATCCACTTCCACTACCTGAGTGGCTACGGTGTCAAAAGAAGCGACGAGAAAGCTGCATTTTGGTTAGCCGAGTTTGAGAAAAATAAACCTGCGTATATTGAAACCCTTCAACAGCGTGCGGTGAGTGGTGACAAAATGGCGGAGCTGGAACTCCACGTCCTGCAGACTGGTTCTGCCCTAGGTTGATTGTATTCTAGATGCAGAAGGGTTTTTAAGCTCAGGCCGTCCAGCGAGTTCGGGCTTTCTTCTTCTCCTCTAGCTCATTGCGGAGTTGTTGAAGTGCTCCAGATGCCTCCAACTGGCGGATAAGATCTTGCTGAGAAACGATGAAATCAAGGATCCCGCGAATCACCACCTTGCTGAGAGTCACATCGACATCGGTGGCAATCTTTTGAAGCTGGTTCTTCTCATCCTCAGGAAGCCGGATACTCATCATCTCCCCACTCACTTTTGGAGACTTATAATCATCTCTGGTCAATGGTTTATCAGCTAAAATAAAATCCCGTAGTCCCTTGAGCACCACATCGCTCAGAGTCACATCAGCATGATCAGCTATCCCCTGGAGGGTGATTTTTTCCTCTGCAGGGATGCGGATAGTCATCAACTGATCACGTTTTTTTGGCATAGTCTTATTAGTTTAGCTTTTATTTTTTAGAGGAAGGATCCTGTTAAGGAGCAAACCCGTACAGCATGACGCCGTTCCAGCCGCAGTCATGGCGGAAGACGACAGTACCGGG
>CAIZIQ010000214.1 GCA_903933015.1 uncultured Spartobacteria bacterium | reverse complement strand
CTTTACCCTGATAGAATTACTGGCTGTGGTAGGTATCGTGGCGATCCTGATGGTGCTGCTCTTCCCCGCGATGAAGAGTGTGATCCCAAAGGCTCAGGAGGTAGTCTGTATGTCTCATCTCAGGAGTCTTTGGCTGGGATTCGCCCCATGCACGACGGATGGAACAGGGTGGCCTCAGGTGCCTGGATCGATCCTGATCGGATCTCGAGAAGAGCAGCAGTGGTGGCTGGATACCTCCTCGAATCTCTTTAACATATCGGCCAGTACCTGGCGCTGTCCCACGATCAATGCAAAGTTGGGTTCTCCCGATCCTAACAGTGCCTCGAATACAATCCCTCTGATCGACTACATGCCGACGCTTTTCGATGCGAATCCAGTGACACCAAGCAAGTGGCCCACCATGCCATGGTTCATGGAAATCTCGAATGTCCATGGAAAAGGGAATCTGATGATTCGTCCGGACGGGGCGATCATGACGGCTCCGGGTTTCCAAGTGACGCCTGAGGTTCAGTGAGCAGGCCCCTCGATGAGGAACTCCGAATGAGCACCTCAATCATAGGGTCAATCCTGAGACCAGGATCCAGCATCTGCTATGGTCTTCTCCTAGTACTGCTGCTGGCAAGCGTTTCGATACTCCAAGCATCTCCACCGACCCCTGGGCTGGGGCCAACATTGTTAATCCATCCGGTGAGTGCTGATGTCGAGAGGGGAGAAAGCTCTCAAATTATTCTAGAGGCCATTCCTTCCATGGCAGGCGATATCAAGTTCACAGTTTCGAAGACTCCTGAGCATGGCTTACTGAGCGAGATCAGGAGAAAGTCACCTAATGCTGTGCTGATTGTTTACACCAACAATGGTGACAAGGACCCAGAGGATGAGTTCACCTTTCGAGTGAAGGCGCCCGGTAAGTCGTGGGCGACGGCCAAGGCTCATCTCTCAATCAAGAATCCCCCGAATAGTTTACAGGTTGTGCCGAGTGTATTGGACTTTGGAAAGGTTGGTCTGGGTGATAGTCGTACCAATAAAGTCGTATTGAAGAACCGACTAGCCGACTCCGTCGCCGGGACTCTCGTGCTGCCAACGCCTTGGCATATCCAAGGGGATGGGCAATACAATCTGAATTATGGAGAGAGTGCTGAGTTCTCTGTGCTCTATGCACCGCATGAGGTCACTCGATCCATGGCCATAATACATATGCTCCCCTCGGGGAATGGACCGAAGCTGACTCTGCAGGGAGAATCAATGATCCCATTTGTCATGAATACAAATGCTGTCTCGATCTCCGCACCCGATCATCCTGCGGAAATCTCGATCCAGAGCCAACTCGATCATGAAATGACCATAAAGGTGGTGACCGATGAGTTAATAGCCGTCATTCCCCCGATATCCCTAAAACCGAGAGCTGTGAGAAGGCTCAATCTGCGAGCACAACAACCATCGCCCAAGCAGATGCAGACGACGGTGCGTCTCACCTATGGTGAGTATAGTACGGATATGGCTGTTACGATCCTGCCATCCTCTCAATCCACCAACCAACCTACCCTTGCGCATGATTCGATAAAGACATCCCATGCTGATGGGCTCTCAACTATAGAGAAAACCCCCAACACCCTCGTCACCCAGAGTCTCCCCCCCTCCAGTCCTCCAAATCAGCAGCCCACGCAGATCGGTGCTGGATTATCCCATGTTTCTACCGGCCCCGTGCTTCTTCCGGAGGAGGAACAGGCTAAGTTGCGTCCTCTTTTGGCGAGCAATATCTGCTATTTCCTGAAGCCAGGTTTATTCGGATGGCATCTGACGCTCCAGTGGCACTGCGATGCAGTGGCGCCGAAGGAATTCCTGATTGAGCAGAGGTGTGTCGTCCCAACGGAACAGGGTGGTAGTAAGATCGAGTATCGGAGGGTCAAGCCGAGGTGGATTAAGGCCCAGGGAAATGGAATATGGAGTGCTGATATCCCACCTCCATCCAAAGGATTCCAATTCCTCAGAATCGCCCCAATCTTGGAAGGAGATAATCAGACAGTCTGGGCTACCTTCCAGATCCAGATGCCAGCCAACAGTCTGATCTGGAATCGCTATCGGATCCCCGCTGCCCTGGCACTGATAGTGGTCTTGGTGGTATTGATCCGCAGGATCAGAAGTGGGATTTAATTCTTTTAAATAGAACCTAGAATATTAGAAACAGCTTCTGCTACGCGATCGAGATCCTTGAGGGAGTGTGACGTGCTCAGGAACCCCGCCTCGAACTGCGAGGGAGCAAAGTAGACGCCGTTCTCCAGGGCGGCATGGAAGTAGCGGGCAAAGGCCGCAGTATCACTCTTTTTCGCATCGGCCAGATTGAGAACGGGGCCTTCCGTGAAGTAGAGGCAGAACATGGAGCCGATGCGTTTGAAGGTGAGGGGTTTTCCCTTGATGAGGGACCTCATCGACTCCTCCATCCGGGCGCCGAGTGACTCGAGAAGAGCCCAACCGTTGATCCGCTCCATT
>CAIZIQ010000213.1 GCA_903933015.1 uncultured Spartobacteria bacterium | reverse complement strand
GGCGTGGCCCATGCGGCGTCCCTCGGGAGCCGTTGCTCCGGCGATGAATCCGGCGATAGGTTTCTTGCAATGCTTGGCTGCCCAGGCTGCGGCCTCTTCCTCGGCGGTTCCGCCGATTTCGCCGATCATGATAATGGCCTCGGTCTCGGGATCCTCATTGAACATCTTGAGGACATCAAGGTGAGAGGTTCCGTTGATCGGGTCGCCACCGATGCCGACGCAGGTGCTCTGACCGTAGCCGCGGGTGGTGAGTTGCCAGACGGCTTCATAGGTTAGGGTGCCGGAGCGGGAGACAACGCCGACGTTGCCTTTCTTGTGAATGTAACCGGGAGCGATGCCGATGCGGCAGCCTCCATGGGACTTGTCACCGGTTCCGGGAGTGACGAGACCCGGGCAGTTCGGGCCGATGAGCCGTGTCTTGGAGCCCTTCATGGCCTCCTTGACCCTCATCATGTCGATGACGGGGATTCCCTCGGTGATGGCGACAACCAGATCGAGTCCGGCATCGACTCCCTCGAGGATCGCATCAGCAGCGAAGGGTGGGGGAACGAAGATGGCGGAGACGGTGGCCCCTGTCTCGCGGACGGCCTGATCGACCGTATCGAAGATGGGAACCTTGTTCTCAAAAAGCTGCCCCCCCTTGCCCGGAGTGACGCCGGCCACGACCTTGGTTCCGTAGTCGAGGCTGAGCTTGGCATGGCGTGCGCCGAAGCTACCGGTGATGCCCTGGATGAGGACTTTGGTGTCGGGAGTGACGAGAATGGACATGGGAAAAAGTTGCGAAGATGAAGTTCTATAAGGGATCAGGCAGCGGATTTTCTCACGGCGGCGACGATCTTGTTGGCGGCATCGAGGATGTTCTCTCCACTCTCGAGCTTGAGCCCGCTCTGGGAGAGGGTCTTCTTGCCGGCCTCGACATTGTTGCCCTCCAAACGCACCACAAGAGGGATGGAGAGCCCGGTTTCCTTGGCAGCCTCGACGATGCCGTTGGCGATGATATCACAGTCCATGATGCCTCCGAAGATGTTGACTAGGATTCCCTTCACCCTGGAGTCGGCGAGGATGATGCGGAAGGCCGCGGCAACCTGCTCGCGGCTTGCTCCGCCGCCCACATCCAGGAAGTTGGCGGGGCTGCCGCCGGCATGCTGGATGATATCCATCGTCGCCATGGCGAGTCCGGCACCATTGACGAGGCAGGCGATGTTGCCGTCGAGGCCGATGTAGTTGAGGCTGTGCTTCGAGGCCTCGACTTCACGGGGATCCTCCTCGGTGATGTCGCGCATGGCGACGATCGAGGGCTGACGATAGAGGGCGTTGTCGTCGAAATTGAATTTTGCATCCAGGGCCATCAGGCGCCCGTCGGTGGTGACCACCAGGGGATTCACCTCGACCATCGAACAGTCGCGCTCGATGAAGAGGCGGTAGAGATTGGTGAAGAGCTTTGAGGCCTGATTCATCAGGGGGCCCGTGAGGCCGAGGGATGCCGCGATGACGCGCGTCTGGTAGGGCATGATGCCCAGGAACGGATTGATCGAAAGGCGGAGGATCTTCTCGGGGGATTTCTCGGCAACCGTCTCGATGTCGACGCCACCCTCGGTGCTGGCGATCACCACGGGTACCGAAGTGGCCCGGTCGATGAGAATGGCGAAGTAAAGCTCGCGGGCGATGTCCACGGCCTCTCCGACGAAGACCTTGCCAACTTCCTTTCCCTCGGCGCCGGTCTGATGGGTGACAAGCACCTGGCCGATCATTTTGGAGGCAAGTTCCTTGGCCTCCGCGGGGTTATCACAAAGATGGACGCCTCCCTTGAATCCGTTCTTGAAGGTCCCCTTGCCGCGACCTCCGGCATGAATCTGCGCCTTGATGACCAGTCTGCCTCCACTCAGCGATGATGCGACCTTTTCGGCCTCCTCGGGGGTGGTGGCAACCCGTCCGGGTTGGGTGGCGACGCCGAATTCGGCGAAGAGTTCACGGGCCTGAAATTCGTGGATATTCATGGAAGAGAGGCTGGACTAATACACTCCCCCCTTTCCGAGGAAAAGAACTCCCTGCAGGGAAGCGTGAAAAAGTTGAACCTCGCCGCCGCCCCGTCACTTTTTAGCGGTTCGGCGGTTCCCTAAGGAATCGGCCCGGATGCAAAATGATTCGCCGCCGGGGCCTGCATCACATCGACCCAGATCGGCAGCGCCAATTCGGCACCATACCCCCCATGCATGATCGTCTTCGGCCTGTCGAAGCCGACCCAGACGCCACAGGTGAGGCCCTGAGTGTAGCCCAGGAACCAGGCATCGACGAAGTGATCCGTGGTCCCGGTCTTTCCGGCGGCGGGTTTGCGGAGGCCGAGTTCGGCTGATTTGGCTGCCGTTCCGTGAGTGAGGACCTCGGTCAGGATGGCGGAGGTGGTCCGGGTTGCCGTCGGATCCAGTGTGGCGATACGTCCGTGGGTCGCCCTGTAGAGGACCGTGCCCTCAGGGTCGGTTACCTGTTCGATGAGGTGGGGTTGGAGCTTACGCCCCCCGGTCGCCAGCGCGGTATAGGCGGTGGTGAGGTTCCGGAGGGTCGATTCAAAGCTCCCGAGACAGATGGAGGGATAGTGGGGAATATGCTCGGCTAGGCCGAGACGCTCCATCGTGGACGCGATGTCGCCCAGGCCTGTCTTCATTCCCACGCGCACGCTCATGGTATTCCGTGAATGAACCAGTCCCTCCTCGGCGGGTAGGTCTCCGCCGAAGGTTCCGTCGCTGTTCTGAGGGTCGTAGGCCGGCGAGCGGGAAGGGAGATCCGCTGGGGTCAGGCGTGCATCGCTGATGAGGGTCTGGGGGGTGATGACCCCTTTGCGGAAGGCCTCCTCATAGACGAACGGCTTCGCCGAGGAACCGATCTGACGCATGGCGACCATGGCACGGTTGTATTTGCTCCGTCCGAAATCCCTCCCTCCGACGATCGCGGCGATCCCGCCATTCGCATTGTCGATGGCCAGTAGCGCCCCCTGCAGCGGCTCCCCGGGATCGGCTCCCTTGGCGACATGATGCTGCTGGCGAAAGTCCGGACGGTGCTCGACCTCGGAGAGTCTCGTCGCCACGGCGTGCTCGGCCGCCTGCTGGAGTCCCGCGTCGATCGTCGTGTCGACGCGGAGCCCCCCGTTCTCGATCCTGTCCAGCGCGACGACCTGCTCGAGTTCGTGGAGGATGGCATCGACAGCCCAGCTGTTGAGGGGGTTGACGAGACACTGCTGTCGCGGCGTGATGACTTCCTCCTCCGCCTTCTGCAGCTGTGCATGGGTGATGAAGCCCAGATCCTCCATGCGTCCCAGGACGACATTGCGCTGGGCGATCGAGGCATCGATGTTATTGAGCGGGGAGAACTTGTTCGGACTCCTGATCAGGCCGGCAAGCAGTGCCGCCTCCGAGAGATCCATGTCGGCCGCCGGTTTGCCAAAATAGGCCTGACTGGCAGCCTCCACCCCATAGAGCCCCGACCCGAAGTAGATGCGGTTCATGTAGAGTTCGAGGATCTGTTCCTTGCCCATTTCCATCTCGATGCGGAAGGCCATGGCCGCCTCGAGGAACTTGCGGTTGAAATTCTTTCCGCCGAGGGGGAAACTATTTCGTGCCAGCTGCTGGGTGATCGTGCTTGCCCCCTGCTTCATTCCCCCGAAGAGCAGGTTGCGGACCGCAGCTCGTGCGATGCCGATGGGGTCGATGCCGTGATGATCGTAGAATCGGGAATCTTCCCGGCTGATCAGCGCATTGACGAAATTCTGCGAGACCTGGCTGTAGGGAACAACGACACGGTTTTCCCCGACGGTCCGGCTGTAAAAGGTGCCGTTCCGGTCATAGATCGAGGAACGCTGCGGCATCCGGCCGATGGTCGAGATATCGAAGGTGAGCGCCCAGAGGTAGTAGAAGAGGGCGATCAGGATCCAAAAAAGGAGTGCGGCAAAGCCGAGCTTGATCAGCGTGACAAGGAAGGAGCGCTTCCGGCGCTTCGGTCTTTTGGCACCCCGGGGAGAGGATTTGCTGGAGCGTTTGTTCACAGGTCGGGCAGGCGTGGGGAGAGACTACCCGGTGATGGAGCTTGATGACGAGCCGTCGTTCATCCCACGATTCACGGAAGCCCATGATCGAGATCCAGATTCTCACCCCTATCCCCGGCATCGCCGAGGGCGTCCTCAAGGAAAGCATCCTCGGTCGTGCCCAGGATGCCGGTCTTGTGAAGCTCGAGGCCGTGGATCTACGCCGCTGGACGCACGACCGTCACCGGACCGTCGATGATGCCCCGTATGGGGGAGGGCCCGGTATGGTGATGAAGATCCAACCTATCGCCGAGGCGCTGGCGGAACTCCGCAGGCCGGAGACCAGGGTCATCTTCCTCACGCCTCAGGGGCTTCCGTTGAGGCAACCGGTCGTCCGTGAGTATGCCAAGGCGGAACATCTGATCCTGCTCTGCGGACACTACGAGGGTGTGGATCAGCGCGTGGCCGACCACCTTGTCGATGACGAGATCTCGATTGGGGATTACATCCTGACCAACGGAGTGCTCGGTGCGCTTGTGCTCACTGATGCCATCGTGCGACTTATCCCCGGGGTGCTCGGCGATGATCAGTCCGCGGTGGTTGAGTCCTTCGAAACCGGAATGCTGGATCATCCCCACTATACGAGGCCCGAGGAGTTCAATGGATGGAGAGTTCCGCCAATGCTCCTCTCGGGAAATCACGGAGCGATTGCCAAGTGGCGTGAGGAACAGGCCCTCCAGGCAACGACGAAGCGCAGGCCCGATCTTTTGGGAACTTGAACCACTGAGAGGTGAAGTCCAAGGGAAGGTCTCGCGCCATGTCACCAAGACGCCCAGTCGCCAAAAGGGAATTGGGTACAAATCAGTTGGTTCAACTCTCCTGTTCAACCACTCAACTCCTCAACCTCTGCTCCCTGCAACACCTTCACCCATTCCTCTTGGGCTCTCCGCTATTATGAGTGTGTTCAAAAGGAATAAGGAATCTTCCACCAAGGATTCCCTTGATCACAAGCGGAAGAAGGACATTTTTAATATGGAAATCTGATGCAACGGATGCGTAGCAACGGCCAAGCAAGCCAATTCTGGAAATGAGGCAGGCAAGAGACAGATGCCTGTATCATACCCACTTATAGAAACCCTGTAGATGTCTTGATACAAAGCACCTCCCGGGGCTCGGCGTTGAGGTTCGAAACCACGATCTCGTCCTATTTCTTTTTCCTGAGTTCCTGAGTTCCATATTTTTTCACCTCTGTCTCGTCTTCACCCACTTGAAACAGCGAGGAGCATCCTCTTGTTTTTCTGAACTGACTTCTTGAGAAGCCTGCCGTATTCCAGTATGTTGACTCGCTAGGTCGGCACAAAAATCCCCCATGCATTCTCCACTCTCATCAGAAAGGAAGCGGCCATCCCGTACTCTGCGGGGATCTGATCGCGACTCCGGTGGATTCGTGCTGGTGGCGGTGTTGCTTCTGATTGCCTTGGCCACTGTCCTGATCGTCACGACAAGTGGAGTCTCCCAGATCGAGAGGAAGGCGGTTTCCAACTCCGCGAAGCAGCAGATCGCCCGGCAGAACGCTCTCTTTGCCCTTCAGATCGCCTTGGGTCAGCTTCAGTCGGCAGCCGGTCCCGATCAGCGTGTGACCGCCACAGCGGATATTCTGAATACTAATTCGGCTGTTGCTCCTACAGTCGCCAATCCCTACTGGACTGGTGTTTGGAAAACCGGAACCAATGGACTGGACGTTGTCAGTGTAGGTACTCCTCAACGTCAGTTAAGCCTTGGATCCATAACTCCCACAACCAATCAGATTTCCGCTAATGCAGTGGCATGGCTTGTCTCG
>CAIZIQ010000212.1 GCA_903933015.1 uncultured Spartobacteria bacterium | reverse complement strand
CTCCGAGAATGCCGGCCGGATGAGCGATAATGGCGTTGGCATAGGCGGCCCGGAGGTCGACAGCCGAAAGCCCCTCCATGATCCCATTGGTCAGCCTGATGGCTGCGTCGATTGCGATCTCCAGGGTGGAGTCACTCGTGATCCCGGTGCCATCACTATTGGTGACGGGGATGCCGCGTTTTTTCGCAAGTTCTTCGATCTGGTGGCTTGCCCCATGGACAAGAACCACCCTGACGCTCAGCGAGCGAAGCACGGCAAGGTCGAGAAGGATGTTTGGGAAGTTCTCCGAAGCCGCCACGGCACCATCCACCGCGATCACGAAGATCCTTTCCCGGAAGCGGGGTACATACTGGAGGATTTCTCTAAGATCGGAAACGTTCACGGAAGTAGTGATGGTGAGGTTTCGCCTCCCAATGGTGCAATCAATTTATGACGCCGCCCAAGGTTTCGGAAGGAAGTGGTGTTTCAAGCTCCCGCTCCAGGGCGAGGGCCACGCTTTCCGGTTCAGCAAGCGGTGCCAGCGCTCCGAGAGCGGTCACCTCGACGATGGAAAACCGAGTCACGAGTGGGCGCAGGTCATTGATCGCTGCCGAGGAGTCCTTATCCGATCGATTGGCCAGGAGCACCGAGACAGGTGATGCGAGGTTGCGAAGTCCCGTACGCAGGCTACGCCAGTAGGCTTTTGAAGATTGGGCCAGGAAGGCATGCTCCGCGCCATACTGTTGGGCGGTCGACGTGATGACGCTGACCGATTCCTCGAACCCAGGGCCCTCCGCGACGAATCCCGAGCGAAGCAACCAAGCACGAAGGAAAGAATCCGTGGAGAGTTGGTAGCGGTAGACAAGACGAGCCATCCTTGGGAACCAGCCGAGACGGTGCCATCCGCGGGAGGGATTAGCCTTTCCAAGAGCCACATCCGGCATCCAGAGGACCAGCTTCACGGTTTTCTCCGGATGACGCGCCGCAAAAAGCAGGGCGATGTTGGCACTCAAGCCGGAGGCAACAATCACGGCAGGCTGTCGCGGGGCGCAGGTATCCAAAAATTCAGCGATCGAACGCACCTGCTCCTCGGCCGTCGGCGATGGGGAGGGACGCTGTGATTCCCCGAATCCGATCATGTCGGGAACGAGCACTCTCCATTTCTCTGCGAAGCGGGGATAGATCTTCGACCACTCGAAGGAGGAGGCGCCAGGGAAGACGCCATGCAGGAAGAGAAGGGGCTGCCCCGGAAACTGACTGTCAGCGGTATGGTAAACGATCTCACCGGCCGAGGTATCGGCCACGCGTGTTGCGAAGACCGCGGGCGAGATGGCATCCGGGATGATGCTGCGCAGGGTGTTGCGCCAGCCATACCGGACAGCCAACGCGACGGCACCAAGGAGTCCAGCTCCCAATCCCACGCCAAGCGCCTTTCGTCGGCTTGGTTGGTTTCGGGATTCCTCGCTCATGACGGGTTTCTTATTTCCCGGGTTCGGGAACGAAGCGAACAATGCCTCTTCCCTTGGTGACTTGACCAATAACTTTGCCTCCGAGGGTCTTGGCGATCTTGGAGCCCTCCTTGCCGGGAACGACAAGCACCATGCCGATTCCCATATTGAAGACCTGATACATTTCGAGCGGGTCGACATTACCGCCGCGTCCGATGCTTCCGAAAATCGCCGGGACTTTCCATGAGCGGGGATCGATCACCGCATCGCAGCCCTTGGGGAGGATACGCGGCAGATT
>CAIZIQ010000211.1 GCA_903933015.1 uncultured Spartobacteria bacterium | reverse complement strand
TCCGCCGGCTTGGTTCACGACCCTAAAGCCTCAATAGCTACAGACTAAACCCCTCCGACCCCCAGGCCCCTTCCATGCTTGGCTCCGGAGCCCGGTTTCTGGTCTACTCTTGGACTCTATGGCGACGCTCAATTCCCACTATCTCAAGCTCAAGGCCGGCTATCTCTTCCCTGAAATCGCACGCCGTGTGAAGGCCTTCACCGAGGCGCATCCGGAAGCTGCTCCGCGGATGATCCGTTGCGGGATCGGTGATGTGACCGAGCCTCTTCCCGCGGCCGTCCGCGAGGCCATGCATGCGGCGATCGACGAGATGGGAACCCGCGAGGGATTTCACGGCTACGGCCCCGAGCAGGGTTATGAGTTCCTGCGTGGTGCCATTGCCAAGCACGATTACCGTGATCGCGGTCTCGAAGTTGCCGATGACGAGATCTTTGTCTCCGACGGCTCGAAGTGTGACGGCGGCGCGATCCTTGATATCCTGGGTCACGACAACCGCATCGCGGTCATGGATCCGGTCTACCCCGTCTATGTCGACACCAACGTCATGGCCGGGCACACGGGTGATGCCAACGAGGATGGATCCTACAACGGCATCCTCTACCTCGAGTGCAATGCAGAGAATGGTTTCGTCCCGCAGATCCCTCACGAGAAGGCCGATGTCATCTACCTCTGCTTCCCCAACAATCCCACGGGAGCCGTTGCCACGCGCGCGCAGCTCGAAGCCTGGGTTGCCTATGCACGGAAGCACGGATCGATCCTGCTCTTCGACGCCGCGTACGAGGCCTACATCAGCGACCCCTCGGTTCCCCGTTCCATCTACGAGATCCCAGGTGCCCGCGAGTGTGCGATCGAGTTCCGTAGCTTCTCCAAGAACGGCGGATTCACCGGAACCCGCTGTGCCTTCACGGTGGTTCCCAAGACCCTTACGGCCCTCTGCTCCGGCGGAGAGCGCCGCCCGCTCCATCCGCTCTGGCACCGTCGCTTCACCACCAAGTTCAACGGGGTCAGTTATGTCACCCAGCGTGGCGCGGCTGCCCTTTACAGCGATCAGGGTCGTGCCGAAGTCGCGGCTCTTGTGGAGCATTACATGGGGAATGCCAAGATCCTGCGCGAGGCGGTCGACGCCTGCGGGTTGAAGGTCTACGGTGGAGTGAATGCTCCGTATATCTGGGTTCATGGCCCGGCAGGTATGACTAGCTGGCAGATTTTTGATCGCATGCTCAACGAGGCGAACATCGTCGTCACTCCGGGCAGTGGCTTCGGCCGCGCGGGCGAGGGCTACTTCCGCATCTCGGCCTTCAACAGCCGTGAAAAGGCGCTCGAAGCCGCCGCTCGCATCAAGGCGATGCAGTGGTAGTTTCCTGATTTCAGATCACAAAAAAGCCGTGGCCCGAGATCGGACCACGGCTTTTTCTTTGAAAGGTTTCTTAAAAACTCAGGCTACCAGCTTGTTGAGGTACTCGGAGGGCTCGTAGTTCTCGATCAAAACTTCCTGCTGGTCGCCACGCTTCATCCGAACCTGCTTCACCACGATCTCCGGGGTCTTGTGGGGAGCAAAGAGGATATCGTCGTGGGTGGCGTGACTCTTTTCCGCAAACATTGAGGGAACCAGATGACCGCCGAGATGGTCGCTGCGGCCGGTGGCGACATGGACGGTGCCACGGACTTTCTCATCCTGGATATCGCGTCCGCTCACGGGGAGGAGTTGGGTGCCGAGGCCGAGTTCACCGAGTTCCCCGGTGACGGGATCCGAGGTAAGCTTGGTATTGTGCTCCGCCACAGTAGTGGCGTTTCCTTTGATCAGTTCGGCCTTCACGATGCGACCACCGGTGACGGTCATGAGCCCCAGGGTTCCATCCTCGTACCGGTGGGGGAAGGCACCCTCGGCGCCTTCGGGGACGAAGTAGACCTCGCCGGCAGGGAGGTTAGCGACATCCGGTTCGTCGCCGAGGCAGAGGCCATGGCTCTTTTGCGCCTCCTGACCGTTGAGGATCAGGCGGAGTGTATGGTTCTTTCCCTCGCAGCCGAATTCGATCTCGATCCACTCGGCCTTGGTCACGCCCAGGCGAAGCTTTTCAGCTTCTACGCTGACATCGTTATAATCGACAGCCAGACCGCTCGAGAGGATGACATCGTTGACGCCGTGGAGGGTGGCTCCGCGGAATCCATACTGCTTCGCAAAAGCAGTCAGCGGAGCGGTCGCCGAGAAGGTGGAGATGCAGAGGATGATGTCGTAGTTCGGATAGACATCCTTGGAGAGGCTGACCTGCTTGCCCTCGGGAGTGAAGGCCTCGTCGGGAAGGTCGAGGTTGCTGCCGCCGGTGAGCTTGTAGGCGAAGATCTCTCCACCTTTGAGTCCCATCTTGGCGAGAATCTCGGAGTTGAGCGGCTTGTGGAACGACTCGATGGCGTGCTTCTGGATCGTGAGGGCCGGATTCTTAAGGAAAGCGAAATCCTTGATCTCTGCGGGATTCTCCAGATCAATGAGAATGCAGAGCCGTTGACCCGGCTTCGGGCCGAAGGTGGTTTTTAGCAGGCGCTCCAGACTGAAGGGAGGGAAAGTGCGGGCTGCAATCTGCTGGGCGATGGGAGTGGCCATGGTCTTTGGTGGTTAGTTTTAGTTAATGCTATTAACTATCAGATCAAAAAGTAGCTGATCCTTACTTTCTGGAAAGTAATTTCATTTTTTATCGATGCCTCGCGACTAGTCGGGATGACAGCGCAGATCCATCACCCAATGTCCGTTAAAATCTAGTCACTTTGCTTATCCGATAGTCCTTGGTTAATCGTTCAAAAGGGGTCATGTAGGACTCCTATGAAAACCCTCAGTCATCTCTGTTTCGTTCTCGGGCTCGCCTCAGTGCTCGCCTCCATTGCCATCTGGTATTACTCCGGCGGCAAGGATGCCAGCTTTGAGGTCCGTACGCATGGCGAACTCTTCGGGATCTTCGTCGGCCTCTGGGCGCCGACTTTCCTGATCCTCTCCAATCGCATCTCGCGTTTTGTGGAGGGCAAGTAGTCCCCTGAGACCTCTTGGGGGCTCAACTTAATCGAAAAGGCCGGGTCATTGACCCGGCCTTTTCTTTTTTACATTCTTCTGAAGTGGATCCAACCAACTACCAACGCATTCGTCTCTGGGCGGGCATGACATCGATCGGTGCCAATCTTGCACTGATCTGGGGGGTTGCCATCACCTCGGCTTGGTGGGCTGGTAGTGTCACCAACCCTCTGGGAGTAGCATTGATTTTACTCGCTGTGGCGTTGCTAATGACGGCTGCTAATCTTCCGTTTGATCTTCTGACGGGCAATGCACTGGAAAGTGCGGCTAACCGCATCGGCGAATCCACAGCCAGCTGGCTCCGGGATTGGTTTCAAAATCGTTTGCTCACCGCGGCAGGTCTCTGGACGGGATTCTTATTTTTCGCTGCGTTCCATCACCTCCCCCGGCAATGGGCCATGCTGATGCTTGTACTTGCGGGAGTTGGGATCTTGGTTCTTTTTCTACTGGTCCCGGCAGGGTGCAAGGCAGTTCCCGGATCATCCGAGGATGCTTTTGAAAATGATCTTGCTGCCGAGTTGAAGTCGATGGGGATCAAGCTCAGGCCGGTCCGCTGGTTCTATCACGGTGATCACGAGACGGTGAACGGCTGTATCACCCCCTGTGGAATCCTCTCGCTCTCCACAACGGTGGCCCGATGGCTCACGCCTCGAGAGGCAGCTCTCCTAGCGGCCCGTGAAGAATGCTTTCGGCGAACCGGCGCATGGATCGTGATCCTGGGGATCGTGGCTGGTTGGACACTGTTGGGAATTCTGACTGCAACATTCCTTCCGAGCACGAACCCCGTGCAGTCAGGTCTGAACGGGGCAGCAGTCATGACAACCTGGTGCTTTCTGGCTCTCTTTGTCTGGCCTACCCTCAACAGGATCTGGATGCGGAATGCCGATGCGTTCCTGGCATCTATCTCCCCGCCGCAGGAGGTGCGTGATCTTTTATCCAAGGTCGAGCGTCTCAATGCCACGGACATCGCCCTCTCTCCCGGCAAGACAGCGGTTTTTCATCCCATCCCACCGCTGCAGGATCGACTCTCGAATTTAGACTGACCCTCATGAATCAGATTCCCCGAATCCTCTTTTTTGTGACGCGATGGTTCGGAAACGCCATCGGGACCTCGCTTCATTGTCACGTCGGCAAGCCCCGTTTCTGGAATCATCCTCCCAACTGGTCGTGAGTTGAATCAGGAACCTCTCTTCAAGCAAGGCGATCGTCCGTTGCTCCCTTATGATGGGGCGGCAGATTACACGCCGTCGCTTTTCAGTCGCACAGAATCGGATTCCCTCTTTCAGGAATTGCTGGAGACGACTCCCTGGAAGGAGGACGAAGTCGTCCTCTTCGGTCAACGAAGGATCCTCTCCCGCAAGGTGGCTTGGATGGCGGATGCAGGCTTCGCCTATTCTTACTCAGGCACGAGTAAGTCCGCTTCACCCTGGACACCTCCCTTGGAGCTTGTGAAAGAGCGGGTCGAGCGGCAGACGGCCCGGCGATTCAACTCCTGCCTCCTTAATCTCTATCACAATGGCTCCGAAGGGATGGGATGGCACACCGATGACGAGAAGACACTGGGTCGTAACCCCGTGATTGCGTCGGTCAGCTTCGGCGCGGAAAGGATTTTCAAACTCAAGCACAGGGAATCGAAAGAGGTCGTTTCGCTGCTCTTGGAACATGGCAGTCTTTTGGTCATGAGAGGCGAGACCCAACACTGCTGGGTTCACACGATGCCCAAGACCAAGAAGATCACCACGCCCAGGGTCAACCTGACCTTTCGGCAATTTTTCGGAGCCGAGGCTGATCCACACCCGGAGCAAACATGATTTACGACGCTGCAATCGTTGGCGCGGGATTGAGTGGGCTTTCCGCAGCGCGATATCTTACGGCCCAAGGGCTCGATGTCGTCATCGTGGAGAAGAGTCAAGGCGTGGGTGGCCGCGCCGCCACACGGCGCATTCACCTGCCCGATGGGACAGTGCTTCCGGTTGATCACGGAGCACAGTTTTTCACAGCCCGTGATCCGCTCTTTCAAGACCAGGTGTCGACCTGGCTCTCGCAGGGGGTCTGCTTCGAGTGGGCAACAGGCTTCCATACATGGGACGGCGTTTCCCTGAATCTCCCGGAGCCAAAGTGGGAAGCGCCCCGCTTTGCCTGCCATGGCGGGATGAGCTCCTTGGGAAAGAGTCTTTCAGAAGGCCTTCAGGTCATCAGGGATTTTACGGTGTCGTCGGTTTCGCTCAACTCGGGGGTTTGGATTCTTGATTCCGATAGCTCCGCTTCCATGGAGCCAATGCGAGCGAGGAGCCTGTTTTGTTCCGCTCCTGCCCCGCAGTCGCTGAAGCTGATCGGGCCCTATCTGTCACCCGCGGATCATGAACTCCTTAAGCGTATCACCTTCGGATCCTGCCTCGCGCTGATGGCTAGCTTTGAGCGCCTTCCTGTGGATCTCGCGTGGAAGGGAATCCAAGTTCGGGATACTCATTCTCCGCTCTCCTGGATCGCCTGCGACTCCTCGCGAAGGGGTGAGGGGGAGCGCCATGGCTCCCTGGTCATGCATGCCACCCCCGAGTTCAGCTCCAGGGAGATCCTCTCCACGCCGGAAGGAAAAGAGACCGCAGCCGCCGAAATGCTCCGGGAGACAGCTAGAATCGTGGGCAAGTGGGTGGGGAGCCCCATCTCCTTGATCAAGCATCTTTGGCGCTATGCCATCCCTCTCGGTGAGGGGGTGTCCGAAGGCTTCCTTCGCTCTGAAAGCCACCCCTCACTGTATGTGATCGGTGATGGACTCCAGCGAGGACGTGTTGAGGGGGCGTGGCTCTCGGGACTGCGCGGTGCGCGACACCATGTCAATCGGCAGCGGGGAATATGAAGGGATCACATGATCAAAAATAATCTTCCGATGGAGCAAGCGAGCTGTTTGGGCTGGTGCTTGGCATTCTATGACCAGAGGGTAATCAAACCATGAAAACCATTCTTATCACCGGTGCCTCCACTGGCTTTGGCCGTGCTTTGTCCACAGAGGCCCTTAAACGAGGCCATCAGGTTGCCCTCGCCGTCCGCACTCCAGGGAGTGTTGCTGACCTGGTTGAGGCCTACCCCGGGAAAGCTCATGCGATTCGGTTCGATCTCACGAATCCCTTGGATGCCGAACGCGTGGTGAAGGAGACTCTTGAGAAGTTTGCCTCGCTCGATGTCCTGATCAACAACGCCGGCTACGGGCTCCTCGCCGCGCTTGAGGAATCGACGGACGAGCAACTTGCGCGCAACCTCGAGACAAATTTTACAGGCCCCTTCCGCCTGATCCGTGCCGTCCTTCCGGTCATGCGAGCGCAGCAAGGCGGACGGGTGATCACCATGTCTGCAATTGCGGCCTATGCCAATCATCCCGGATTTGCCGTCTATGGCGGTGCCAAGGCAGCCCTCGATGCTGCATGCGATGCGGCCTCCCAGGAGGTGGCTTCCCTCGGGATCAAGTTCACCCAGGTGATCCCCGGCCCCTTCCGTACCGACTTTATCGGACGTTCGCTTGATCAGTCACCCCGTCTTCCCGACTACGAGGCCTCCGTCGGTAAATTCGGGGGATTTCTCTCCAAGATGGATGGTAAACAGCCCGGCGATCCTGCAAAGGCGGCCTCGGCGATCCTTGATCTGCTGAACGAGGAAAAGCCTCCATTCCGCCTGGTGATCGGAGCGTATGGCAACAACACGTTTGCCAAGAAGATCGCTTCGATGGAGGCCGAGCTGAATGCCTGGAAGGAGAAAGGTCTGCCGACCGATTTTCTTCCGGGCGCTTGATGAGCGCAGGATATTGAAGGCGCACTCTGGAGATCCATGCGCGTGCTAATTCGCACCTAGTCTGCCCAAGCAGAAGTCAGACGTGAACGCTAAGGTCAAAATCCATGCCGATCAGATCTCGCTGGTGATCCGGTTGGCGTGGGAGGACCGGACGACCTTTGAGGAGATCAAGGAACGCACCGGCCTTGCGGAGCGGGAGGTGATCGAGGTCATGCGCCGGGAACTCAAGCCCTCGAGTTTTACCCTCTGGCGGAAGCGCGTGCATGGCCGCGTCACGAAACACCGCAAGCTTCTGGAGCGGCGACTAAAATCCTCAGATCTAGAAATTCCGGAGTGATGAGTTGCTTTGGAAAAGCCGCGTTAAAACAGCTCCTTTAGGACGGGGGGGATCCGTTCCTTCAACTTGAAAAACCCATGGGTTGCATGAGGCCAGAATGCATCGTCCCAAGAGCGCCGGAGCTTTCGTACACTCACGCTTGCCCTCGACAGTTCTTCGAGTATCGGCTCAATAAGGCTCAGGGTCGCGCCAACAGGGGGAGTCATCATGCTGAGAGAGTTTGCTCCCTGCTCTCGTAGGATGGCCTGCAACCTGGCTGGTATTGATTCTCCGCCGCCCTGGAGCCTGGGGATCGGGTGCCGAAATTCGGATTCCAAGCGCTTGACGGTTCCGTCAATGGCCTTGCGATTCCATCCCATAGGGAGAGATTCCACCCCGTCAGAGGGTTCGGCAGTATCGAGGAGCACAACGCCCGCGACATCGCACCGGGGGATGCCCCAACTCTCCGGAGAGAGATCCTCGTCAGTGATCAAAAGGAGGGTTCGCTCCCCGGACGCATGCTGATCAGGAGGAGCGAGTTGCAGAGGCTGGGGAATCAGAAATTCCTCCGTGACTGGTTGGGCATCTCTCGCCAGGAGTCCATGAGGAGCATAGCGCCCGTTGGTATATCGCTCGATATTCTCAGCCGTAGCCACATAGACCTTGCCCTTCGTCTGGAGACCGCAAACCCAGCGCCAGGAGAGGGTGTTGGAGGCAGGGTCACCATCCAGCAGGTGTCGCATGAAGAAGTCGGCACCCAGTTGCCATGGCAGACGCAACGTATGCACCCAGATGCTCGCAAACCACATCCGGACATGGTTGTGGAGAGATCCGGTCTCGCGAAGCTCTCTCGCCCAGTCATCGAGACACTCAAGCCCAGCCTCACCCTGTTCCGCGCGCCTCACCCGTTCTTTAAAATCCGGTTCCCTCTCCATGCGATCACGCAGGCTGCGCAGCTCCTCCAAATAGCGAAACCAGACCGAAGGCCTCATCTCCAGCCACCCTTTCCAATAGGTACGCCAGCAGACTTCCTGGATGAATTTCCCGGCTGCTTGTGCGGAATGTCTCCCTAGCACTGCGGTCACCACTTCCTCTTCTGTAATGAGGCGGTGCCGTATGTAGGGGGAAAGTCCGGAAACGACACCGGGGACATCGTTACGCCCCTGCGTATAGTCGATACCGGCATGGGGTAAGAACTGTTCCAGCCTCTCAAGTCCGACCGCACGGGTGGCCTTCATTCGTTCAATGGTATCCCAATCAGATGGCTGGTAGGAAGGCCGGCATCACATTGAAGGGAAGGGAGCCAAGGCCGGCTTGGATCCAGGACGAAGTCGCATTCATCTACCCAAGAAAGTTATATCGTTGGGAAGAATCAGCAATCGGGAAGGAAGAGTT
>CAIZIQ010000210.1 GCA_903933015.1 uncultured Spartobacteria bacterium | reverse complement strand
TTCTGGCACCACTCCATGACATGACGACCGCACGCTGCGTCGAGGCCGAGCGACTCGTTCTGAAATACCTCGGGGGAGGATGTCATCTCGCCCTGGGCGCTCTGGCTCTCCAGCAGAACGGCGAGCTTTCCCTGCGGGCCGTTTTTGTTCCCGACCAGAAGGCTCCGGAAAAGGCGCTTTCCGCCGAGGCCTCCGGTGCAACACCAGCAGAGGTCGCCCGTCGTGTGGCCGACCGACTCCTCGCCCTCTGATTTCCCGTGAGTAAGAAAACTTCCAAACATTCAGCCGTAACTTCATCCAACGGCATCTGCCATCTCGTGGGGGCGGGCCCCGGAGATCCGGGACTACTGACGCTGCGAGGCCTCGAGTGCCTGCAGCAGGCAGACGTGATCATCTACGACTATCTCGCCAATCCCGAATTGCTCCGCCATGCGAAGCCGGGCGCCGAGTGTATCTACGCGGGCAAGAAGGCGGGGCGTCACGCGATGCTACAGGAGGAGACCAACGCCTTGCTTCTCAAGCTCACCAAGGAAGGCAAACGCGTTGTCCGCCTGAAGGGTGGCGATCCCTTTGTCTTCGGACGGGGGGGTGAGGAGGCCGCCGAACTGGCGGCGGCGGGACTCCGGTTCGAGATCGTTCCGGGGATCAGTTCCGCCATCGGAGGAATCGCCTACGCGGGCATCCCGGTGACGCACCGCAACAGCAACGCGATGCTGACGATTTTCACCGGCCACGTGATGCCCGGTAAGAAACCCGAGGGTATCGACTACAAAGCGATCGCGACCGCTCCCGGCACCAAGGTCATGGTGATGGGGGTCGAGAGCCTCGGCGTGACCACGGCGGAACTCTCCTCGGCCGGCATGCCGGGCTCCACACCAGTCGCCTTGGTCCGATGGGCGACCACCGGACGTCAGGAGACGCTGACAGGGACGCTGGAGACGATCGCCGGCCTTGCAGAGAGAAAGCAATTCAAGGCCCCTGCCGTTGCGGTCTTCGGTGAGGTGGTGAACCTGCGTGAGACGCTGAACTGGTTCGAGACCCGTCCGCTCTTTGGAAAGAGAATCGCGGTTACCAGGACAAGCCGACAAGCCGGGGGGCTTCTCACCGCCCTGCGCGAGCTGGGAGCCGATGCCTTTGAGCTACCGACCATCCGGATCGAGCCTCCGGCCGACAAGACCCCCTTCATCGAGGCGATGCTCGATGTGCGGACCTACGACTGGATCGTCTTCACGAGCCCGAACGGCGTGGAGGCTTTCTTCAATGCCTTCTACGCAGCCCATGAGGATGCTCGTGATCTGGGTGGCGCCCGTATCGCGGCGATCGGAAACAGCACGGCCGCGAAAGTGAAGGAATACCGCTTCGCCGTCGATCTGGTGCCGGAGGAGTTCGTCGCCGAATCGCTGCTGAAATCATTCAAGGAGCTGAACGTCGAGCATCTCAAGATGCTCCTCCCCAGGGCAGCGGGCGCCCGCGAGATGCTGGCGATCGAGCTCGAGAAACTCGGAGCGATCGTCGACGATGTCCCTGTCTATCAGACCGTCGCAGAAACGGAGGACGTTGCCGGGGGGATCCGCCGCTTCCGCGAGGAAGGGGCCGACATGATCACTTTCAGCAGCGGTTCGACGGCGACGCACTTCAAGGCTCTGGACCTTCCCCTCCCCGGGGGGCTGAAGACCGCAAGCATCGGCCCCGTCACCTCCGGGGAGATGAGGAAGCTCGGCCTGCCGGTTGATCTGGAGGCCAAGGAGCACGATATTCCCGGACTCGTTGAGGCCATCCGGGCATTTTACCAGTCAAAAAAATAGTTGTTTTCCAACCGGCCCGCATTTTGGTGGCGCGAAGCGCCGAGCGGGCTTAAAAAGGAGGTAGAAGGACAACACAATGCAAATCCACCTCAGCCCACGTCACATCCAACTCACCGCAGCCATCCATGCCCATGTGGCCGACAAAGTCGCCCATCTCGAGGAGTTCAGCGACCAGATCCTAGCCGCGCATGTCGTTCTTCTTTTCGACGAGCACCGCTCCAAGAAAAAGGACTATCAGGTGAAGATTCATCTCGCGATGCCCGGCCAGGATCTCCATGCAGAGGATGCCGAGGACGATCTCTACACCGCCATCGACCTGACGGCGCACAAACTTGCCCAGCAACTTCGCAAGCGGAAGACCAAGATCAAGGAGAAGACCAAGCACAAGGTCCGCGTCGCCCGCGAAGTCGAGCGCCACGGCTACCGCCGCTAGTCCTTGCGGCGGTTTTCGATGGAGACCGAGTACAAAGTCCAGTTAGAGGTTTTCGAGGGTCCGCTCGATCTCCTGCTCTACCTCGTCAAAAAAGACGAGGTGGACATTTATGATATTTCCATCGAACGGATCACCCAGCAGTACCTCTCCTACATGGAGGCGTTCGAGGTGCTGCACATCGAGGTGGCGGGCGAATTTTTGGTCATGGCGGCAAACCTTCTCTACATCAAAAGCCGCACCCTTCTTCCCAAGGACCAGCAAATGCCCGAGGAGGAAGCCGAGGAGGATGATCCGCGCTGGGAGCTGATTCGTCAGCTCATCGAATATCGCAAGTTCAAGGAAGCGGCCGCCCATCTCCGCGATCAGGAGGATCTGCAGGCCGCCTTATTCCCCCGCGCCGTCTCACTCGATCCGGCGCATGCCCCGATCCTTGACGAGAACATGCTCATCGGCGATGTCGGCATCTTCGACCTGATCAATGCCTTCCAGCGAGCCCTCAAGCGCCTGCCTGCCGAGGAGAAGACCGGTGAAATCAGGGAGGAGACCTTCACCGTCACCGATAGGATCAACCACCTCATAAGGATGGTCGACCGCGGAGTTTCGATGCGCTTTGAGGAGCTTTTCGGGGAGGCCTCCACGCGCTCCGAGTTGGTGGTCACCTTCCTGGCCATTCTGGAACTGATCCGCATGAAACAATTCCGCGTGCGTCAGGAACAACATTTCGGTGAAATCTGGCTCGACCGGACACTCCACGACGAAGAAGAAACCACGACTCCCCCCGAAGATCTCCAAGAATCGCCCCACGAGCCATGAGCAAGAAATCCCGCAAGAAGAAGGAGGGCCAGGATCCCTCTCCCGAAGCCGTTCCCGCAGAGAACACTGACTCCACGCTGGAGCCCGCGGAGCAGTCCGAAATCCCAGCCGAGGGCTCGGAGGAAATCGCCATTGAAGAGATCACGGCTGAAATTACGGAAGTTTTCGAGGAGTCCGAAGGTTCCTTCGAGGAAGGCTCAGAACTCCCCGAGGCAGTGACGGAAGAGGCACTTTCCGGAGATGTGGGTGATGTGCCGCGTCTGCCCCATATCCTGGAGGCGATTCTTTTTGCCTCCCAGAAGGCAGTGACTCCCAAGGAACTGGTCGCCCATCTCAAGAATGCCGCCAACGCGGAGCCCAACTCCGCCGCCATCGCTTTTGCAAAGATCAGGGAGTCGGCGGTTCAGGAGGCCCTTGAGGAACTCCAGGCCGAGGTTTCCGCCTCGGGCCGCGCCTATCAGGTTAGGGAAACCGCAACCGGATGGCTCCTCTCCAGTGCCCCCGGATTTGCTCCATGGCTCAGGGCCCTCTACCCCGAGGCCAAACCGACCCGCCTGAGTCCTTCGGCTCTGGAAACACTGGCAATCATCGCCTACCGCCAACCGATCGCCCGTGCCGACATGGAAGCCGTGCGGGGCGTTTCCGTCGACGGGGTGATGCAGACCCTTCTCGACCGGGGACTGGTGAAAATCGCCGGTCGTGCCGAGGTTCCGGGACGCCCCCTCCTCTACGCCACCACTCAGTATTTTCTGGATCATTTCGGCCTCCGCAATCTGGATGAATTGCCGAATGCCGCCGAGCTCCGCCATATCCCGCTGCCAAGGGCGACTCCTGAACCCTCCCAAGCCACGCCTTCGGATGATTCGACCCCGGAGTTGCCGGGCGTTTCGGACGAATTTGCTGCCAAGGAACCGGAGCCGTTGCAGGAAGTCCATGTCTCCGAGATCATTGAGGTCAGAGAGTCGGTAGTCTTCGAGGAAGTCCCCTTTGATACTGAAAGCACCCAAGGAGAGGAAGTCGAAGAAGCTCCGAAAAAAGATCCTGAAGCGTAGAATCCGTCCGGAGGAACCATTACCCATGGAGGATCTCAAACATCTCCGCGATGCGATCGATGCGATCGATGGAAACCTCCTCGACCTGCTGAACGAACGTGCACGCCTCGCTCAGGAAATCGGGAAAATCAAGGAGCGCAACGGACGCCCCGTCTACGCCCCAGAGCGCGCCGAACAACTGATGCGGCGCCTTGCCTCTAGGAATAATGGTCCACTCGACGAGCAGGCCATCCGGGCGATCTACCGCGAGATCATGTCGGCCTCGCTGGCCCTTGAGAAGGATACCGTGATCGCCTGCGAAGGATGCGTGGCGGGTCGCACCCATTTTGCGGCCAAGCAGCAGTTTGGCTCGAGCGTGCGCTACACTTTCCACACCGATCCCACCGCACTCTTTGGTGCGGTCTCCTCGGGAGAGGCTGACTGCGGCGTCATTCCCTTCGGGGAGGAGGGGCCTGAAACAACGGTCCTGGAACTCTTATCTCAAGGAAAAGTCTTTCTCTCCTCCCAGATCCTTCTCTCAGGAGAGGAGCGGGGTGTCCACGCCCGCTACCTTGTGCTCGGCAGCAGGCTCAACACGACTTCGGGTGATGATCAGACCGCCCTTGTCTTTCACCTGACCGACCACCCCGGTGCACTCGCCTCGGTGTTGGAGCCATTTCGGATCTCCGGAGTGAATGTCATCTCCATCCACAGTCGTCCCGCCCGCGACGGAGGACTCCATCTCTTTCTGGAAACGGAGGGACACGCCGACGATGCCTCACTGCGGGAGGCCTTGACATCCCTCCATCATGGCGGCTTCCCCGCAATGCTCTGCGGGAGCTATCCGCGATCCAACTGATCCGAACCCTTCCGATTTTCCCTCCATGGTAAACATCCCCGCCAGTGTCAGCGTCGCCTGCTTCGAGAAGGAGATTTGGATCCGCATCGAGGGACGGGGCAATTTTCAGAGCAGCGGGTCGATCAAGAAATTCGTGCAGGCCATGATCCTGCGGGGACACCGGAGCTTCGTGATCGACCTCGGGTCGTGCGAGCACATGGACTCGACCTTCATGGGGACACTGACAGGCATCTCCCAGAAGCTCCGGGAACTGGGCCAGGGGTCGCTGCTTGCCATCAATGTCTGCCCGCGCAACCTGGAACTCCTTGAGAATCTCGGTCTGACGATGCTCTTTGGAGCGGAGGCAGCCGGAGGCACGCATAGGACCCCCGCCGAGGCCGGGGCACAGCTCATGAAGCTGCCGATTGATCCGGTCTCGGACAGAGAGATCGTTCTCTCAGCCCATGAGGCACTGATTGCCGCCAATCCGGCGAATGCGGAACGTTTCCGCGACGTGCTGGAATACCTGAAGCAGGACGGTGGTGCCGCGGCTTCCTAGGGAAGCAAATAGCCTTTCGGGCCAGGATCCTGATAGCAATCAATAGGGACGGAGGCTGGTATTCACCGCCGATCCAGTTCATGCTGAAGGATCATGACACTCCAAATGCTTGAGCCCGGAGTCATTGCGGCCCTTGTGCTGGCAATGGTTGTGCTTGCCTGCATTTCCTACGTCATGCGGTGTCGCCTGGGGCAGGCCAAGCTTAACTCAGCCGAGATCCATCAGGAGGAGCGGAGGGTTTTTGATTTTCTGCACGGCCTCGGCGCGGCATTTTCGGAAGGAGTGCCCTCGGGGGAGCTTCACCGCCTGATTGTCGAGGGAGCACAGCATATCCTCCGTGCCGATGGAGGGGCACTCTACATGACCGATAAGTCGGGGGATCACCTTCTTCCCGCATTCCTCTCCAAAGGCTGTCCGCCGCTCGTCGTTCTACCGGGGCATCTGGCCGCGGAGGCGGCAGCGGGAGAAAATAACCCGGCAATCGAGAGTTTTGTCCGCCTTCAGGCCATCTCTTGCGGTTCGGGTCTCGTCGGCGAAGCCTGCAACTGGAAAGAACCCCGCTTTCTGCGGAGGAGTGGTGACATTCCCCCGGAGATCTCTGCCCAAGGTCTCGGTTCGCTGGTCATCGGCCCGCTTCATTACCGGCAGAAACTGCTCGGCGTGCTCGCGCTGGGAAGACGCCACGGAAGCACTCCCTTCAGCGACGCGAAGATCGAGCTCTTCCAAGCCATTCTGGAACAGTCGGCCTTCGCGCTTTTTAACCAGGCAATCCATCTGGCTGCAGGGGAAAAACATGCGATGGACCACGATCTGCTGATCGCCCGCGATATCCAGAAAATCCTCCTCCCTTCCGATGCGCCCGACCTCCCCGGGTTTGAGGTTAGCGGTCTCAATCTGCCGGCTCGCACCCTGAGCGGGGACTATTTCGATTACCTACCGGTGGATGACGACCACATCGGCATCGCGATCGCCGACGTTTCCGGAAAGGGAGTTCCCGCCTCCCTTATCATGGCGATGTGCCGCAGCGCCCTGCGCAGTCAGTCGAGAGCGGAACTCTCGCCTGCCGCCGTCCTCAGGGCGGTGAACCGGCAGCTCTATCCCGATATGAAGGAGGACATGTTCATCAGCATGGCATACATGGTGATGAACCGGCATACCGGAGAGGCCCTGCTCGCGCGTGCCGGGCACGATGCACCTCTTCTCTACCGTGCCAAAAGCGCCACGGTGGAGTGCATCAATCCCAAGGGGATGGCTGTGGGCATTGACAGCGGCGGTGTGTTCGATAGGTTTTGCAGCGACTTCCCGTTGACCCTCAACCAGGGAGATCTCTTGCTTCTCTACACCGACGGCCTCACCGAGACTCTCGACAATGAGGGGTCGGAGTTTGGCGTTCCTCGACTCACCTCGGAGTTGCGGGAGCACGCCTCTGATGGAGCCGGCGAGACACTTCATAGGCTTGCCTCCTCGGCCAGGAACTTTGCAGGAAGCCAACCTCAACACGACGACATCACCCTGATAGCCCTAAGAAGGCTGTGAAAATCCATAACTTTAAGCCAACCCAACCGTGAAAAAGAATCATCACCAGCACGACTCCTCGGAAGAAAAGCACTCCTCCTCAACAGGGCCCGATCAATCGGAAACCGCTTCCGCGGCCGAACCGGCACCCGTCACACCAGATCTCCAGGCCGAGGTGGAGCGCTACCGCGACCAGGCCCTGCGCTCGGCGGCCGATCTTGAGAATTACCGCAAGCGGATGATCCGTGAGAAGGAAGAGGCTATACGCTTTGCCAATACGGGACTGCTCGAGAAGCTCCTCCCCATCATGGACAATTTCGAACTCGGACTCGATGCGGCGCGCGGGGATGAAGCAGCCAAGGGTATCGTTGATGGCTTCGCGATGGTGCATCGCCAGATCGGGGACTTCCTTGTCGCAAGTGGCCTCCAGCCGATCGATGCCGTCGGTCAACCCTTCGATCCCAAACTCCACGAGGCGCTCGGCCACGAGACGGACACCGCGCAGGCGGATGGCATCGTGCTGCGTCAGTTGCGCCGCGGATTCCGTCTTGCCGACCGCCTGATCCGCCCATCAAGTGTCATCGTTAACAAAGTCTCCTGACCGGATATGTCAAAGAGGTGTTTCTACGAGGTGTTGCAGGTCACTCGCACCGTTGAATTCGAGGAAATCAAACGTTCCTACCGCAAGCTGGCTGTAAAACACCATCCGGACAAAAACCCGGGAGACAGTGAGGCCGAGGCCCGCTTCCGCGAGATCGCCGAAGCCTACGACATCCTGGGAGACCCGGAAAAGCGCGCTGCCTATGACCGATACGGCCACGCTGCATTCCAGAACGGCATGGGCGGTGGAGGGGGAAACCATGATCCTTTCGACCTTTTCCGCGAGATGTTCGGCGCCTCGGGTGGCGGAGGAGGAATTTTCGACCATTTTTTCGGCGGTGGCAACGGAGCCCAGGATGGACGCGGATCCGATCTGCGCTACGACCTGAAGATCACTCTGGAGGAGGCCTTCAATGGATGTGAAAAGGAAATCGAGTTGCGCAAGCTCGACGGCTGCTCCGCATGTGACGGATCCGGTGGCGCCAAGGGAGCCAAGGTCTCGACTTGCTCCATGTGCCGAGGACGCGGACAGGTGGTCGCCTCGCGTGGGTTTTTCCAGGTCGCCCAACCGTGCCCCCAGTGCCATGGTGCCGGAAGGACGATCGACAAACCGTGCCGCACCTGCGGCGGAGAGGGACGCCATGAAAAAAGCTCCCGCGTCAAACTGAACATCCCCGCGGGTATCGATGAAGGATCCCGCCTCCGCTCATCGGGTGGCGGCGAAGCAGGGACCCGTGGTGCCGGCAGCGGTGATCTCTATGTGGTGATCCATCTCAAGGAACATGCCATTTTCACCCGCGACGGGAGCGATCTCCATTGCAGGATGCCCATCCCTTTTGTCACCGCTGCTCTCGGCGGAGAGATCGAGGTGCCGACTCTTTCAGGTCCCGTGAAGATGAAGATCCCGGCGGGCACGCAGGGTGGGAGCGAATTCCGTGTCCGGGGACATGGCATGCCTCGGCTCCAAAGCCATGCCAAGGGCGATCTCCATGTGAAGATCGAGGTCGAGGTGCCGACGCGTCTCAACGGGGAGCAGAAGCAGGCCCTCGAAAACTTCGCAGCGCTCTGCGGGGAGGAAAACACCCCGATCCACCGGAGCTTCACCGAAAGACTCAAGAGTCTCTTCGCGGACTGACCATCGGGGTCAGGAACCCGTCACTGCCACGGGGGCATGTCCCCCGTGGATCTTTGAAATCCCTTGGGCGATCTTCTCGACAATCCGCTGGCGGACCGCCGGATTCTGAAGTGAGGCATCTTCCTGGGGATTGGAGATGAATCCTATCTCCAGCAGGGTGGCCGGACGCTCATTGTGATGAAGGACGTAATAGCGTGCGAATTTCACACCCCGGCTATGGGAACCGTAACATGAGGCAACCTCCCCGAGAATGTTTCGGGCCAGCGGTGCCGAATGAGGATTGAAATAGTAAGCCTCGACGCCGTTGGCTGAACGCCGACCGGCCCAGTTGCAATGGATGCTGACAAAGGCGGCATCGGGATGGGAGTTGGAGATCGACGTGCGCCCCCCCAAAGGAATGAAGACATCGGTGGTGCGCGTCATGATGACGCGGTACCCGCGCACCTCGAGGAGAGGCTTCACGCGTTTGGCCACATCGAGGGTCAGCATCTTCTCATCCACCCCCCGGAACGCATGGGCACCATGGTCATAGCCGCCATGGCCGGGATCGAGGACCACGGTGTGGAAATTCGACAGGTCGGCACCTTCCTCAAAGAGGGCGCAACCCGGCAGCAGCAGGACTGCCAGAAGCGGCAGGCAGCGAAGCAGGGCGGAAGGCGAAAAAATCATGGTCGATCGGACAGGCATGACGAAAAGGGAATTTAGGGAACTCAAGCCCCCGTGCAATACTTTAGGGAACTGCCGATAAAATCCCATGATGGCGCTTGCGGAAAGCAGGGACTGCGGGCGAGGCACCTTTTGAGTCTTCATAAATTGTCATTTAGCCTCTAGCCTCTGCCGATGCTCTGCAAACGAATCATCCCATGCCTCGACGTCGACGGAGGCCGGGTCGTGAAGGGAACCAAATTCGAGAATATCCGTGACGCCGGCGATCCGGTCGAATGTGCACGGGCTTATGATGCGCAGGGAGCCGATGAGTTGGTCTTTCTCGACATCACCGCCTCCCATGAGGGACGCGCCACCATGCGCGAGGTTGTCGAAAAGACGGCTGACGCCTGCTTCATGCCACTCACCGTGGGAGGAGGCATCCGTAAGGTGGAGGATGTCCGGACCATGCTGCTTGCGGGAGCTGACAAGGTGAGTATGAACACTGCGGCTCTCGATGATCCGAATCTCGTCAATGCCTCAGCCGAAGGATTTGGTTCCCAGTGCGTCGTGGTGGCGATTGATGCCCGACGGGATGGGAACGGAGGTTGGATTGTTCATACCCATGGAGGTCGCAGGCCGACAAGATGGCAGGCTGTCGACTGGGCCATCGAGGTGGCGAAGCGCGGGGCCGGGGAAATTCTCCTCACGAGCATGGACTCCGACGGCACAAAAAAGGGATACGATCTCGAACTCACAGCTGCCGTCAGCGATGCCATTGGCATTCCGGTGATCGCCAGCGGTGGCGCGGGTGACATCGACCACATGGCCGAGGTGCTCACTGTCGGAAAAGCCGACGCCGTGCTGGCGGCCAGTATCTTCCACTTTGGTCAGTATACGGTGGGTGACGTGAAGAGGGAACTCGGCTCACACGGCATTCCCGTCCGTCAGGTTGTTTTGGCTTAGGCGAGTCTTCCTCGCATTCCAAGCAAGAGGCTACCTAACTTGTTGAGGAGGGAAGGTCACCCTGACGGCAATTCGGGCGGGAGAGAAGTAAAGTGCTCTCCCCTCGGGTTTCCAGGGTATGCCTCGCAAGGGGCATGAAAGGATCTGGACACTACTCATCACGAACCTTTAGATGCCCGCTTCCCTATGAATTTCCACCGGATGGTGTCACGCCTCTACCCACTGCTCCTCTGCGCGCTTTTTCCCTGTTGCAAGGAGCAGGGCGGTATTGCCGTCTACCGGGTTTCGAAGGGTGATTCGGAAATTTCCGCGCCTGATCCGGGAATGGTCGGCGGAATGCCTCCCATGACGGCTCCCTCGGGACAAATGGAAGCTCCACAACAACCCTCCGTCACGGAAACCGCTCCGACTGACTGGGAGAAGCAACCCCCGACGCCAATGCGTCTCTCCAGCTACCGCGTGAAGGGATCGGATGGATCCCTGGCTGACATCTCCCTAGTGATCCTTTCGGGTGAGGCGGGCGGCGTTTTGGAAAACGTCAACCGCTGGCTCGCGCAGATCGGCCAACCACCGCTGACGCAGGAACAACTTGAGCGGCAGATCCAGCATGTCGGCACCTCTCTCGGCGACCTCCTGGTCGTCGATCTTGAGGGATTGCCCCCTGGGGCTGATCCCACGAAGGATGGACGTATCATCGCTGGCATGGCTGCGGGCAACGGAGGGACTCTTTTTTTCAAGATGCGCGGCAACGCGGCTCTCGCCGAAGCGCAAAAAGGAGCTTTCCTGAAGTGGATTGGAACTGTCCGGATTCCCGCTGCCAATCCTGCCGCGCCACAGACATCACCTGTCACTTCCACAGAAAACCCGAATTCCCCCAAGGCGGATGCAAACCAGCCGATCACTTGGACGGCACCGGGGGATTGGAGTCGCATTCCCCCCGGAGCCATGCGTTATGCCGAATTCTCGGTTCAAGGTGCCAATCATGAGGCGGGAAATGTCTCGGTAAGCGTCTTTGCCGGCGCCGGAGGTGGTGATCTGGAAAACGTCAACCGCTGGCGTGGACAGATCGGCCTCCCACCCTTGACGGAGAGTGAACTCGAAGCACTGCTCACGCCAGTGGATACCAAGGATGGACGGATTCTCTCCGTCGACATGACCGGTCCCAAGGGCAGAGTCCTGGCTGCTTGGCGCCGGACCGCCGGGAATGTCTGGTTTTTCAAACTCACCGCCCCCACCGTGCTCGCGGGATTTCAGAAACCCGCCTTTGTGAAATTCCTGCAATCGGTGCAGCTTCATCCCTAAGGAAACGCTGATCGGCATGCTCCACCGTCTTGTTGATTTTTTCTCCTCGCTGAAGCTCACCGTCGTCTGCCTGTCGGCGGCGATAGTACTGGTTTTCGTCGGCACCCTGGCTCAGGTGAATTCCGGAATCACCGAGGTGCAGGGAATCTATTTCCACAGCCTCGTTGTCTGGTGGCCCGCCGATACCCAGGGATTCAGGATCCCCATCTTTCCGGGAGGTCATCTGATCGGAGCGGTACTCCTCATCAATCTGGTGACCGCCCATCTGACGAGATTCCGGTGGTCCTGGAAGAAACTAGGCATTCACCTAACGCACCTCGGCCTCGTGATCCTTCTGGTCGGAGGACTCTTCACCGACCTCTTCTCGGTAGAGAGCTACATGCGCCTCGCGCCGGGTGAAACAAAGAACTATTCCGAGGATCCTCGCCTGATGGAACTGATAGCCGTTGACGAATCCGACAAGGAACTCGACACCGTCACCGCCATTCCCGAGGCGAGACTCACCGAGGGTTCGACCATCCAGCACGAAAGCCTCCCCTTCCGAATCATCGTGCGGAAATTCTACCGCAACTCCGTTCTTCAGCCGATTTCCAAAACGGGCGGGGAGAATGCGGACACCACCCCCGCCTCCACCGAGGGAGTGGGAGCGAAAGTCTCGGTGCGGGAACTTCCCCCGGCAACCGCCCAAAATGAACGCAATGAGGAGAGCGTCGTGATCGAGGTGGTTCCCCTTCCCGAAGCGGGCGCGGTCACGTCACCCTCTGTCGGGACATG
>CAIZIQ010000209.1 GCA_903933015.1 uncultured Spartobacteria bacterium | reverse complement strand
GGGATCGCAAGAGAATCTCGTGTTACAAATACGTAACACAAAACAGACTCCTTTGCCGGAAAGTGCGGCATGTCGCCCTCCCGCTAAAAAGAGGCTATTTCTTCCGGGCGCGTGAGCGTGCAGCCTTATGCACTGCGGGGTTGGGCGTAACCGAACTGTCGGCGGGACCTTCCCAGATGCGGAACCCACCTTCGAAGGCATTCGTATTGGCGCCGGCAATGCAGGCTGGAGGTAATTTCTTGAGCAATTTCGTGTTTCCGCCGCCTAGCACCACATAATCGGGAAGAATGGCCGCGGTGAGAAGCTCAACGGCCTCGAAGACTTGCTTCTGCCACTTCTTTTTGCCGTTCTTTTCCAAACCATGGACGCCGACATAATCCTCGAATGTCTTCTTCTTGAAAGGGAGATGCCCCAATTCCATCGGCAGGATCGCATTGTCATTCACCACGGCGCTGCCGAGGCCGGTACCTAAGCCGAGGAAAAGCATCTTTCCACCCTTGTAGCTGCCGAGCGCCTGCATGGCGGCGTCATTGATCATTTTGACCGGGCACCCGAAGGCCTTCTCGTAGTCAAACCCGACCCACCCCTTCCCTAGGTTGAAGGGTTCGGCAACGGGTTGATTATTGTGAACGGGTGCCGGGAAGCCGATGGACACGACGTCGAAGTTCCATCCCTTGGCCAGGGTTTTCACATCCGTGACCATTTGGGTCGGGGTGAAATCCTGGCCTGAAGCCATTTTGCGAGGTTCCTTTTCACCGCTGAGCAGGATCTTGACGTGGGTTCCGCCGATATCAATGGAAAGGACTTTCATGGGAGAGGTTGGGTGTTGAGAGGGGAATGGCTTGGTGAGGATTCAATCCAAATGGATCCTTGAGGTGTGAACTTTCCTTGCGATTCGGTCAAGGGATCAGTTGCGAAAGAAAACATCCATCTGTTCGATCGCCTGGTCGCGGATTGTGTCACGCTCCATCAGAATCTCATGCTGTGCTCCTGGAAATCTTACCAACCGTGCTCCGGGGATCTTTGCCTGAGCCATCTCCTGATCGGGATTCATCACCCATTGATCCTTTCCCGCCTGGAGGATAAGGACTGAGGATTTGATCTCGGGTAGTCTCCTTCTGATGAGTGATGTGTGGCTGATGGACTGTTTCACCCAGTCGTTGGAAGGGCCTCCCGCGACGGCCTCGGGATGATCGCTCCAGACGTGTTGGATTGCATCCCAGCGACTCCTGCTCGAGGTAAGCTTATTGTTCGTGAAGGGCTCCCTCGGATTCCAATCGTGCATCCCTACCGCGTAATGATCGCCCAGGCCGATTGCACAAAAGAGAGCCACAACCGACCGAGCAATTAATTCGGGATAGGGGGAGGTATTGATCCGGAGCATGGGTGAGCTCAGGACCACCGAGCGAAACGGCGATGGATAGCGCTCCAGGTAATCAAGAGCCACCGCGCCTCCCATGGAATGTCCGAGTAGATAGAGCTTTCCATAGCCCCCCGGAAGGATCTCTTGCTCGACAAAGCCATTCAGATCAGCGGCGTAGAGGCCAAAGTCATCGATCTGGACAATCTGGTGATTCGCCGGAACCAAGCGGGGTGAGAGGCCTTGGCCACGATGGTCGTAGGAGGAGATGCTGTAGCCGCGCTGGTAGAGGTCGTAGAAGAATTCACCATACTTCAGCCAGGACTCCGTGCTCCCGTTGACCACGACGATCATCCCTTTAGCCTTGGGGTGAAGGAAACGGACACCTTGGAGATTGGTAACCCCGTCGGCACTCCGAAAGGTGAAGTGCTCCCCTGAGCTCAGAAATGGAAGAACCGTTGCTGAGTAGTTTGCTGCGTACCCTTGTTCCGGAATTGCGCAGGCGGGATCCGCTGCCGCAAGGCAAACCGCAGAAGCAAGAAACAAGGTCCAGCGCATCTGCGGATCTTAACGGTCCGGAGGGCTCGCGTCGTTGACAATTTCACCCCCCATCCTAGGCTCTTCTCCACTTGCCCAGCCGATGGACTCATTGATTACCGAACCGCGCATCGAGCCGGATTTTACCCCTTCCGCTCCGGGCTACTGGCCGGAAGTTCCGAGCGAGCTGTGGAACGATTGGAAATGGCAGCTCAAGAACAGGATCACAACCCTGGAGGGGCTCGAAAAGAACCTCAAGCTAACGCCCGAGGAGCGTGCCGGGGTGATTCTCTCCGGCAACAAGTTGGCGCTGGCGGTCACGCCCCATTACTTCAACCTGATCGAGCCGGGGAATCCCGAATGCCCGATTCGGCGCCAGATTATTCCCCATGTCGGCGAGGGAACTGTTTCGCCGGCCGAAATGGCAGACCCTTGCGGAGAGGACAGTCACATGCCGGTGCCTGGCCTGGTACACCGCTATCCCGACCGGGTTCTCTTCCTGATTACCGACCGCTGCGCCTCCTATTGCCGCTACTGCACACGCTCCCGAGTGGTGAGCGGGGCGGGAGAACAGGAGCTGCACACCGATTTTGACGAGGCGATTGCTTATCTCACAAATCATACCGAGATCCGTGACGTGCTTCTCTCGGGCGGCGACCCCCTCCTCTTCTCCGATGACAAACTCGACAATCTGCTGACGCGCCTCCGAGAGATTCCCCACATCGAGTTCGTCCGGATCGGAACGCGGGTGCCGATCTTCCTGCCGCAGCGCATCACCCCTGAACTGTGCAGGATTCTCCAGAGGCATCATCCTCTCTGGATGAGCATTCATACGAATCATCCGCGTGAACTGACCACGGAGGTGAGGGATGCGCTAGCTATGCTGGCAAACCACGGTGTGCCGCTCGGCAATCAGAGCGTGCTTCTGGCCGGGGTGAATGACTCTCTGCCGGTGATGAAGTCGCTCGTCCAAAAGCTGCTCCGTTGCCGTGTACGGCCTTACTACCTTTACCAGTGTGATCTGATCCAGGGGTCGGCCCACCTCAGGGCGCCGGTCGCCAAGGGGATCGAGATCATCGAGGGGCTGCGCGGGCACACCACAGGATATGCGGTGCCCCAGTTTGTGATCGATGCACCTGGGGGCGGAGGCAAGGTGCCGGTGAATCCCGGTTACATCTTCTTTCATGACAGGGAGAAGGTGGTGTTCAGGAATTTCGAGGGGAAGGTTTTCGAGTACCCCGAGGTTCAGGATCAGGGAGTGACGGTGAGGCCCGCTCCCATGCATGAGGAAGCTTTCACCTTCTAACCAATCAACCGGCGATCAATTTTATGGGAGGAATCATTGTACGCCCGAGGGCCCGCATCCTGCACGGCCACGATTGGGTCTATGGCACCGAGATTCTCAAGACCTTTGGCAGTCCCGAGGATGGGGATATCGTCTCCATCAAGGATGGCCGGGACCGGATGCTCGGGAGCGCTGTCTACAATTCGAAATCGCAGATCGTCGCCCGTCGGTTTTCAAGGCGCCGGCAGGATCTCGATGCGGAGTTTTTTCAGCGTCGTATCCAGCGTGCCCAGGAATACCGGGACAGCCTCGGCATCGATCCCCTGGTGCGGCGCGTCCTCTGGAGCGAGAGTGATGGCCTCCCGGGCGTGATCGTTGATCGGTTCGGGCCTGTCGCAACGCTCCAAACGCTGACGATGGCAATGGATCTGCGCCGTGATCTGATCGCAGCTGCGGTGAAGCAGGTGCTCGGAGTCGAGAGTGTCGTGGAGCGCAACGATTCCTCCTCGCGCAAGGCAGAGGGTCTCGAGATCCGCACCGGCACCCTGCTCGGCCCCGAGCCCGGCGCTTTTGAGATCACCGTGGCGGGAATGAAATTTCATCTCGATCCGATCCATGGACAGAAGACCGGATTTTATCTCGATCAGACCACCAGTTACCGTCAGGTGGCGGCGTGGGCCAAGGGAAAGCGTGTCCTTGATTGCTTCTCCAACCAGGGAGCCTTTGCCATCGCCTGTGCGCAGGAAGGCGCGACCGAGGTTACGGCCGTTGAGTCAGGGAAGGAGAATCTCCCGCGTATCGAGGCAAATGCCCGTTTGAACAATGTAACCATCAAGGTCGTCGGAGCAGATGTCTTTGAGTTTCTGTCGACTGCCGCACGGCGTGAGGAGGAATACGATCTGATCATCCTAGATCCCCCACCTTTCACGAGGACCCGCAAGGGCATCGTCGATGCGCTACGCGGCTACCGGGAGCTTCACCTCAAGGCTGCCCAACTTCTCTCCAAGGATGGATTGCTCGCCACCTTCTCCTGCTCCCACCATGTCTCTGCGGAGGAGTTCGGAGGGAGTGTCGTGGAGGCTTTCGGGGATGCGCGTCGCACGGCACGCCAGTTGCAAACCTATGGCCAGAGCCCCGATCACCCGATCCTTCTAGGCTTCTCGGAGAGTGAATACCTCAAGGGTTTCCTCTACGGCATGACCGCCTCGTTCTGAGGGGGAGAAGAAAAATCTGGAAAACAGGAAAACAAGAAAAAGAGGGTGGGCTACATTTATGGGTAGCAGAACTTGCCTCCTTGTACTGACTCTCCAACTAAGAGTCTAACACACTTCAGACTAAACACCTTAATGCCCCTCCGGGGCAATAGCTGCCAGGACGGCATTCGCATCGGAGAAATCATCAAAGAGGAAGTCAGGATGGTGTGAAGCGAGTTCCTCCCGTGAGTAACGTCCCGTGGCCACGGCTACGGTGAACGAGCCGAAGGCCTTCCCGCATTCGATATCCCGCGGCGTGTCGCCGATCACGTAGATCCGGTCGGGGGTGAACTCCTTGCCTTGCTCCTCCAGGGCACGGGACATGGCGACCGGGCCGAGTTCGTTGCGGACATGGTGGTCGTCGGCATAGGCCCCGAAGCCAAAATAATGCCACACGCCATAGTGGGTGAGTTTGACCTCCGCTCCCGCCGCAAGGTTGCCGGTGAGAAGCGCCAAACTACAGTCGGGGCGTTCCTTCATCCTGTCGAGCAGAGGAATGATTCCGGGAAGAAGTCTCCCTTGGTGATGGTGCATGCGGTCCCCCAGCTTTCCAAGGTAGGCGTCGAGCAGTTTCATCACATTCTCGTGTGAAGGTTCGCTGCCGGCAGCGATGAGAACTTCCCGGGCAATCCCGGTGTCGGTGTTGCCTGAAAAATTAATGCCTTCCAGCGGGGCAAGGCTGCCACAGACTTCAGCTACCGCCTCGCGGTAGGCGGTCTCTCCGGCCCCACCGGAGGTGATCAGGGTGCCGTCGATGTCAAAGAGGTAGAGGCGCGTGGGAGCGATCGGGGTGACGGGTTCAACCGGCATGCCCCGTCTCCTCGGAGGTCACGGGCTCGTCACCCTCGTTCTCGGAATCATCCTCATCCTCGTCGGAATCGTCATCCTCCACATATTCCTCCTCGATCTTGGCAAACTTCCTTTTGCGCTTGGCCGCAGGAAGGGGGCTCATGGTCATGCCGACAGCACGTCCGACGATTTTCGGAGGCATGTCGACCAGGGCCATGGTTTCGAGATCCTTCTTGATCTTCTCCATCATCGCGAGGCCGAGATCCTTGTGGGCGTTTTCACGACCACGGAACTGGAGCACGATCTTGAGCTTGTTCCCCTTTTCAATGAACTCCTCTGCGTGGCGCAACTTGGTCTCGTAGTCGTGCGTTCCGATCTTCACGCGGAACTTGATCTCCTTGACCTTGCTGGCGCTGTGCTTGTTCTCCTTCTCCTTCTTGGTGAGCTCGTATTTGAACTTTCCGAAATCGGCGATGCGGCAGACGGGCGGGTTGGCCGTCGGGGCTACCTCGATGAGGTCGAGGCCGTAGGATTTAGCACGGCGGACGGCCTCGTCGGTCTTGAGGATGCCGAGCTGCTGGCCGGTGGAGCCGATGATGACGCGGACTTCGCGGGCGCGAATGCGGTCGTTGATGCGGATGAATGCGGGATTAATGGGACTTTAATGCGCCCTCGTCTTGCGGGGGCGCGGGGTTGTGACGACACATGCGTGCCGACGGTTTGGTGACTGCTGGGACTGCGGGAACAAGGTAACCAAAGTGATCAAGCCACGAAAGAAAAGGCCCGCTCATACGGTGAGCGTGCGGTCGCGTATTTCGGATTCGAGACGTTGGATGAATTCATCGGTTGCTACGGCCCCTTCGTCGCCGCGTTGGCGGCTGCGAATCGAGAGTTGGCCTGCGGCCTCCTCCTTGGGTCCGATGACGATCATGTAGGGAACCTTCTCGAGCTGGGCAAGGCGAATCTTGGCGCCGAGCTTTTCCGGGGAGAGGTCGGCGGTGGCCCTGATCCCCCTGGCCGTCATATCGGAAACCACCTTGCGAGCGTAGTCGGCGACCTTTTCCGAGACAGGAAGGATGCGGGCCTGCTCCGGCGCGAGCCAGACGGGAAAGTCCCCCGCGAAGTGCTCGATCAGAACCCCCGTGAAGCGTTCGAGCGATCCGAAGGGGGCACGGTGAATCATGACGGGCACGTGAGCCTTGCCATCCGCTCCCGTGTAGGAGAGGTCGAAGCGGACGGGGAGGACGTAGTCGACCTGAACTGTGCCGAGTTGCCACTCGCGTCCGAGGACATCCTTCACGACGAAGTCGATTTTCGGTCCGTAGAAGGCGGCCTCACCCGGTTCTTCGGAGAAGGGCACCCCCAGGGTGGCGGCCGCATCCCTGCAGGCCTGCTCGGCGAGATCCCACTGGGCGGGATTGCCGGTGAATTTGCCGCTATCGGGATCCCGGAGGCCGACGCGCACGCGGTAATCGGACATTCCGAGTGTCGTGAGAACCTTCTTCACGAGCTGGAGGCATCCCTGGATCTCTGCGGCGACCTGTTCCTCGGTGCAGAAGAGGTGCGCGTCATCCTGCGTGAACCCACGCACGCGGGTCATGCCGTTGAGTTCACCCGACTGTTCCCAGCGGTAGACGGTGCCGAACTCGGCAAGGCGTACCGGCAGGTCGCGGTAGCTGTGGGGCTGGGAGGCGAAAATCTTGATGTGATGGGGGCAGTTCATCGGCTTCAGCATGAAGCCGTCGAGCAGACGGGTCGGATCCATCACACGCTCGCCAGGCACGATCTCCTTGCCGGCGCGTTCGTTGAGAGTGGCGGCAAATGCCTCGGTGACACCTTCCAGTCTCGCCGTCATCTCTGCGCAACCGCATCCCTCGGAGGCAATCTGGGCAAGCTGATCTGGCTCTGGAATCGCCGGAAACTGGGACTCTTTGTAGTAGGGGAAATGGCCGGAGGTCTTGTAGAGCCCAAGCTTGCCGATATGAGGGGTGAAGACCTGAGAGTAACCCTGTTTGGCAAGCTCCCCGCTGATGAAATTCTGCAACTCCTGACGGATGATCGCTCCCTTGGGAGTCCAGAGGATCAGACCCTGGCCGACCGCATCGTCGATATGGAAGAGTCCCTGCTCCTTGCCGATCCTGCGATGGTCGCGCTTCTTGGCTTCCTCGAGCAGTTCGAACCATTTCTCGAGCTCTTCTGCGGAGGCAAAGGCAGTGCCGTAGATGCGCTGGAGTTGGGGGTTCTTCTCGTCACCCTGATAGAAGGCACTGGCCACATGAGTCAGCCTGAAAGCTCCGACCTTGGAGGTGTCGGAGACATGGGGACCCGCGCAGAGGTCGGTGAAGGTTCCGTTGCGGTAGAGGGTAATCTCTTCTCCGGGGGGAATGCGGGTGATGATATCGAGCTTGAACTTGCTCGGTGCGGGGCGAGGGGTAAGACCCGCCAGTTCGCCTCGCTCACCCATGGAGAGCGCCTCGTCGCGGGTGATTACCTCACGCTGGAACGGCTGAGCCTCGGCGACGATGGATGCCATCTCCTTCTCGATCTTCTCGAAATCCTCTGGGGTGATCCGGTGAGGGAGATCGACGTCATAGTAGAAACCGTTTTCAACCGGAGGTCCGGCCGCAAACTGAGCCTCGGGCCAGATCCGCAGGATGGCATTGGCCAGGATATGGGCACAGGAGTGACGGATGGTTTCGAGTTCTGTCATTGGGAAAGGTGTTTAGGCTGTGGGCGTTTAGCTTTTAGGGCCTGGAAGAGTGATCGGGATCAATGACTCGGGAAGCAGTGAGGGGATGCCGTTTGTCACGGGGTAGGCGGCGGCTCCATCTTCTCGTACGAGAAAACCGTCGGCATCATGGGATGCCAGCGCGCGGAATTCCTCCGGGGTCGCGAGATGCAACTGCTGTCCCGTGACGGGGCAGCGAAGCAATGCCGCAAGATCCGTGAGAATATCCGTCATGGATCAGTATTTCGCGACCGAGGAATCGATCCGGTCTGCCCAGGCGAGGATGCCTCCCGCGACATTGAAGAGCTTTGAGAATCCGGCCCCCTGTAGTTCGCGCAGCGCATTAGCCGAGCGGACGCCCGACTTGCACTGGAGATAGATCGTGTCGGCGCTGTCGAGTTCGCTCATGCGGCCGTGCAGGTCACCGAGCGGGATGAGCTTCGCACCGGGAATCCTGGCGATGTCCCACTCGAATTGCTCGCGCACGTCGATCAGGACAACCTTCTCACCGCTTTGCAGCTTTGCGTGGAGTTCCTCCACGGTGACTTCCGGCACCGGAGGCTCCGCCTCCTCGGCAGCGGCTGCCTGAGGAATTCCGCAGAAGGTGTCGTAGTCGATGAGTTCCGTGATGGTGGGGTTTTCACCGCAGACCGGACATTTCGGATCGCGCCGGGGTTTGAACTCACGAAAGCTCATCTTCAGGGCATCGAAAGTCATGAGGCGGCCGATGAGCGGATCACCGATACCGACGATCAGCTTGATCGCCTCGATCGCCTGCATGACGCCGATGATGCCGGGAAGGACTCCGAGAACACCTCCCTCGGCGCAGCTCGGAACCATGCCTGGAGGAGGTGGCTCCGGATAGAGGCAGCGGTAGCAGGGACCGCTGAGATGAGGGGCGAAAACGGTGCACTGCCCGTCGAAGCGGAAAATGGAACCGTAGATGTTCGGCTTCTTCTGGAAGACGCAGATGTCGTTGGAAAGGTAGCGCGTGGGGAAATTATCGGTGCCGTCGATGACGATGTCGTAGGGGGCTACGATCTGCGCGGCGTTCTCCGAGGTGAAGAAGCAGTCGTGGAGATCGACCTGCACGTTGGGGTTGATCTCCTTGATGGTGTCCTTCGCGCTGTTGATTTTCTTGCGGCCGACATCGCGGGTGCCATGGAGTATCTGGCGCTGGAGGTTGGAGAAGTCGACGGTGTCGAAATCCACCAGTCCGATCCTGCCAATACCGGCGGCGGCCAGATAGAGGGCGATTGGGGAACCTAGTCCACCGGTTCCGATACAGAGGACGCTGGCAGCCTTGATGCGTTTCTGCCCCTCCAGGGTGACCTCGGGCATGATGAGATGCCGCGAATAACGCGCGATCTCGTCATTACTCAGGTCGACAGCGGCGGAACGGGCCGGATCAATGATACTCTTGCTCATAAAAATGGGGGCTATTGGTAACCTCTCAAACCTGTTGGTTCAAGGTAAAGAGGCTCCGAAAAGGGGCTTAGGACACACTTTTCCTCCCCTGTTTAGACGGTTTTATCCGTCTCCATCGCCACCACCTGGGCAACATCCTTGTCGCCGCGGCCGGAGAGGTTCGCGATGATGATCTGGTCCGGCTTCAAGGTAGGGGCGACCTTGATCGCCTCGGCGATCGCATGGGAGCTCTCGAGTGCGGGGATGATTCCCTCGATGGAGGCGAGCTTGTGGAAGGCAGCCAGAGCCTCGTCGTCGGTAGCGTAGGTGTAGTCGGTGCGACCGGCATCCCTGAGAAAGCTGTGCTCGGGCCCGACTGCCGCGTAGTCGAGGCCGGCGGAGACGGAGTGGGTGAGTTCGATTTGTCCGTCGGAGTCCGCCAGGAGCCATGTCTTGGCTCCCTGCAGGACGCCAAGCCGTCCTCCTTGGAAGCGGGCGGCATGTTCGCCCCGGATGATGCCTCGGCCACCGGCTTCGACGCCTGTCATCCGGACTCCCTTGTCCTCGAGGAAGGCATGGAAGAGTCCGATTGCGTTACTGCCGCCTCCAACACAGGCGATCAGGTGGTCGGGAAGGCGTCCCTCGTGTCGCAGAATCTGTTCCCGAGCCTCGACGCCGATGATGCGGTGGAAATCGCGGACCATCATCGGGTAGGGATGCGCCCCGTAGGCCGTGCCCAGGATGTAGTGGGTGTGGCGGACGTTGGTGACCCAGTCGCGCATCGCCTCATTGACTGCTTCCTTGAGCGTCGCCTGTCCGGCGGTAACGGGGACGACCTTGGCACCGAGGAAGCGCATGCGGGCCACATTGAGTGCCTGCCGTTCCATGTCGACGGCCCCCATGTAGATGACGCACTCGAAGCCGAAGCGCGCGGCCACGGTCGCGGTGGCCACGCCGTGCTGGCCCGCTCCGGTCTCGGCGATGACACGCTTCTTGCCCATGCGGCGTGCGAGCAGAATCTGGCCGATGGCATTGTTGATTTTGTGGGCGCCGGTGTGGAGAAGGTCCTCGCGCTTGAGATAGATCTTCGCCCCGCCGAGTTCAGCTGTCAGGCGTTCGGCCAGATAGAGGGGGGTGGGCCGGCCGACGAATTCGCGGAGCAGATAATCGAGTTCTTTTTGGAAAGCGGGATCCTGGCGGGCGGTCTCGTATTCGCGCTCGAGGTCGAGCAGTGCCGTCATCAGGGTCTCGGGCACGAAGCGTCCGCCATAGGGACCGAAATGTCCGTGCTGGTCGGGAAAACTGGTGAGGTTGGAACTCGGCGCTGCTGTTGCCATGACGGACTACTATGTCTTGGAAGTCCCTTGGCGGCAATCGTCCATCACTTTGCGGATGGCTTTCCTGTGGGGTGTGGGAATCGGCAGATTCGCAAGTTCCTGAGGGGTGAATCCCTGAAAGGTGGGGAAAATTTTCCCTTGAACCGGGTAGACCTTCATTGTCACCCGGTAGCGGGTGATAGGATAAGTGATTTCAGCCAAAATCCGCCCGCTGGGTTTCAGATCCTTGAGTTCGGGGAGAATCCATAGGCCGCGCCAGCGGGGGCCTGACGATTGTTCGAGATAAAGCCGCCCCGTTTTCCAGAACCAAGCCCGTTGTTCGGTGAGTTTTGTGGTGACGGGTCGGGGTGATTTTTTGGGAAGCCTTTCGGGATCAACGGCAGTGCAGGTTTTTTGAAGAGGGCACCCGTCACATTCCGGAGTTCCCGCCGTACAGACCATGGCGCCTAGATCCATCAGTGCCGAGGCGACTGCCCGGCAGCCGCTCCTCGGGAAAAATGACTCGGCGATCTCCTCCAATGCGGTGCGTCCCCGGGCCTTATCAACCGGATGGTCGATGTTTCCCCAGCGGGCGAGCACCCGGATGATGTTGGTATCCAGAACCACCGCCGGTTCATCGTGGGCAAACGCCCGGATTGCCGCCGCCGTGTAAGAGCCGATGCCGGGGAGCAAGAGAAGATCTCGCTCCTCGGAGGGAACCTGTCCCTGATGAGATGCGACGATGGCATGGGCAGCGCCATGGAGTCTTCGGGCGCGGGAGTAATAGCCGAGTCCTTCCCAAGCGGAGAGAACCTCCTGTTCCGAGGCCGAGGAAAGGTCCCTGATGGTGGGAAAGCGCTTCATCCAGTCATGGAAGCGGGGAATCACCGCACTCACGGTGGTTTGCTGAAGCATGAATTCCGAGACAAGGACGGCGTAGGGCGAACTCTTCGCACGCCAGGGCAGGTCATGGCGCCCCTGGCCGTCATGCCAGCGCAGAAGCACCCTGCGAGCATTTTCGATCCGTGAATTCGGATAGTCGTTTTGGGGTCTCTTCTGCTTGTCCACCAATGCCTCGTAAGGCACCCTCGTCGAAACCGCAAGCGTCTCCCGAATCGTACTTTTCATGCCGCCTCTTCATTCCCATACGGTTCCGCTGACTTCCGATCAGGCGGAGCTGCTCCGCAAGGCCCTGCTGGAGCGAGGATTCACCTTCGAGGAAAAACCCTATACCCTCTTCGCCGCCACCAAGGAGAAGCTGAATGTAGCCGTCTATGAGAAGGGCCCCAAGGCGCTCCTCCAGGGTCGCGGACTCGAAGATTTCATCACTTTCGTGCTCGAGCCTGAAGTCCTCGGGGAGGCGCGGCTCGGTTACGAGGAGGTTCACGATCCCCAGCAGTTCGAGCCTCACTTCGGCGTGGACGAGAGCGGCAAGGGGGATCTCTTTGGGCCGCTGGTGGTCGCGGGTGTCTATGTGGATGGCGCTTTGGCGCGACATCTGCGTGATGCGGGAGTCCGCGACAGCAAGGGGATTGGAACGGACAAAAAAATCCGTGAACTGGCGGAAGTGATCCGCAAGTCAGGCGCTCCCTCCGAAATCATTGTGATTGGGCCTGAGAAGTACAACCAGCTCTACACCAAGATCGGCAACCTGAACCGTCTTCTGGCCTGGGGCCATGCGCGCATCATCGAGAATCTCACCATCCGGGTTCCGTCGTGTCCACGTGCCCTTTCCGACAAGTTTGCGGATGCCCGCGTCCTGCAGAAGGCGCTGCTGGAAAACGGCCGTAAGATCCAACTCGACCAGCGCACAAAAGCCGAGAGTGACTACGCCGTTGCAGCAGCCTCGATCCTGGCCCGCGAAGGTTTCATCGACTGGCTCGACAAGCATGGAAAGGAACTAGGCATCACTTTGTCAAAAGGGGTCTCCGCCAAGGTGAAGGGGAGTGCCGCCGAGGTGATCGCAATGTACGGCCAGGAGATGCTTTCCAAGGTCGCCAAAATGCATTTCAAGACTGCGGGAGAGGTCCTTGCTGCCGCAAATTCGAGGTAAGAACCGTCTCCATCCCCGTTTCTTTCCGTGGAGAATTCACAAGTCACTTCAAAAACAAACAGATGGGGGGGCGCGATTGGCGCCAGCCTGCTGATCGAGGCAGCAATTCTGTTTCTGGGAGCGGCTCTGAGGCTCTGGGATCTCGATCTCAAGCCTGCCCATTTTGACGAGGGAATCAACGGCTGGTTTGTCGACCAGATGAGGGCGAGCGGATTCTACCGATACGATCCGGAGAACTATCACGGGCCGGTCTATTTTTATGGCCTCTTTGTCTTTCTTACGCTGTTCGGAAGAAATCTCTGGGCCCTTCGCCTTCCCGCCGCTCTGGCCAGCATCGGAACCCTCTGGATGGCGCTGCGATTCGAGCGGTTTTTCGGGAGCACTGCGGCTCGGTTCGGTGCCCTGGCTCTGGCTGTCTCACCGGCGGCCGTTTTCTACGGACGCTATGCCATCCATGAGTCATGGCTGGTTCTTGCGCTGATGCTCACTACCTGGGGACTGCTCGGTCTCTGGAAGGAGGGAACCCGGAGGGATCTGATAGTCACATTCGCGGGGGTGACGCTCCTCTTCCTCATCAAGGAGACGGCGGTGATTCACCTGGGTTGTTTTCTCGTCGCTGCGGAATGTCTCTGGTTCTGGCAAAAAATCGTCCCCTCGAAACCGCCGATGAAGTTTGCCGCACGCCGATGGAATGGGAGTGATCTGATTTGGTGCTACGGATTGGCGCTGCTGACGGTGGTCTTTTTCTATTCCGGAACTTTCCTGAACTGGTCAGGAGTGGAGGATTTCTTCAAAGCCTACATCAAGTGGTTTCATACCGGCACCGGTGATGGTGGCCATGTGAAGGGCGAGTATCAAATAGGCCACCTCAGCCTCCTGAACTATTACTGGATCGCCTTGATGGCCCGCTATGAGTGGCCCGCTCTTCTGGGGTTATTTTTTGCTATTCGTTTGGCTTGGCCTGCTCCGGCACAGCAACGCTATCTCGCGATTACTGCCGTTGGGGTGCTCATTGCCTACTCGATCGTTCCTTACAAGACCCCGTGGTGTATCATTTCCATCATCTGGTCCTTTGCATTGCTCTTCGGTTGCGCCGTGGAGGAGGTATGGCGGAAAACGGCTTCCGAGGTGTTCTTCAGAATTGCCGTCGCATCCGTTTCCTTCCTTATTCTTGCAGGATCACTTCTGAGCACGCTGCGGTTGAATTTCCGTCATTTCGCAGATCCGATGGAACCCTATGTGTATGTGCAGACGATGCCGGAGATCGCGGTGGTCACTGATCCGGTGCTCGGAATGGCCCGGTTAGACCCCCGGAATCATGCGATGGGAGGGCAGATCATCCTGGAGAGCTACTATCCTCTTCCTTGGATCTTCGGTGATTTCAACCGTATCGGTTACTACGGCAAGGAGGAGGCCCCCGCCGTCATGGATGGTGATTTCATTGTGGCCCTCACTTCGCAGCAGAAGTTGGTCGAGGATCGTCTCAAGCAACCCTATCTGCGTCAGCGTTTCCATCTGCGTGACTCCATGGATGAATGCACCGTCTGGTTCCGGGAAGGGCTGTTCCGGGAGTGGTTCCGGGATCCAGCGCATGGACCGACGGAGCGTGTGGTTCCTGTTGTTTCAAAGAGCGATCAGCCCCCAAAATCATGAGGATTCCGGCCGCGATTCTCTCAGGGGTGAGTGCCGCTGTTGTCTGTTCGATCCCGCTTGCATGGCTTGCCGGGGGGTTGAACGGGATGCATGGCGGAGTGACTTGGGCATCACTCATCCTGGGGGTCGTGGCTGCAGTGATCGTCTGGCGGAGCATTCCCGCCATGCCGGCTCCATGGGTGCCATCGCCTTGGGATGGGTTGATGATCGCTGTCTTCGCCTGTGCCTCGGCACGCGCTTTTTTCTGGCTGATGTATGCCGATGGTGATGCCTGGAAGATTCTTTCACCGAATAATCTGGGCGATCTCTCGCTTCATCTCTCGTTCATTCATTGGCTTGCCGCGACAACGCACTGGTGGCCGGCGAGTCCGATTCTTGCGGGTGACCCTCTCCGATATCCGCTGGGGAGTGATCTCTTCAATGCACTGCTTCTGGATGCCGGGGTTCCTCCTGTCATCGGGCTGATCTGGTGTGCCGTGATCGGAGCCGCGCTCACAGGATATGCACTGTGGCGCTGGGGACGCTCCATCGCCATCGCGGCTTTCCTTTTCAACGGAGGCTGCGCGGGCTTTTTGCTTTTGAAAGCAAGTTGGGGTGCTGATCCAGATGTCGGTTGCCAGTGGAAGAATCTCTTCCTCACCCTTTTCGTGACCCAACGGGGATTTCTATTCGCTCTGCCTGCCGGGTTGCTTCTGCTTGCGACTTGGAAGGAGGAAGGCTTCGTGAAGGAGCGTAAGGGTCTCTTAACGCTACCCATTCAGGTTTTTCTCCTGGCTTCGCTGCCTCTGTTCAGCATTCATGCCGCTCTTTTTCTGGGCATTGCCATGGTTGGGGTTGCTGTCACGGTTTCACAATCCCGCGAGCGGATGATGAGGCTGGCGTTCTGGGCGTGGCCTCCAATGGCTTTCTTCGGTTGGTTGGTGACAAGCGGGGCCGGTGGCCCCTCGGCGATCCATGCACTCGGGTGGGCTCCCGGATGGATGAGCGATGGAACCGTAGGGTTCTGGCTCTGGAATTTCGGCATCGCGTTGCCTCTGTCATTGCTGCTTTGCCTCGTGCTACTGAGCAAAGGGAGCTCTCGGGAAGCGCGCGCCTTTGTCTGGCCTGCGGCGTTTGTCTTTATACTCTGCATGCTGGTCCGCTTTGCCCCGTGGCCATGGGACAATATGAAGCTCATGCTCTGGTCATGGCTCGTGATTGCACCCTACCTCTGGAGTGTCCTGCTGGAGAAGAGGGCGACGATTCTCCGTGTCGTGGTTCTGGTTTGTCTTTTCGGGTCGGGTGCCGTGACGCTGGCAGCGGGATTGGATGGCAGGCACGGTTATGAACTGATCAAGCGGAGTTCACTCGACGGGGCAACCTCCTTGTTCGGAGGCATCTCTTCCGAGGCGGTGATCGCATGTGCTCCCGAATATAATCATCCGGCGATCATTCTGGGACATCCGGTGCTCTGCGGCTATGAGGGGCATCTCTGGAGCCACGGGCTTGATTACAGGAAACGATGGGAAGCTCTCAATGGAATCATGAAGGGGGATCCTGGCTGGCAGGGATCGGCTCGGCAACTCGGGGTTTCCTATATTTATTGGAGTGATCTGGAAGCAAAACGTTGGCCCGATTCCAAGCTGCCGTGGGCCAAGGAGGCAACTTCATCCCTGCACGAAATCCCCAAGTCCCCAACGCCATAAAGCAGGTTGATTTTAGGGAACTCTCTTTGATACTTAAACCTTATGAAGAAGCCTTCACTATTCTCCCTTGCAACGATTGCCGCTCTTTTTTTCAGCGGTTGCACCACGGAAATCGGTCCCGATGGTCAACCACACAAGGTCATGACGCCAACGGGTGCGGCGGCAGTCCAGGCGATCACCGCCGCCGGTATCGGTGCCGGTGCTGGTGCACTGATGCCCCACATGAACTCCGTTGCTGCGGGCGCGATCTCTGCCGGCGCGGGCAGCATCGGCTCCCAGGCAATCAACGCCTTCATTCCCAAGGCCAGTGGAGGGGGTTCCGGCGGAGTGCCCCAGCAGCAGACCAATCAGCAGCTTTATGTGCGCTCCGGCGACAGCTTCGTTCCTGCCAAGATCAGTTACGTGCAGCAGCCCGACGGCAGCTACGCCCCCTCTTATCCAAGAGGGAAGCAGCTCTTCCGTCAGTTGCCTAACGGCTCATTTGCGCCAGTTAACTAAGGATCCGGGCTGGCGATACCTCCGGCAACTTGATTGCAAGTAGTCGGAGGCTGTTCAGCACGACCAGCAATGTACTCCCTTCGTGGGCGGCTACGCCCAGCGTGAGCGGTACGGGAAAAAGAAAGGCGGCGCTCACCATCACCAGAACGGTGCCCAGGGCCACCACGATATTCTGAGTGATGATTTTCTTGGCCTGAACACTGAGCATCCGGGCCAGCAGGAAGTTCTCGATCCGGTCGTTCATCAGCACCACCTCGGCTTGTTCCAGTGCTGCATCGGAACCGCGCGCCCCCATGGCGACGCCGACATCGGCGGCGGCGATGCAGGGGGCATCGTTGACCCCGTCGCCAATCATTGCGACATGAACCTTGCCTCCCTCCTTCAGGCTTTCGACAGCCTCGACCTTCTTGTCGGGAGAGAGTTCCGAGAGGATCTCCCCGATGCCGACCTTCTCGCCGATCATCAGGGCGGCGGCACGATGATCCCCCGTCAGCATGACGGTCCTGATTCCCTGATCATGTAGTGTCCGGAGGGTTGCTACCGATTCGGGCCTGATCTCATCGGAAAAAATCATCCGTCCCAGAACACTCTCTCCCGCAACCCAGACCACCGCTCCGGCCGTATTGTCCACCGGTGGAAGCTCTCTGTCCTGGAAGCCTGCAATTCCCTGCACGAGGTTTCGGCTTCCCATCACATAAGTTTTTCCTTCGATCTGTGCACGGACTCCCTTGCCCAGGATGGTCTCAAAGTTCGCAACTTCCATTGCCGGAGCCCCCCAGTTCATGGAGATCCTCCGGATGGCGCGGGAGAGTGGATGCAGGGAAAGGCGCGCAAGGGAATGAGCCACCGATCGGAAATGATCCTCCGATCCCTCGAAGACATCCACCTTGGCAAGAGTCAGGTTGCCGGAGGTCAGGGTTCCCGTCTTATCCAGCGCCACGACTCCCACAGTGGCGAGGGTCTCGATTGCGGAGCCGCCACGATAGAGAATGCCCCGACGTGCCCCACTTGCGATTGCAGACAGGATTGCCGACGGGACCGAGAGAACGAGTGCGCAGGGTGAAGCGACGACCAGCAAAGTCATCGTGCGGTAAAAAGCCGAGGCGCTCCCATCGATCGTCTCGAATGGGTTCAGTCCGATGATCAGCCACCAGATAAAGAACATCGACATGCAGAGAGAGAGGATCGTCCATGTGTACCCGGTTCCGAACTTGTCGGTGAAGCGTTGCGAGGGAGCCTTGAGGTTCTGAGCGGTCTGAATCAAACGGATGATTTTCTGAAGGGAGCTCTCGCTGGCCGGGCGGAGGACGCGCCCCTCAAGGACTCCCCAGAGGTTGATAGTCCCCGAGAGGGCGGTGTCGCCTGGGCACTTCGGAACCGGGATGGCCTCGCCGGTCATGTTCGACTCATCGCAGGCGCTTTCTCCCCTAAGAACCTCCATGTCTGTTGGGATCTGCTCCCCCGTCGTGACAAGGACTGTCATTCCCGGAATAAGCTGCTCGACCGCGACCTGCTCCTCCTGGCCGTTGCACAGCACGCGCGCGGTTTTCGGGGCTCCGCGAAAAAGCGCGTCAATCGCCTTCTTGGTGCGCCCCATGGCGAAATGTTCCATGGCGCCCGAGGCGGAGAAGAGAAAGAGCAGGAGCGCCCCCTCACGCCACGCACCAATGATCCCTGCGCCCACTGCCACTGCGAGCATCAGAAAGTGAACGTCGAGCTGCCCCTTGCGAACCCGCTCCCACGCATCTCCCGCGGCATCCCAACCGCCGCACAGATAGGCGAGAATATAGAGGAGCGTTGCCGCCGTCCGGTGATGAAAGATCAGTTCAGTAAAAAGGCCAAGCATTCCAAAGATCAGGCAGCCGGAAGCCAATGCCGCCATCAGGTGCCATTCCTCATGGTCCTCGTCACTGCCGAAGGGAGAATGTGTCCTTGCCGCATACCGGGGAAAGCAGGCGGCGCAGCCAACCTTGAGGCGTTGCAGAAAGGAGAAAGGAGTAACTCCGGAGGACATCCCCAGAAAGTTAGGGACTCCGGGGGGCGGGAAAACAGGAGAATCTTCTTTTCTCCGGTCGTTCGGCGGTTTCCCATTGGTGCATGGAACGAATTGTCGAAGCAGAGAGATTGACGGCGCTCGGCGCAGAGTATGCCGCATTGGGCAAGAAGCTCGTGCTGACCAACGGGTGCTTTGATCTCCTGCATGCAGGCCATGTCCGTTATCTTGAGGAAGCCCGCCGCTTGGGTGATGCGCTGATCGTTGCAGTCAACAGCGATGCTTCCGTCCGCGAGTTGAAAGGACCCGATCGACCGCTTAACATCGAACAAGACCGTGCCGAGGTGCTCTCGGCGCTCCGCTGTGTCGATCACGTGACGATCTTCACGGGGAAGAGGGTGACCGAGGTGATCAGGTCCCTCCAACCTGCGATCTATGCGAAGGGAGGAGATTACACCGTGGAAACGCTCGATCCGGGGGAACGTGCGGCGCTCGAGGAGGCTGGAACCGAGATCAGTCTTCTCTCGCTAGTGCCTGGACGATCCACAACCTCATTACTGGAGCGTGCCCGAAAGCCATCCGGCTCACAGGCCTAAGAAATCTCTTAGAACTGGGGTGGTCCGATGAGCCTGATGGCCGGATCAACCCATCGCTGGTCGGGAAAGATCAAGGGGGCATTCGTCGAGATCACCGTGGCACGCGTCATCACGAACTCGGGATAGAAGCTGTCGCTTGCAGGTTCATAAACCTTCTGACCCGAGAAATATCCGTTGAGCTTGTACTCGTAGTTGTTATCGCTGCCGATTGCGTTGCGCGCACGATCGGGGGCGAGTGTCTTCTGCTCATTGAACATGACGAGCTGTGATTGCTTCCACGGCTCACCTGGTTTTTTGATCCAGCCCCACATCTTGTAGTCGACCTTGTAGAAGCGGCGCCCGATGTAATAGTTTCCCGGCTTCTCGCCGGAGATTGCAGCCGTCACGGCTGCACGGTCCTGTGCCGTCTGGTAGACGATCGGAGCTTCGCAGCCCGCAAGAAGGAGGACACTCCCCATCAGCGCAGCAAGGCGATGTAATGAGCGAAGTGACTTCATGGGATGCTCTCCTTGGGAGTTGTGACGCCCGAGATCCGGGCGAAGGTGCAGCTCCAGGTTACACCGAGACGCGCATCGGCATCAGAACGTAAAGGAAACGCTGCGCCGAATTGATCTTGATCACGCCGGGGCTCATTTCGTCGATGAGTTCGAGGGCGATCGTGTCGTCGCTGAGGTTGCGCAGCGGATCAATGATGAACTCAGGATTGAATGCGATCGAGAGATCACGTCCCTTGTAAGCCACGGCCAGGGATTCCTTGGCCTCGCCGACCTCCGGGGTATTGGAGGTGATATCGAGGTTGTTCTTGGTGAAGTTGAGACGGACGGAGCCGCTCTTGTCGCTGCTGAGGAGCGCCACGCGGCGTGTGGACTGAAGAAGGGTCTCTCGCTCGATGGAAACGCGCTCCTTGGCTTCGCCGGGGATGACCTGGCGATAGTTTGGATAGGTGCCGTCGACGAGTTTGGTGGCGAGCACCGTGGTGCCGAGGTCGAAGGCGACGAGGTTGTCGCCGACATGGAGGCGGACCTCCTTGTCATCCACGAGCAGGCGCTGAAGTTCGCTGATTGCCTTGGTCGGGACGATAAAGTCGCGCTCATGACCGGCGGGATACTTGATCTCGCCAAGTTCTGCATCGCAGAGCGCGAGTCGGCGTCCATCGGTCGCCACCAGAGTGAGGCGGCCGTCACGGAAGGAGAAGAGGATGCCGTTGAGGACGTAGCGGGTTTCGTCGAGGGAGATGGCGTAAGAGGTCTTCTTGAGACCTTCCTTGAGTTCACCCTGCTTCATGGAGAAGCCGCGCTTTTCCTCGAGTGATGGGAAGGCAGGATATTCCTCCTTGGAGAGACCGAAGACCTTGAAGAAGCTGGGGCCGCTGCGGATCGAGGTGACGTTCCGGGCATCAGTTTCCAACTGGATCTCCTCGGCTGGAAGTTCGCGGATGATGGAGAGGAGGCGTTTGGCGGGAAGTGTGGTTGAACCGGCTTTTTCAACCGTGGCGGCGGTTTCGGTCCTGACGCTGACTTCGAGGTCGGTGGCGGTGAGTTGAAGGCCGGTCTCAGTCGTCTCCAGAAGAACATTGGAGAGAACAGGGAGCGTGACCCTGCTGGAGACGATGTTCTGAATGCGCTGGAGGCCGTCGAGGAGTGCCTGCTTGGTGACCGTTAATTTCATGTGTAAATAGGTGGGTGGCTGACTCAAGCAGCCGATCCATGTGGATAGTTTCCAGAGGGGTCACCTGTCAAAGCGATTCTCTGAAGAATCACCCGATTTATGACCCAAAACCACTACCGCTGGAGTTGCTGGTCGAGGAGACGCACCAGATGTCGGGCCTTCGAATCCTCTTCGATACGCTTTTTGACCTGCTTGCAGGCATGAATCACCGTGCCGTGATCCTTGCCGCCGAAGGCGTCCCCGATCTCGATGAGGGTCGAGGGGGTCATCTCGCGGGAGAGGTACATGGCGATCTGGCGCGGATAGGCGATGCTGGCCGTGCGTCGCTTGCTGGTCATGTCGGCCAGACGGATATCAAAATGCTCGGCGACCTTCTTTTGAATCTGGTCGATGGTCACTGCCTTGCGGGCCTGCTCCTGAAGGACATCGCGCAGAAGGTGCTCCAGGGCGTCGGTAGTGAGCGTCTGGCCACTGAGTGACTTGTAGGCGGCCACACGCATGAGGGCACCCTCAAGGCGGCGGATGTCACTCCGGATCTTGTCGGCCAGGAACTCGAGAACCCAATGTTCGATCTCAATGTGCATCCGGGAGGCCTTCCCCTGGAGAATCGCGATGCGGGTCTCCATGTCGGGAGGTTGGATTTCCGCAGTCATTCCCCACTCGAAACGGGAGACAAGGCGCTGTTCAAGGTTGGCAATCTCGCTGGCGGGACGGTCACTCGAGAGGATGATCTGCTTGTGGCCATCATGCAGGGCTCCGAATGTGTGAAAAAATTCTTCCTGGGACCGCTCCTTGCCGGCAAAGAACTGGATATCATCGATCATCAGGATGTCGGCCTGACGGTATCGCTTGCGGAAAGCGACGAGGGCATTGTTCTGGATGGCATCGATGAACTCGTTGGTGAACTGCTCGCTGCGCAGGTAGACGACGCGGGCATTTTTCTTCACCGAAAGAATATGGTGACCGATTGCCTGAAGGAGGTGGGTCTTGCCGAGACCGCTGCCGCCGTAAATGAAGAGAGGGTTGTAGGTCCGGGCAGGGGCATGGGCGACTGCCTGAGAGGCAGCATGGGCGAACTGGTTGTTGGCCCCGACAATGAAGCTCTCGAAGGTGTAGGAGGGATTCATCCCCGTGGGAAGGGGTGCACTCTTCAGGGTGCGCTGCGGACTTGGTTCGGTTACTGGCTTTTCCTGTTCCTCAGCCTGCACGGACTCCTCCTGAGCACACTCCAAAACAAGCGTGCGGGGCGCGCCGCAGATCTCCTCGATCGCCGAGTTCATGAGATGGGCATAGTTGCTCTCAATGAAGAACTGGTGGATCGGATTGGGGACGCCGAGGGTGATCTGTTCGGGGGTGGCTGAGAGGACGGAGACACCGCTGAACCAACGGTTGAAGCTGTCGGCGCTGACACGGGAACGGATTGCTGCGGATAGGCTTTCCCAGAGTGAGCGATCCTGCTGCAAGGCAGGGGCCGGGGACCGTTCGGTAGAGATGCGGAAAGGGGATTTCAAGAGGCTGGAGACTTTTGGGGGAGGAACAGAATAAAAAATGGCCGATTCCTTCCTCAAGCAGAATTGCCGACTGCCCCCCTTTTTATTTCACCTGGGATTCCCGAAAACTCTTGACCCGGCCATCGGAATTTTATGTTAGACTCCTACTCCGCTAGCTTGGGGCTCCGGAATGGCGCGGCAAACAGCAGGGTCGTGGTGCAGCCGATGAGAACATACCAGGGCCAAGCCATCTCTGGCCACCAGGCGGGCATCCAGTGCCCGAAGTCGACAATGCCGGGCAAATGAACCTT
>CAIZIQ010000208.1 GCA_903933015.1 uncultured Spartobacteria bacterium | reverse complement strand
TTGAGTTCGCGGCGTGCCGATACGGAGTAATGGACCCACTCGGTTGCCTTCGAGAGAGGAGGTTCAGCCGTTCCCGTCGGCTTAAAGTCTTCCATTTCTGGAGGCTCGACGGGGAGCTCCTCGGGGGTGAGGGGACGATGAGAGCCGTTTTCCCAAATGATCGGAAAAGGCTCGCCCCAGTAGCGCTGACGGGAGAAGAGCCAGTCGCGGAGCTTGTAGGTGATGGTGCCACGGCCCGTTCCCTGCTCCTCGAGCCAAGCGATCATTTTCTGCTTTGCCCCAGGGGTTGGGAGTCCGTTGATTGGCCCCGAATTTACTGCGGTTCCTTCCCCGCTGAAGCAACCCTCAATCGGTTCATCAGGACGCACGACCTCGCGGATCGGGAGTCCAAAGGTCGTCGCAAATTCATGGTCACGTTCATCGTGTGCCGGAACGGCCATGATGGCGCCAGTCCCGTAACCGGTAAGAACGTAGTCGGCGATCCAAATGGGGATCTTCTCCCCGTTGACCGGATTGATCGCGGAGATGCCCAGAGGAACTCCGGTTTTCGTCTTGGCGAGATCGGTGCGTTCGAGATCACTCTTGGAGTTGCATTCCTTCTTGTACGCATCTACCGCTTGACGCTGATCCGAGGAGGCAATCTTTTCGACAAGTGAGTGTTCCGGAGCCAGTACCAAATAGGTGGCACCAAAGAGGGTGTCAGGCCGGGTGGTGAAGACCGTGAGCGTTTCCTCAAATCCTTCCACCCTGAAGTGAACCTCGGCACCTTCGCTCCGTCCGATCCAGTTCCGCTGAAGGAGCTTGATTGATTCTGGCCAGTCGAGTTCGGCAAGATCTGCAATGAGGCGTTCGGTGTAGGCCGTGATCCGGAGCATCCATTGGCGCATCGGACGACGCTCTACCGGGAAGCCACCCACTTCGCTTTTGCCGTCGACGACTTCCTCGTTCGCAAGCACGGTACCCAAACCGGGGCACCAGTTCACCGGAACCTCCGAGACGAAGGCAAGGCGGACGCTGTCAGGATCGCTTCCCGTATAGGTCGCAATCGGTTCGGCACGGTTTGTCTGCGGATTTACCCAAGCCCCGTAGAGCTGGAGAAAGATCCACTGGGTCCAGCGGAAGTAGGCCGGGTCGGTGGTGCTGATCTCACGCGACCAGTCATAGCTGAACCCGAGTGATTGAAGCTGGGTACGGAAGTTATCGATATTCCGTTGGGTGGTGATGCGAGGATGCTGGCCTGTCTTGATTGCATACTGCTCCGCCGGAAGTCCAAAGGCATCCCAGCCCATCGGGTGCAGGACATTATCCCCCTGCAGGCGGTGATAGCGTGCCAGGATGTCGGTTGCAGTGTATCCCTCGACATGGCCGACATGAAGTCCGTCACCGCTCGGGTAGGGGAACATGTCGAGCACATAAAACTTCCGTGCCTTGGGATCGAAACCGGGATCTCCGGGGTTGGATGCACGGAAGGCATTGGTCTCCAGCCAATGCTTCTGCCAGCGGGCTTCGAATTCGGGAAAAGGATAGTGCTTGCGGGTAAGGGACATCTGGTTCGAACTATGAGTTCCTCATGGAAACCGAAAACGACGCATCCGCCAAGCTGAGTCAGCACGAAAAACCATCGATTCTTCTAGCCACCCGGAACCGGCACAAAACCCGGGAGATCCAGATCATGCTGGGAGAGGGTGTCATCGTGACAGATGCCACCGAGTTTGATCATCTTCCCGAGGTTGAGGAGACGGGGGTCACCTTTGAAGAGAACTCGAAGCTTAAGGCCGAAGGGATCTCCCTTCATGTGGAAGGCATTGTCCTGGCAGACGACTCGGGACTCGAAGTTGATGCCTTGGGGAAGGAACCTGGAGTCTACTCAGCCCGCTATGCAGGACCAGGATGCACCGATGAGGCAAACACCGCACTCGTGCTGAAAAAGATGAAGGGCTTTCCTGATGAGGTCCGCAGTGCCCGCTTTCGATGTGTACTCGCGGTGGCCGAGAAAGGTGTCACCCTGGCGGTCTTCGACGGAACCGTGGAGGGTATGCTGGCTCACGAGATGAGGGGAGAAGGGGGATTCGGGTACGATCCGATTTTCATGCCCTTGGGCTATCACCAGACCTTCGGCGAACTCTCCAGTGAGCTCAAGCACACCATGAGTCACCGCAGTAGGGCGCTTGCCCAGTTTCGAGAGTGGTGGAAGTCCCGCAGATAAATCTCATCTTCCATTTTTCGTTCCCCTCAGATGTTTTTTGGGGGAATGCGGCCGATATCATAGTCTGGTGGTGGCGTGCATTCCTGATTGATCCACTGAATGACAGCCGCCCATCCCGCGCTCTCCTCGTCATGGGGTAGGTATCCCTTGATTGCCCTGATCGCATCCCATCCGTCATGAAGGTGAGTTGTCAGCACGGGATCCGTCAGTTCGTTTTTTTTCACTTTCTCGATGTAGTCCTGGGGATCGAGCAGGGTGGATAACTTTCCATAACCGGGCATCCTGCTTCCGCCAACCATCCGCCAAAGTTTCAGGCGACTCACCAGTTCTCTGGTCGCAACGGTTAGCGCCTTGGCTAAACCATGGTGCTGATGGTCAGGATGGATGAAGAGATCGGCACCGTAGAGTGTATGGCCCGATGGGTCATGATCCGTAAAACTTCCACCTGCGGTCAGTGTCTCCCAGGAATCGTCCAGATGGAAGTGCATGAGTTGGATCAATAGCGTGAAATGAACGCCCGCGACATCACCGCTCTCTTCATGGACCACCACGAACTGTCCTTCGGGAAACACCCTATGGTGAGCGGCAAGTTCCTCACTTGAGTAGGGGCGCTCGGTGGGGTAGACCATTTCGCAGATTACGGAGATCCGCGCATAGTCATGATGTGACATCAGGCGAATCGAGTATCCCTCGGGAAGATGTTGTCGGGCTTCTTTCATCGAGATGGGAATAGCCTCCCGTATCGTCTGCAGAAAGCCAGAATCCATTGATCCGTGGAAAAAAACTTCCCTCGGGATCACTTCATCCTACGCTCGTTTCCATGGAAACCCCCTCCACCTATTCACAGATACTCACTGTTATCGTCCATATTGCCGATGGGATCGGAGTGGCGGTCCTGGTGGCAGGGCTCTTTTTTGCCGCCTTTCTGGCCATCAGAACCTGGTACGTGACCGGAGACGACTCCAAGGCCTATACGGTGCTGCGACGGACACTCGGTGGTGGTATTCTGGCCGGGTTGGAGGTTCTGGTAGCAGGTGATCTCATCCGGACGGTTGCCGTCGATCCCACCCTCGATAATGTTATCATCCTCGGGATCATTGTCCTGATCAGGACATTCCTTTCCTTCTCGCTTGAGATCGAGATTGAGGGGACGCTGCCGTGGAGACGCGCCCTCACGAAGTCGGGTTTTGCTGCGATGGCCGATAGTGTTAAGAATTCAGGAGATCGGTAGGGGCGTGATTCTATCCCAGGCATGAGGCATCTCATCAATTTCTGGGTGATTTTCTCGGGGGTGGTGGTGCTGGGTGGGGCTGTTGTCGCCATCGTTAGAGAAATCAATCGTCGCCGCCTTCAGTTTTTGCATGAGAAAGCGGCTTTTCTCTCGGAACTCCATCAGGAACTGGAATGCAATCCCGCGATCACCCGTGCCGTCACCCTACTGAAAGGCTCTGACATTGAGCATCGATTGGGAAGGTTTCTTACTTCTGAAGTGCAGGTTCTATCTGAATTAGAGCAAGGCCTGAAGAATGACCTTGATGCTCTTTTCAAGGTTCTCAATCGCATCGCCCATGCCGTTTCGATTGCGAAGATCCTGACCAGAGATGAGACCGAGGCCTTCAGTTGGTACTTCCGTCTGATCCAGCACCACCCGATCCTTGCCGGATACTTTTACAACTCCGGATTTCTTGACCTTTGGGATTATGCCCAGTCCTTGCTGGAACGAGGGGAAGTTGAGGGATAGACAACTAGAGATCTTCGTCAGGATCGCTCGACCCCTTGGTGACGCCACGTAGTTTGGCTTCAATAAATGCATCCAGATCGCCGTCCATCACGCCCTGGACATTACCAGTCTGGACGCCGGTGCGATGGTCTTTGACCATCTGGTATGGTTGGAAGACATAGGAACGGATCTGGCTTCCCCAGGCGATTTCCCCCTTTTCTCCATATTGGCGGTCGAGTTCGGCACGCTTTTTATCGGCCTCAAGTTGATAGATCTTCGCCTTGAGCATCCGCATTGCGAGTTCCGAGTTGCGACCCTGGCTTCTCTCGGCCTGACAGGCCACGACGATGCCGGTCGGAATGTGGCGCAGGCGGACGGCAGTCTCGACCTTGTTCACATTCTGGCCTCCCTTGCCGCCAGCGCGATAGGTGTCGCGCTCGATATCGGCTGGATTGATTTCGATGGGTGCATCCTCGATTTCCGGAGTGACATCAATGCTCGCAAAGGAGGTATGCCGGCGTTTGGCTGAATCAAACGGTGAGATGCGGACGAGTCGATGGACGCCCCTCTCGGTCTGGAGGTATCCGTAGGCATAGTCTCCCTTTACCTCAATGGTGACAGATTTGATGCCGGCCTCGTCACCTTCCTGAATGTCGAGAACGCTGGAGGTGAAGCCGTTGCGTTCGATCCAGCGCTTGTACATTCGCATGAGTATGTCCGCCCAATCGCATGATTCAGTGCCTCCCGCACCCGAGTTGATGGTGAGGTAGGCGGTTGCCTTGTCAAACTGGCCGGAGAGGAGCTGCTGGAGCTCGAATTTCTCGATCTCGATCGTGAGAGCTAGGAATTCTTTCTCCACCTCCGCCGAGGCCTGGGCTTTCGATGCGGGATCGGTTTCCTCGAGGGCCATTTCCTTGAGGATCTCTAGGTCACCGACACGAAGGTCCAGTTGCGAAAGAGGACCCAGTTTCGCCTTGATCGCGGAGACGCGTTCCATGTCCTTCTGAGCCGACTCGCGGTTGTCCCAGAAGCCGGGTGCGGTCATGCGGACCTCGATGGCCGCTAGTTCCTCGGTTAGTGCCGGAGAGTCAAAGGAACCTCCTGAGCGAGCCGAGACGATCGGCCAGCCCGGAGGCATCCAAAAGGGAAAGGTCTATTTGCTGTTCGGACATAAGAAATAGTATGGGGAAAGATAATCAGGAACTCGGATCCTTATTATTTTCCTGAGTGCCATATTAAAAACTCCTGTTTTAAGGAGCCTTCATGACAGAAAGGGCTCAGGAGCGCGGTTTAGCGCTGCTCAGGCGGAAGATGGTCTCCCCCTCTTTCATGAGATCAAGGCGGTCACGGGCGATCATCTCGAGGTATTCCGGATCGTTCAGGAGGAGTCTGACTTCCTGTTCACGATCCTTGGCTTGCTTGTTCAACTCCTCGAGGCGGGTCTTTTCCTTCGCCAAATCACGCTTCATGTCGTGGAGGCGTACCCACTCGGGGTAGAAAGTGAAGCCAGCTGTTAGAAGGCTGCAAAAGACGATCAGGACGGAAACAACACGCATCGCAGTCGGAAGAAATTCCGACTGCGCTCGGCGACGCGAGTTCGCGCGTTGAAGTGTCTGGCTCTGAACCATCAACGATTTACTAGCATCTTAGCTTGCCGCCGTAAACAGCATCTTCACCGAGTTGTTCCTCGATGCGGAGCAGTTGATTGTACTTGGCGACGCGGTCCGTGCGGCAGAGGGAGCCGGTCTTGATTTGGCCGGCATTGGTTGCGACGGCGATATCGGAGATGGTGGTGTCCTCGGTTTCACCAGAACGATGGCTGATTACGGCTGTGTAACGATTTTCCTTGGCCAGTTCGATGGCATCGAAGGTTTCGGTGAGGGAGCCGATCTGGTTCACCTTCACGAGGATGGAGTTGGCCACACCCTTTTCAATGCCCTTTCGGAGGAACTCGACGTTGGTGACGAAGAGGTCATCGCCAACAAGCTGAACCTTGTCACCAAGTGCATCAGTGAGAAGTTTCCAGGTCGCCCAGTCATTTTCTGCACATCCATCCTCGATTGAAATGATGGGATACTTCGCAACGAGCTTTTTGTAGTAGGAAACGAGTTCGGCACCGGTGCGTCGGCTTCCATCGGATTTTTTGAAGACATACTGCTTTTTGGCAGCGTCGTAGAATTCACTGGAGGCGACATCAAGGCCGATTGCGATCTGGCTGCCGAGCTTGTAACCCGCCTTCTCGACGGCGAGGGAGATCGAGTCGAGCGCATCTTCTGCTCCCTTGAGCTTGGGAGCGAAGCCGCCCTCGTCGCCGATCGCAGTCGAAAGCCCACGATCCTTCAATACACCTTTGAGGGCATGGAAAACTTCGGTTCCGGCACGAAGAGCCTCGGAGAACGTGGGTAGCCCCTTGGGGATGATCATGAATTCCTGGAAATCAATCGGGGCATCCGAGTGAGCGCCACCATTGAGGATGTTCATCATGGGGACGGGAAGAACCTTGGCATTAGGGCCGCCGAGGTACTTGTAGAGGGGCAGTCCGATCTGGGAGGCCGCCGCGCGGGCCACGGCCATCGAGACGCCAAGGATCGCGTTGGCGCCGAGTTTTTTCTTGGTCGAGGTACCGTCGAGCTCGATCATCGTCTTGTCGATTGTGATCTGGTCGAGTGCGTTGTAACCGACGAGTTCAGGAGCGATGTGGTTGATGACATTGCCGACAGCCTTGCTGACACCCTTGCCGAGGTAGCGGCCCTTCACTCCGTCGCGAAGCTCCACCGCCTCGTGCTCTCCCGTAGATGCTCCACTCGGTACCGCGGCGCGTCCGACGGCTCCCCCAGCAAGGTGAACATCGGCTTCGAGGGTGGGGTTGCCTCGGGAATCAAGGATCTCGCGGGCGTGAATGGCTGTGATGGTGGTGTCGTTCATGGAGTTTTAGGCTGTGGTTTTTTAGTCTTCAGGTTCAAAGGGTAAAAGCAACTTTCGTGCTAGCCGTTCACGGCGCCTAGACTGCTGATGTCGGTAAAGGGCGCAATTCCGGTGATCTTCATGGAGCGGGTTCCCTTGTCAGCAGGGAGGTCAATGATCTCGCCGACAGTCTTCCCCAGCAGAGCACGTCCGATGACAGCCTGGTAGGAAACCCATCCTTTCTCGGGTACGCCGTCCCAGGCACCCAGAATGCTATAGATTTCCGGCTTGCCTCCCTCGCTTGGCTCGACTGTCACCACGGTGCCGATTGAAACGGTCGAAGTATCGATATTCTCGAAGTTGGTTCCGCGGGCGTTGTTGAGCATCAGCTCGAGCTCACCCTTTTGACGGTTGAGAACGGCCTGTTGTTCCTTGGCCGATTTGAACTCAAAATTCTCGCGGAGATCGCCGTAAGAGCGGGCGGTCGCGATATCGCGGATGTTCTGCGGGATGAGAACTTTTTCGATGTGTTCGAGCTCTTCCTTGCGCCGTTGTAAGCTGGCCCAGGAGACCACGAGGCTTTCCGAGCGCTCTGAGGGAGCTTCCTGATCGCCGGTGACCAGGGATTCGAGTTCGGGATGAACCTTAAGCACACGGGCAAGGAGTGAGCGACGATTAAGATCGGCAAAAACAGGACTGAGCATGATCTTGCGCATCGCCTGGCGGGCGGAGTCACGCTCGGCCTTGCCCAGCAAATCGGCCACGAGTTCACGATCCTCGAAGAGGAATTCCTCGAGGCGCTTGCTCTTGATGTCGGCGTGGAGGTCGGCTTCCATCGCAGAAAGGATGGCGGCGAAGAGTTCCTCGTCGATGACCTCCGGGAGGGTCTTGGTGCGTTCCTTGCAGAGCCAGAGAACGAAGTCTGAACTGGCCGAGCGCTCGCGGATGAGGCGGCGGACATGGTCTGCGAAGGCCTCCCTTTTGCCCTGGGCGACGAAGAGTTTGAAGATCTCGCCGCTGAGACGGGGTTCCGAGGTGCGGGTGAGGCGAAGAGCCTTCTCCTCCCAGTTCTCGGGGAAAGCGGCGGGGAAGGCCTCGAGGACGCGGGAGTACTTGGCAGCGGGTATTTCGGCAAAGATCTCGGTCAGTTTGGCAGGGGACTCGGAAAGGAATCCCGCCACGCTTGCAGCGTCGGGGCCGGGCTTGAGGGCATCATGACGGCCACAGATCTCGTCACGGATGATAAGTAGCTCGATCGCCTTGGCGGCATGGATTCTCCCACCGCGTTTGGCTGCCTCCTCCACCTCGGCTGCGAGGGAGCGGAGTTCCTCCACCTCCTTGGCAAAATCGTTCAGTGACTTGAGGGCGATGTCGAGGGCTGCGACCTGTTCCTTCGGATGGCGTGCGGTGCGGAACTGCTCGATCAGTCGCTCGTGCGGATTCTGTGCGGTTTCCTGGAGAATGATGGGTTCACCCTTCTTAGCCGGAATCTGGAAGTGTCCGTCGGACTTGAGTTTCTTCTTTGCCGCATCAAACCATTTCTTAAAACCTGCCGCATCAAAGACGGCGGGAACGAGTGCGGCAGCGATCTCATCAGGGGTCGCCTTGCCACCGTGATCGGCCAGGATCGAGCGAATAAGCCCCACGGGATCGGAAGAGGCTTGGGCCTTAACCGCCTCGGACTCAGTGGCTGCGCGCGCGAGGATATGAGACGCAGGAATGAAGGTGAGTGTTTCCGCTGCATACTGTAGCTGCATCGGATGCCCCTTCTTGGTGCCGAAATCGATTGTCACCTGACCGGTGATGAGTTCCCAAGCGGCGATCCGTCCAAATCCCCAACTACGGTGAGTGCAGAAAGCGCCGGGGGTGAGTTGTGAGAGGCTCTCGGCCGCCGCCGCGGTGATCTTGCCAGCTTCGATATAGGGATTCAGGTCTTCGCTCATGAAGCATCGACTCTAAAGAAGAGAGATCCTTAGGAGAAGAAGAAACCAAGCCGCTGCGAAGCGGCGCGTAAGACCATGATGAAATTGCAGTCCCGAAGGGGCGGCATAGCTTGGAGGGAGGCAAGTGCCGTCAAACAAGCCTCCCTTCCGGCTTTGCTTGCCTGAGCGTTGTATCCTGAGTTCCAGATTAAAACTTTAGCTGCTCAGTCGCTCTGCCAGAAATGCACAAAGTGTTTGTCGATCGGGAAGATGGGTGAATTCACCAGATTTTGAAATGACACCGAATCCATCACCGTAGGAGGGGCCGTTCACCACGCAGGCATTGGTATGACATGTGTCGATCTGGGCACGTCCCGAAGCAAGGGCATCCTCCCGGTTACCCGAGGCCTCGAATTTCCATCCGGTGATCGTTGCCGAGGGAAACCATACCCTGATTTTCGGCAGGAGTTTTGGGGTTGGTTCCAGTGTCAGGATGAGGGCGCCCTGTTTGGTCGGTATTTTTCCATGACCCGCTTCAGGATAATAAAAATCACTCACCGCTGCGGCATGATAGACGGCATCGATTTGTTTCTCGCCGGAGAGTTTTTCCATGTTCATGCGAAGATCTTCGGTCGTGGTGAAAGGGATGACATTGCAGCATATCTCAAGCAGTCGGGCGGGATCGGCAGTGGAGCCTGTTGCTCGCAGGGCGATGACTTCGTGGCCGGCGGTTGCCAAGGCAAGCGACAACTCTGTGCCGAGTTCTCCTGTCGAGCGGTTGCTGATCAGGCGCATGGCATCGAGCGGTTCCTGGGTTGGGCCGATGGTGACTAGGACTGTCATGGGAAAGTTATGTCCTGAGGGAGACTCACAGGTAACGATCAGCTTCGGCAAGGGCACATCTCATGGCGCCATATCCGAAGTGTCCCTGATCGACCTCGAGATAACGGGCCCCGCCCCAGGCGGTGCAGAGTTTTTTTAACGATTTTGGCGGGGAGAGGAGATCATGCTTTCCGCCGATAACGGTGATCCGTTCTGGTCGAGTTGCAGTTCCCATGTGGAACGGAGAGCTGAGGTGTGCGTGCCGGTCGATGTCATCGCGATGAATGCCGTTCTTAGCAAGCAGGGAGGCCATGGTTCTGCTGGCGGGGCTTCCAAAGGTCGCGTGTCCCACATCGGCCACCGGTTGGAGAAGAATCGTGAAGTCGGTTATCTCCTGAGAGAGGGTGAGTGCCGCTACCCAAGCCCCATAGCTGGTGGCCAGAAGCGCAATGCGCCTGGAACCGTGATTCCGTGCCCATGCGATGAGTTGACGAAGCTCGATGACTGATTGCCTCAGACCTTCCGCATTTCGGACGAGATCTGAGGTGATGCCTAGGGCACCGTTGGCATATCCCTTCGGACGGCGGCTGTAGTGGTAAGGCAAATGAGGAAACAGGACGTTCCAACCCTTCCTATTGAAGCGATTGGCAATTCTGCGATACCCATAGTCATTCGATGACATGAGAGCATGGAGCAGAATGAGAGTGGGGGCTCCTTGGGGATTCTGCGTGGGATAGAGCTTTGCTCGAGCGATGTTATTTTCAGGATAAATTCCTGATATAGGGGAATTCCATGAAAGGGTGTTTGCATCGCGCCGCCACTGAACTTCCGTTTCCTGGGGAAGGGCATAGTAAGTTTGAAGGTCGAGCGTGGCGCAGGCATCTAGATATTCATCAAGCCGTTCCCGTGTGACCGCATGATGGCGTAGTTTCCATTGGGCTCTGTTCATCATGGTGCACATGATGGCATCCATCACGGCATGGGTGCCTCGTGAGATCATGGATGCTCTCCTTTGCGCGCCTGCGGTGTCCGGGGGAGATCCTCCGACTTCAGCGAAAAGCATTCAATGGACTGATCCCTCAGAGAAGTGAAAGCTCGCGAGATTTCGGTGGTAAAACGCTCGCGAGCTCCCGGTTGACGTGCATCTTCCCTGGGGGGATAGATAGCTCCCCCAATGATTAGGTAAAGAGAGCTCCTCCGAAGCCAGTTGGAGGTTTTGTAGAGCCGGTCGCTTCCGATCAGGGCACAGGGAATCACCGGCGCTCCGGAATGAATGCTTAGTGCTGCAAGCCCCGGCTTCATCTCCGCTCCATTGAGGATCGACCAATCGCCTGCACGGATCCCTCCCTCGGGAAAGATGCCGACCACCCGTTCATCGGTGAGTCGTCGGAGTGAGTGACGGAGGGCATTGCGGTCGGAGCCGCTTCGATCAACCGGGATGCAGTTCAGTAGGGTGAAGATGAGCTTTCCGGAGGGTGAGCGGAAGAGTTCCTCCATGGCTAGCCAGTCGATTCTACGGGGGAAGAATCCGCTGATGATCGGTGGGTCGAAGTGACTAATGTGGTTGGAAGCCATGATCAATGCCCCATGCCGTGGAACAGGTTCCAACTCCATAACATGAACCCTGCAGGTCACGGTGTAGAGAATCCTGCATCCAGTGATGACAAGCCAGTGGAAGACGGCACGAAGAATTCGCTCCGGCAGTGATCCGCAGGAGTGGGAATGTGCGGATAAATCTGGCTTATGCGCCTTCACCGAGGAATATCGCGAAACGGACTACGCCTTTTCGAGGAAGTAATTGCGCATCTTGCCACTGATGGGGCGATCGAGTTTTTCCAGCACGAGCAGCATGTCCTCCCAGACTTTGCGCTTTTCTGATAACGTCTGGTTACGGAGCAGGTAGGCGGGGTGGTAGGTCGGCATCAGCGGTACACCTTGGTAGTCGAGCCATTTGCCCCGGATATCCCTCATGGTACGGGGTTCGCCAAGCAATCCCTCCACGGCCGTGAGACCCAGGGCGACGATGACCTTCGGCTTAATGAGTTCGATCTGTTGTGTGAGCCAGGGGAGGCATGTCGCCATCTCCGCCGGCTTCGGTTTGCGGTTACCCGCTTCTCCGGCGGGCATGTCGGGGCGGCATTTGAGGATATTTGCAATGAAGATCTCCTCCCGTGTGTATTCCATGGCGCCGATGATCCTGGTAAGAAGTTGACCTGCCTTTCCGATGAAAGGTTCGCCTTTCAGGTCCTCCTCCTCTCCCGGGGCCTCGCCCACAAAAAGCAGTTCCGCGAAGGGATTCCCGACTCCGTAGACAACCTGAGTGCGGCTGGTGACCAGGTGGGGGCAACGGGTGCATGTGAGAATGCTGGTTTTAAGAACATCGAGTTTGGCAAGCCGGCCGTCGTCGATAACGACGGGGGGATGCGCCGTGGCTTTGGACGGTGATTTTATTTCCGCCGAGGGAATGCTGTGTTGCTGAGATGGGCTCTGCTTTCCGGGAAGAGGGATTCCCTGGGACTTCTCGAACGAGGCGGGGAGTGTCACCTGAAGTTTATCAAGGCTTGTGCGGGTGGCCTTGGGGGCGCGGCGCAGATTCTTTTTCATATCCATGAGGATCGGGAGCGCTGCATCAAGGGATTCCTGAAATCCATTATGGTCTGTCATCATGGTTGGGATTTTGCTCCCGGCACAGGGAGTGGAACGAGCGCAAAATCCCCGGGTACGGGTGCCGTGCACCGGATGGATTCCCCGCTTTGCGGATGTGTGAATTCGAGCTTCCAAGCATGGAGAAGATGGCGTTCGAAGTGGTCCCTTTTTCCATAGAGTGGATCGCCGGCGATCGGATGTCCGAGATGTTGGAGGTGGACCCTGATCTGGTGGGTGCGACCTGTGCGAGGCATGCAAGCCACCAAGGACCATCCGTCACGGATGGCCAGCAGTTCGTAATCGGTCACGGCATCCCTGCCGGAGGGGGGGCGGCGAGGGGTCATCTTCTGGCGTTGCACGGGGTGACGTCCTATAGCCAGATCAATGGTTCCCTTCGTGTGTCGGGGCCTTCCCCGGATGATGGCGAGATAGGTTTTTTTCACCTGTCGGTCCGCAAATTGCGCCGAAAGAGCGGCGTGGGTCTGATCGTTCTTTGCAACGACAATGCAGCCGCTGGTTTCCTTGTCGAGGCGATGAACGATTCCGGGGCGGTGCTCTTCGGAACCGGAGGAGAGGGCGCCTCCGTGGTGCAAGAGAGCATTCACAAGGGTACCCTCCTCATGGCCCGCGCCAATGTGAACGACCATCCCGGCAGGTTTGTTGACCACCAGCAGATCGGCGTCCTCATGAAGGATCTCGAGGGGGATATCCTCCGGTCGGGCTCCCGCGGGTGGTTTGGGAGCCTCCTCCTCGATCAGGAAGAGGTTGCCGGTCTGCACCTCATCGCTGCTGCGGACAGGTTTCCCACCCAGGGTGACGCGGCCCGATTTTACTAGGGATTGGATCTTGGAGCGGGAAAGATGGTGCAGGTGACGCACCAGTACCATGTCGAGCCGCTGGCGGTTATCCTCTTCGGAGGCGGTGATTTCGTGAATAGCTGGTTCGGTCATGCGGATTTTCGGGTGCGGCGGAGGGTAGGCCGCTTGAAGGATGGTCGTTACTGAGGTTAGGGTCAATTGATGTCGCAACCTTCCCCATCACGATCCCAGGAGCCGTGCCCTTCCTGCGGGGTGTCCCTTGAGGTGGGTGGAGAGTCGTTTTTTGCGACGGTCCGTTGTCCCCAATGTCATGATGAGGTGATTGTGCGGCGTATGGCAGGGCCCTATTTTCTAGTGGAAGTACTGGGTCAGGGAGGAAGCGGGAAGGTTTTTCGTGCCCGGCGCGAGGGTGAGGCGGATGTGGCACTCAAGGTGCTCGACAAGGAATCGGAGGATTATCACGAAAATCTGCGACTGCTTCGCAATGAAGCTAACTGCGGCCGGGCGGTGGATCACCCCAATGTGGTCAAGGTTTTGGATCTGGAGGAAGATGACGAGGGGGCCCGATTGATCATGGAACTTATGGAGGGAGGCTCACTTCACGATAGGATTGTTTCAGGCGATAAGATTCCTGAGAGACTAGTCCTTCAGCTGGGGGCCGAGATCCTAAAAGCACTCGAGGCCATCCAGGAGTTGGGTATGTCGCACCGCGATCTCAAGCCGGCCAATATTCTCTTCAGTGCCGAAGGAGTTGCGAAGTTGGGGGATTTTGGGCTGGCCCGTGGCCATGAGGCAATCCCGGTCAGTCAATCCCATCTGTTTGCCACTCCCGATTACGTGGCACCCGAGATTTTGGGGGGATTTCAAGGCGATCTTCGCTCTGAATTCTATAGCCTGGGAGGATGTCTCTATCACGCCCTGGCAGGAAAGCCTCCGTATGACACCGAGGGCTTGGCACTTTCCGAACTCCAGAGGATCAAGGCCACTCAAGTCCGGATGGATGAAGGGACCCGAACAAATCAGGAAACGCGCGAACTGATCGATCGAATGATGACGCCTGATCCAGACTTCCGATTTCAAACCTGTGCCGACGTGGAACTTAAATTGATGAGTGCCCTGAAGTCTCTTGGATCCCCCGGCTTGTGGAGACGTGGAAACAGGAGGAGCAGAAGCCGGAATGCCAACCCACGATCCGGCGGGGTCCTCCATTTCCTTTTCCGATGGATCAACCGAAATTAGAACCCCACTCAAAAACAGCCAACCTATGTCTGAAACGCCTGCCCATGTTGGTGAGATCCTCGAACATATCGCCCAGTTACTGGAGCTGAAGGGGGAGAATCCCTTCAAGATCCGCGCCTACACCAATGCGGCACGTGCACTGGAGTCGCTCAGCGAGCCGATCGAAACCCTGGTGGCCGAGGGACGCCTCGGTGAGATTGAAGGGATTGGCAAGGCAATCACGGAAAAAGTCACCGAATTGGTCACAACCGGTCGGCTTGAGTACTATGAGGAACTGAAGGATTCCTTTCCCGAGGGGATCTTTGAACTCTTCGAGCTTCAGGGATTAGGGGCGAAGAAGATCAAGGCGCTCCATGACCAACTCGGCGTCTCCTCAGTCGATGATCTGGAGAGGATTTGCAAGGAAGGCAAGGCGGCTGAGTTGACCGGTTTCGGAGAGAAGACTCAGACCAAACTGCTGAAGGCCATAGAGGATCACCGCAAGCATGCTGGAAGGTTCCGAATCAATGTCGTGGCCTTGCTTGCCGAGCAACTTCTCTCCGACCTCCGTGCTCACGAGGCGGTGGGGCAAATCAGCGAGGGTGGGAGCTTTCGTCGGCGCAAGGAGACGATCGGCGATCTCGACATTCTGGTTTCCTCCAATCGACCCGAGGAGGTCTCCGGGTTCTTTATCCATCACCCGCTTGTGGAGGAGGTGATCGTCCACGGTCCCACGAAATCGAGTGTCCGCCTTCAGGACGGAGTGCAGTGCGACCTGCGCGTTGTGAAACCAGAGGAATTTCCTTTTGCCTTGGTCTATTTTACTGGGAGCAAAGAGCATAATATCCGCCTCCGAAGCCGTGCTCTCGATCGCGGGTGGTCACTCAATGAGTACCGGTTTACGGTGGCTGAGGGTGCTGATCAACCGCCGGTAATCCGCGACGAAAAAGAACTCTACAAGTCGCTTGGACTTGATTTCATTCCCCCCGAACTTCGTGAGGACAAGGGGGAGATTGCCGCGGCGGAGGCTGGGACGCTGCCCGACCTTATTGAGTGGAGCAACCTGCGGGGGACCTTCCATTGCCACACGACGGCGAGTGACGGAAAGAATTCCCTGATCGAGATGGCCCGTGCGGCTATCAATCTCGGCCTCGAATACCTTGGCATTGCAGATCACAGTAAAAGTTCTTTCCAAGCTCACGGACTCGATACGGTACGCCTCGCCGAGCAGGTGGCCGAGATCCGGGAACTGAATGCCTCCAAAGAATTCCAGGAGTCTGGGTTTCGTCTCTTTGCAGGGACCGAATGCGACATTCTTAAGGAGGGTGACCTCGATTTTTCCGATGAGGTACTCGCAACCCTCGACTATGTGGTGGCCTCCGTTCATTCGGGTTTCACAGCCGATGAGAAGACGATGACCGAGCGGATCATCCGGGCAATCCGTCATCCGCAGATCACGATGATGGGGCACCTGACGGGGCGCCTGCTTCTCTCCCGAGATGCCTATCCGGTGAATATCCCTGCCGTGATCGAGGCGGCAGCCGAGACTGGCACGATCATCGAGATCAATGCCAGTCCCTGGCGCCTCGACATGGACTGGCGCTGGTGGCCTCTTGCCAAAGAGAAGGGAGTGAAGTGCGTGATCAATCCAGATGCCCATACCGTCTTCGGACTCCAAGATCTGCATTACGGGATAGGCATTGCCCGCAAGGGGTGGCTTACCAAGGCGGATGTTGTCAACTGCCTGCCCCTGGGGAAGATAGAAGCCGTCTTAGCAGCTAAAAGGTCGAAACAGGTCCAACAGAAAGGAATCTTAAATTCAGAAAACTGAGGGGAAGTTTTTCATTCACCTTCCCGAGTTCCAGATTAATCCCTGAAGTCTCACAGTCTTCAGCCTAAAATCCTGATCCCCATGAAACCCGTTTCCGAGTATTCTACCATCCGTCCGGGGATTTTCCACTGGCTGGGGTATGAGCCGGAGGTTAAGTGCGACTGTTCCTCGACGGCTATCGTGACATCGGCCGGGCTGATCTTCATTGATCCCATTCCTCTGGCCGAGGAAGCGCTTAGGGAGTTAGTGGCGTCATCTTTTTCCGCTCCCGCCGCTATCATGCTGACCAGTGGGAATCATCAACGAGAAAGTCTTACGCTAGGAAAGCGCTTGGGCATTCCGGTTTTCGCTCCTCAAGATGCGGGCGACGACATCGTCTCGGATCAATGCTTTCGCTCAGGTGCTCCCGTGGTTGGCATGGAGTCGATAGCCCTTCCGGGCTTCGGCCCCGGAGAGACGGCTTTTTTCTATGAGGAAACCCTCATCTTCGGGGATGCCCTGATCAATCTTGAACCCCAAGGATTGCGTCTTCTTCCCGAGAAATATCGTGAGGATAAGAAAGGGTCGTTGCGATCTCTAGGAGCGCTCCAAAAGCTAAAACCTGAAGTCCTTCTCTTTGCACATGGACAGCCGATTGTTCAGGCAGCTTCAGAAAAGCTAACCACCTGCCTCCGCTGATTTTTTACAAAAGAATCCCTGCTACAGCCCCATCGATTCGATGGGATTGAAATCTGAGGCGTGATAGGAGCTCCGGACGAGCGGCCCGCTTGCCACATGGGTGAACCCCTTGTTGCGCGCAATCTCCCCGTAGAGGTTGAAGGTTTCCGGAGTGATGTATTCCACCACAGGCAGGTGCTGGGGACTCGGACGCAGATACTGTCCAAGTGTTAGCACGCTGACATTGGCCTCTCGCAGATCGTCCATCGCCTGAAAGATTTCGTTTTCCTGTTCTCCAAGGCCAAGCATGATGCCGCTCTTGGTGACCATCTTGAGTCCCTTTTCCTTGCCGAGTTCACGCGCACGTTTCAGGAAATCAAGGGAGAGACGGTATTTCGCGCGGGAACGAACCATGGGAGTGAGGCGTTCCACGGTCTCCAGGTTATGATTGAAAATATGCGGGGCCGCATCCACGACTGTCCTCAAAGAGGCATCCTTGCCGTTGAAGTCGGGAGTGAGGATCTCGATGATGATCGAGGAGTCCATGGCGCGGATCGCCTCAATCGTTCGTGCAAAATGCTCCGCACCTCCATCGGGAATGTCATCGCGGGCTACCGCCGTGATCACCACATGCTTGAGATTCATCCGGCGAACTGCCTCGGCGACACGCTCCGGTTCATCATGCTCGAGGGGAAATGGTTTCGCGGTATCGACGGCACAGAATCCGCAGGCACGGGTGCAGCGGTCCCCCGC
>CAIZIQ010000207.1 GCA_903933015.1 uncultured Spartobacteria bacterium | reverse complement strand
GGCCAACCGATAACCGATACTGAAGGAGGGTATGCCGCGGGCGGCAAAATATTTTGCAGTGGGGAAAAAGATCGTTGGATCCCCTCCCTTCCATCCACCGCCGTGAATGAGCACCAGAGAGGGTCGCTTCTCCCCCGGCTTAAAATCCTTGGGTAGGAAGGGAACGATGACCTGGAGCGTTGGATCATTGGTTCCGTAAACAACGGGGGCTGGGATGCCGTTCGTGTTGACCAACTCGGCCATGGTAACGGCTCTGGCAATCATCGGGTATGCCAGGGACAAAAGGACCATCAGAAGCGGTGCTTTCATAACCCGCTTATGCTTACGGCAAGGTAAGCTGCTCCATTCCGTCCCGTGAGACAGTCACGCTTGTGCATCCGTTTTTGCCAGGTTTCAAGGATATCAAGTCGGTCTGGTTACCGGTCTTGAGCGTGATCGCGTCACCCTTGTCATTCCATGTGGTCTCGGGAAGTGGGTCACCCTGGCGCATCGGATAAAGAAGGATCCGGAAATCGGGCGCGATGGCACGGCTCGCAATCACAAGCCGCTTGTCCATCCCGAAGCTGCGCGATCCGGAGAGGCCTCCTTTGCCATCGGGCATGATCGTGTCTTTCCTCTCGAAGGTCTCGAGACGGAAGGAGGGCTTGGTCGTATAGTCCTTGGCCTTGGCTGGGACATTGGTGTTCAGAACTCTCACGAGCAGGAGCCTGTCGCCTTTCTTCGGCTTGGGTTGACCGTTCTCATCACGGGTCACGGTGGCGTCGCAAAGGATGATGTCGGCGTCCTTGATCGAAACGACGTCGGTGTTCTCGCCGGTCTGCATCACCCATTCGTAAAGATGTTCACCGGGGTTCTTGCCGGAATCTTTCTGAATGTCATCCACGAGCAGGGTGTAGGGATGGTCGCCACGGGCCATCAGCAGGGTTCTGAAGGCCTTTTTGACCGGATTGAACGGTAGCCTCACCGGCCAACCATCTTCATCCCACATGCGGGGTCCTCCGGCCTTGTCCTCGAAGCCTTTCCAATGAGAGACAACCGAGGGACGGGTATCTTTCTCAAACGGACCATCTCCATAAACCTTCCGAAAATCTGCCCAACTCTGCTTGTAGGAGTCCCAGCGGGGATATTGGTAACGAATCTGCATCTTGGCATCACCGGTCGTTGCCTCCTTGGGCCACCACCAGTCATAGGAATCCTTCGTATCGCAGGCTGCGATTAGAAATTCCTTGGAATCGGCGAGCCCAAGCCATTTTCCGGGGCCTCCCCAGAATCCCTGCCCGCGGCCATCGATCAGGACACCGTTGTGATGTCGCGTTTCGGGAGAGCGGAAGTTCTCCTTCGCCCAGCGGCGCCCCATCGCCGAGAGAGTGAAGCCTCCGCGGTCGGCATGCTCGTGGCTCGATCCCACGGAATCAGTGCGGCATTCGAAGGTGACGAAGAGCGCATTCGTATCCCACGATGATCGGGAGAAGAGGCTGCTGCGTGTCGGGTCGAAGAAGGTCAGCGGCGCCTGCAGTGAGGTGGCGGCGTTCGTCGAGGAGGGATCGGCTGCCCAGAGCAATGGCTCGATCATGTGGATCTTGTCCTTGGCGGCATCCGCTCCGTCGGCATAGCGGCCCTTGCCGAGCAGAAAATCGACCGTGGAATCCTGAGGATAGAAGGTCTTCCAGAGCAGCAGGGAATGGAGGGCCGGCCCGCTCACCGCTCCGTCACCATGGCTGGTCCACTGCGTTCCGTTCGGCTCCATCGCGGCGAGATACCAGTCGGCCATCGATCGGAAATGATCCTGCGTCAGGAAATTTTCCCCACGGCGGCTCGCGGCCACGATGAAGGGATTCGCCCAGACGAGACCGAACTGCGTGTACCCGACCGCCTCGGTCGAGACACCCTTCGGGGAGATCCCGTAGGTCAGGTAGTCGCGGGCTATGTCGACGCCCATCTTGTAAACCCTCGGGTCGTATCCTTTCTCCCCCTCGATCGAGAGAGCCAGCAGGGGCTGACCGAGTCCGACGGCACACCAGTTCCAGTTCCGGAAATGATGAGGGAGGCGCGCTCCCATCCAGAGCTTTCCGGCGGTGGCCTTCGCGATCACCGCGCGGACCGCGTCCCGCTGCGACTCGTCCATGAAGGGATGAGCGAAGTCATAGGCATATCCAAGTGCATGGTAGCCCATCGCGTCGCGCATGCCCTGCGCGGAGCCATTCGATCCCGTCACGGGTCCGGTGACCTTGGCCCTCCAGACATCGTCGTTGAGGGGAGCCTTCAGGGAGGCTTCCAAGATGGGCTTGATGATCTCGATGTAGGTGGTCAGCGCCGTGGCGACTTTTTTGCCGCGCTCCTGATCCTGTGTCAGCCAGGCATCGAAGGCTTCCCAGACCAGGACATCGAGGAAGGGTTGGTAATGCCCGACTCCAGGAGGCAATCCGCCGTGCTCCTTCATCAACGACTGGACCTTCGCCTGATCACCGGAGGCGAGGGCATTGTAAAAGTCCCCCGTCCAGTTTTTCGGATCATGAAGTGACGCCTTGAGACGCTCCTGCAGGTTGGCATAGAGCGTGCGGCCCGTGTCCGTATTTTTGAGCCGGTTTTCCAGATCCATCCTCTCGTCGGGACTGGTGAGGATGCGGGGATGAACTCCAGGAGGAGGAACTTTTCCCAGCTTAGAAACGTCGAATCCCTCGGCACGCTCCCCCACTGGAGATTTGGGGGAAGGGGGATAAGGGTAAGCCCCATTGAGCACTTCATCCGCGGAGAGTTCACCGGGCAGGTGGGTCGGCACGGTGTTTGTCGAAGATTCGGCCACGAGTGAGGAAGCTGTCAGCAAGGCGGTCAGCAGGATGGGGTGAAAGCGATCTTTCATGGTATTTGATTTGGTGGGGGGAAAGTGGGACGGATGATTTACACTTTAGAGAAAGCGAATGTAGTCGAAAGCAGCAGAACCGCCGTTGCCGACGGCAAGAATACCCACCTTCGCACCGATCCATCCCCCCTCACCCGCAACAAAGACATGCTCGACGGGCTGAAAGACATCATCGGTAGCAAAGGAAAAACGGCATGAAGCATCAGATCGCACTTCGAGTCGCAGTCTGATCTGTGGCTTCACAAGGACAGCAAGTTCCGTGCATTCATCCGTGTCTAGGAGATGAAGGAGCTTCCAATCATTTCCTTCGCGTGTCACTGCAATCCAGGCGGAGTGACCACCACCCACGATCGTCAACCCGGCCATGCCACCACTGCTCAGATTGGAGGCATCGAGCAGGGTCTCGACTGAAAATTCCTTGGCTGGAAATTTCTGGGCAACGAGATGAGGAGCCTTGATCGGCGAAAATGTCTTTCCCTCGGCATCAATGCCGAGCGGGCGGCCTTTCAGCGTCAGCCAACCCGGGCGCTCCGAGAGGGAGTAAAAGCTGGATTCATGATTCCCATGCCACTGCCACTGCAGACCGAGCGTTGGTGCATCAAACTCATCGGTGTTCGCTGGCGCTGTGATCGGCTGGGTTGCACCCGTGGCCGGCTTTTCCCACTCGGCTACAGGTTCACCAATGCCATTCCCGTCGTAGTCGACACCCATGAGTGGCCAACCATCAACCCATCGGACGGGATTCATGTGGGTGATGCGGCCGTAGGCTTTGTCATCCTGAAAGTGAAGGAACCACCAGGCTCCATCGGATCCCGGAACCTGCTCGTTGTTGGAAGGAATATCGACCAGAGCACCCTGATGGGGGCCATTGATCGGAGTGGATCCCTGCTCAAGGACGACCTTTTCCTCGTAGGGGCCGAAGATATTGCGGGAGCGGTAAGCCACCTGCCAGCCTACCTGGACGCTTCCACCGGGAGCCAAAATGTAATACCAGCCGTTGAATTTGTGGAACTTGGGGCCTTCGAGATAGGGGTGGTGAGGGGCATGGATGATCTCCTTGTCACCCGGAAGAAGAGTCTTGGCATCCGGTGTCATCGGACGGAGATGGAGGATCTCCTTTTTGCCCGAGCGCGACATGGCGTAGGCATGGATGAGATAGGCCTTCCCGTCGTCGTCCCAGAAGAGGCAGGGATCGATCCATCCTCGCGCCTGCACAAGACTCCACGGCTCACACCACTCCCCTCGGGGATCGTCGGCGGTCGTGACATAGATCCCTTCCTCCACCATCGGAAAAACGATCCAGTATTTGCCCGCATGATAGCGGATCGCAGGGGCCCAGATGCCAGATCCGAGCTGAACGTCCTTGAAGCGCTCGCCCGGCAGGTTCTTCACCGCATGGTTGACGATCGTCCAGTTGACGAGATCTCGGGAGTGGAGAATCGGTAGTGCGGGAGTGCAGTTGAAGCTGGAGGCCGTCATCCAGTAGTCCTCCCCGACGCGTATCACGTCGGGATCCGAGTAGTCGGCGTGGAGGACGGGGTTACGGTAGCGGCCGTTTCCGAGATCGGAACGGTAGGGATAGGAGTAGGGATGTTTCATGAATAAAAGTCAGTCAGTTGTCTGTCTGTGATGGATTCGGAAAGCGTCGAGTAGCATGTAGGATCCGCCCTTCTTCACCAATTTGATTTCGTGTTTTTCCTCACCGGGCCATTCCTGCCTGTAAACCACCTGCTGTGCCTGGCGTGAGGGAGCATGGCAGTCGACCGTTTTGAGCAGCGCTCCGTCGACGAGGACATCGACTGATCCCTCGTCTTGGTTAAGGTCGGTGATCACCTCGACAGCATTGCCCGTGAAGGAATAGGCCGCGGAGTCTCCATCCTTTGTGGTGTGGTGGACGGTGTCCGACCATTCCCCAAATCCGCGTTTGGCAGCCGCCGTCCAGGAACCTGTGTAAACGATGGAGGGATGGGCATCGTCGATCATTTCCACGGGAGGCACTGGAATGTTGGTCCTGATCGATGCGTATTGAGTCTCCAGGCCCGACTTCGCCGCAATGGCTGCGGCGGCGGCCGAAAGCGCGCCCTCCTTTTCCGTCATGACGTTGTTAGTGATGGTGCAGTTCGTCCCGTGGTTATTGGCATTCGTTTTGTCAGCGTAATTATCATGCACCGAGATGTCATGAATCCAACCGCACCAGATATTCATCCAGTTGGCTCCGACACGGGTAACAACATTACTGCTGATGTCCATGTAGCCGCTTCCCTCGTCGGAATACATCCCCTGGGCATGCTTTCCACCCGAAATGTAGTTGCCGATCCAGACAGTCTTCTCCTCGGGAGTTCCCTGATTGCCCAAAGTGTAGATACCTCCGCCATCCCCCAGGACGTTCATGAAATCGGTGACCTTATTGCTAGCGATCGTGTTCTGATGGCTGTAGCCATTCGTGCTCCACCCCCATCCGACAGTAATTCCGGAATAAGGCAAATGGGACGCCTCGTTGTGAGCCAAGGAAAGATGGCGGGTGTATCCGGTGCAAATCGCAACCTGATCCTCGAACTCGACTCCCACATCCCTGATGTAGTTGTTCTCGATCCTGTTTCCATCGCACCATTCCTCCTTGTTGGTGCTGGAATAATCATCGACCTCTCCAAGGAAAATCCCGTT
>CAIZIQ010000206.1 GCA_903933015.1 uncultured Spartobacteria bacterium | reverse complement strand
TGCAATCCGGAACTGTATGGGCGCAATGTCTTAGGACTTTTCATCCTCCACCCACTTCATCGTCCTGATGTCCACAAAGCGCCCGCCGCATTGGCATGGGAGAAAGCCATCCCAAGCCTTGACCCGATCGCATTTAGGACAAACAAGCGTCGGCTCACTATCTTCATCATCTGGTTTGGAACGTGTTCCAAATATTAACGATAACAAGACGATGGGTATTATCAGCATGAGCGCGTCTACAAACCGCACAGGCATCTCATCAACAGGAACCAAGTAAGATCCTTTCGTTGCAGCCTCGATTCCACCTCTAAAAAATGTGATCGCCGCAACCATGCCAAAAACTAAAAAGAAGATCGTACGTTTATATTTCCTCCGGGATCTTTGCTTATCAGCTTTGCGCTCTTCGGCAGTCTTTTGAATCCACATCTACTTATTCCCGCCAATTATGGTCTCAGCTGCAATTCCGAAAACGTCCGGGGGTTATGAATTGGAAGTTCGGAGGTCGCGCCAGACCAACCTAATTTTCTAGGCGCCGGGATTTGGGATGCAGGAGCAGGCGCGTGAGCGAAGCCGTAGCTCTACCTACGGCGAGTGAACGGCAACGAACTCCTGCGCCCAAAGACCAAGCCTAAGTCCCTCGGGTGTTGCCGAAGAGGTCAATATGAAGACGAGGCGCATAGCGAAACCCATGCTCGAGACACATCTCCGCAAGCACGGGAGCCTTCGTCCTCAGCGCATCCACATCAGTTCCTTCCGGCATGAGCAGCACGCGATCACGGGTGAAGCCGGGAACTGTCCCGACCTCGTTGAGCAGCTCCTCGATTTCTGGAAGGTCCTCGACCTTGGAAACCACGAACTTCAGCTGGCAGGGGTAATGCTCCAACCACTCGCGAATGACCGCAGGTTGCAGGCGTGTCTTCTCATGGCGCTCCCGCCATGGACCCACCTGCTCTGCATCGGGTGTGGAGTTAGCGAGCTTGGGACTGAGGGAGGCGAGATCACAGGCGATGCCGACTCCATCGACATGGGGAGCAATCGTGGCCGCCGTCTCGATCGTGATGTGCTTTCCCTCGGCGCGAAGTGCAGTGGCCAGCTCTCTGATTTCAGAGGCAATCATCGGCTCTCCGCCTGTGAGCACCACATGCCGGCAGCCATAGCCGCGTACCCGCTCGAGGATCTGCTCAATGCTCATCTCCTCGCCCTCGGGATTCCAGGAGGCATAGGGGGTGTCGCACCAGCGGCACCGCAGGTTGCACCCGGAGGTGCGGACAAAAACGGAGGGAACTCCGAGCAGCAATCCCTCGCCCTGGATGGAATGGAAGATTTCCGAGATTCTCATTTGTCAGATGGTCGGTCGGATGGTTTGGCAGGAAGATCGCCCGTCTCCGAATAGATCGTCGGATCAGGAACTCCCGCCAGCAGGAAGGCCTCCCGCCGCTCGACGCAGGTGCCGCAGCTTCCGCAATGAATCTCCCCACCTTTGTAGCAGGACCAGGTGCGCGCAAAATCAATACCGATCGCGGCGCCGCGCCGGACGATCCCGGCCTTGTCCGTGGAGACAAAGGGACGCAGTAGCTCGATCCGTGCATAGGTCCCCTCGCGGATGGCCTCGGCCATCGGCCGGAGAAAATCCTCGCGGCAGTCGGGATAGATGGCGTGGTCGCCGGAGTGCGCCGCAATGACGACACCCTCGGCGCCGTGACTCTCGGCAAAGCCCGCGGCAATCGCCAGCATGATGCCGTTGCGGAAGGGGACGACCGTGCTGCGCATCGTCTCCTCCTCGTAGTGACCGTCGGGAATCTCCCCGCCCTTCGAGAGTAGGTCGGATTGAAATTCCTCGGCTATGAATGCCAGCGGCGCAATGCGGTGGGGAATGCCGGCCTGGGCACAGTGCCATGCGGCCATCGGGAGCTCCCGAGCGTGATGCTTCGCGCCGTAGTCGAAGCTGAGTCCAGCCAGCACCTCATGTTGCCTCAGGGCCTCCTGAAACGCCGTGACGGAATCCAACCCGCCGCTCAGCAGAACGACGACCTTCACCGGCGCTTCTTGCCCTCATGGACTGCCTCGACCCGGATGCCGATCCCCCCACGCGGTGCAAAATCTCCGATGACCACGGCGCGGCGGGGCGCGATGGCGGCCACCACGTCGTTGAGAATACGGTTGGTGATTGCCTCGGCAAAGACCGCCTGATTCCGGTAGGCACCGAGGTACTGCTTCAGCGACTTGCTCTCGATGCACCTCCGATCGGGCGTGTAGCGGATGGTGATTTCGGCGAAATCGGGCTGCCCCGTGACCGGGCAATGCGAGGTGAACTCCTTGGTGAAAAACGTGACCTCATAATCGCGGCTCGAGGGACTCTCGAAGCTTTCCAGAACCGCCTCGTCGGGGGAGGAGAGCTGCGGCAGCGGACCACCACCCAACAGGGAGAGGGCATTGGAAGACGTTTTCTTGGTGCGTGAAGGCTTGGCCATCTCCCGATCGTTCCGCACAGACCCTTTCCCGCCAAGCCAGAAGTCATTCCTGCCTACCCCAGGGGTGAATGGGCACTTGGGAACCGCTTCCCAACCCGATGGAGATAAGCCTATCCTTTCGGGGTGAGAAAGCATCTCCTCTGGATTTTCCCCCTCCTTCTTATCGGCATCGCCTTGGGTGCCGGATCGCTTGCTCTCATCCACTGGGTGACCGGTGGTGCGTGTCGGGCGCTCATCGAACGGAAAACCGCGGGGGCACTTCATGTCAAGACGGAGCTGGCTCCGCTAAGCTACAACTGGATCGGCATCGCCTCTCCCCGCCTTTCCGCATCAGGCTCGGAGCAGACCACGCTCAAGTCGCTCGAGGCATCCTCACTCAAGGCAAATCTCAAGGCCACCTCTCTGCTGAAAGGTATTTGGGGCGTCGAGGAGATCGCCATCGAGAAGCTCTCCCTACATCTGGGCAAGATCAACGGGAACCCGGGTTCCGAGGTTGCAGCCACACCAGTCGCCGCACCCGACTCCTCGCTACCCAAGTGGTTTCCCTCCCTGCTGGTGGTCGATGTGATCCGGAGCGGGAAGGCCAATGCGATCATCGATCTGGCCAATGGCCAGTCGGTGCAGATCCTGGACGCAGCGCTGGAAGTTTATCCCGAGGGTGACGAAACCCGTTTGGAGGGACGCGGGGGCGTCGTGAAGAGTCCTTTCCTTCCCGACCTCAATCTCACGACAGCACGCGCCCGACTGGGAACAAATGGCTTGGATCTCGGAGGCGCCGACCTCTCATTTCCAGACGGTGGAACACTCCGGCTAAAAGGATCCTTCCCCTACGGGGACACCCTTCAGCGCATGCAGGGACGCTGGGAGAATGTGCCCATTCCGTCACTCTTCCCATTGTTATCGGGGAAGGTCGTCGGGACGCTCGAAGGTGACGGGACGGTCACCTGGATGCCCAATGCCCTCCAGTCACTCTCGGGCATCGTCCATGCCCGCAATGTAACGCTGTCCCAGATCCCGGCACTCGAAAGCATCGCATCATTCACCGGGATCCAGATGTTCCGGAACCTTCCGGTGCAGGAAGCGCAGGGAAGTTTTTCCCGGAACGGGAACGTGACTGTCTGGCACGATGTCATCCTTGAATCGAAGGGATATCTCAAGATTACAGGTGCTGCCACCGCGTTGGATAACGGGTCTCTGGACGGAACATTCCAGTTGGGAATCACCAGTGCGATCGTGAACATGATTCCGGCCGCCAAGCAGATCTTTGGCCTGAACGAACATGACGGCTACATCTGGATGCCACTCCATGTCGGGGGAACACTCTCCCATCCGACGGAAGATTACACCCAGCGCCTGACACTCGACGCGGCGGCCGCGGCGGAGGGAGTGATTCGCAACGGACTTGAAGCCATCGGCATCAAGGGCGTCGGAGGAGCCACCAATCTCCCGGCAACCAATGCCTCCTCCACGAATGCCGTGAGCCAGCCGGGGAACGCCCTGCCCGCCGACGCGGTGAAGGCAGCCACGAATGCGGTCAAGACCATTGAACAGGGCGCAGGCCAGGCCATCGACGCCCTGGGGGGGTTCCTGAAGTAGCACCTCGGTGCGAGGTCTTGTCTTTTATTTCCCGAGCAAGCGGAGCGCCTCGTCCGTTGCCCGTGCGGCATCGGGAAACCGGCTGAGATTCAGAACCGGAAACTGATGCTGGTTGGTGAACCAGGTCATCTGCCGTTTCGCATAGCGCCGCGTGGCGGTTGTGATCGCCTCCTGAGCCTCGTCACGGCTGATTTCGCCACAAGCAAGCGCACGGAGTTCGCGCAGTCCCAGGGTCATGGATGCCGTCGTCCCGGTGTTTTCTTCAGACAGCAAGGCTACCTCACGCTCGACCCCCCGCTCAAACATCGCCTCCACATTGGCGGCAATCCGCGCATTCAGCTCCTCACGATCACGCGTCACCAGAAGGGTACGGATGCCGGGGTGTGAAGCCTTCGCCCCGGTGCGGGATGCAGAGAGCGGTTTGCCCGTCAGAAGGACGATCTCCAGCGCACGCTCGACTCGGCGGCGGTTGGCGAGATCAATCAGACGTTCAGCTTCGGGATCGAGCTCCCTTAGACGGGCGATGAGTTCCGCCAAGGTTTGCCCCGAGAATTGTTCACGAAGGACGGGGTCATTCCCCGGCATCTCTTCAAGTCCCCCGAGCAGCGCCTTGATGTAGAGACCGGTCCCCCCGACCACGATCGGTGTGCGTCCGCGGGCGACGATATCGTCAAGAATGGGCTTCGCTTCGCGGAGATACCGCCCCGCATCATAGGCCTCAGCAGGATCAACCGATCCGACAAGATGATGGGGAATTGCCGCATGCAAAGCATCCGCGGGCTGGGCTGTCAGGATGGGCAGGCCGGCGTAGATCTGGAACGCATCGGCACCGACAATCTCCCCGTGAAGCAAGCCGGCAAGCCGGAGGGAGAGATCGGTTTTGCCGGCCCCCGTGGGGCCGGCAATGATCACGGTTTCCGTAGGAACCACGGAAACAAAGAAGTTAAGCGGCCAGGGCTAGGCAGCCGCTTCCTCGGTCTCGGAGGATTCCGGAGAGGACTCGCGGCGGTCAGAACGCTCGCTGCGACTCTCGGCCACGGCTTTGGCGCCGCTAACGACGAGCTTGCGGCCCATGTAATCCTTGTCATGGAGTTCGTCGACGGCGCGCTTGGCCTCCTCGACACTGGTAAGCTGGACGAAACCGAAACCCTTGGAACGGTGTGTCTCTCGGTTGCTGACGATCTCGACGTTCTGGACGGAACCGACTCCGCTGAAAAGCTCGAGCAGGTCGCTTTCGGTGGCGTCGAAGGAGAGGTTTCCGACATAGACGCGGGGCGTGGTCACCTCGATGCGCTGGGGCTTGCGGCTCTGGCGCGGGGAGGCTTCGCCCTCGGGACGACCGGCACGAGGGGTGCGCTGGGACTTGGAGGAAGCGGCCTTCTTGCCGCCGAGGCCGAAGATCGAGAGAAGCTTCGCGAAGAAGCCCTTCTTCTTGGCGGGCTGCTGCTCACGGCGGGGACGGTCTTCACTACGGTAACCGCCGGAGCGACCCGAGGAACCGTTGGATCCGGAACGGCGGCGTCCGCCGCCACTGCGGGAACGGCCACCACGATTGGAGGAATAATTGGAGGACATGGGATGTTGCTGTGTTAAGGGGATCCCCGAGGATCGCGGCCCGGGACACTGGGTCGGGGCAAAGGGGATCAGGACTGTATGTTCGTTGCGTTGTGTGTTGATGCCCTGGCGCCGCTGCTTCCGCCGTGTCCCATCCCCCGACAGAGATGACGAGGGGCGTTGGGGAAGCTGTTTCGGCCTTCAATGCCGAGCGGAGGTTGCGGAAAACCGCACCGCCTTGCGACGGGCGCCGATGATCGGGCAGTCCTCTCTCTCGCACCGAACAGGCCATGAGACAAGGGAAATCGGTTTTCAAAGGTGGCTGCTATTTCTTCGGAGGGCCTCTTTTTGTTGCAACTTTTTGCCGCCGTTGGGTTTTGATAGACCAGCATGGACCATCCGCTCCCAGCACTTCCCAGAAGGCAGCTTCTACTCTTTGGAGCCGCTCTCCTCTTGGCAGTCCTCCTGATCGCCCGCTGGATAGGGAACTGGGGGCTGGTCACCATCCATGTGAAGGATGCTCCTCTGGCAAAGGTCATCGCTTCGATCGCCCGCCAGGGGCATGTCCGGATAGAAAGCTCCCTCGACCTGAGCACTCCGGTGAGCCTGGATATCGACAAGGTCACCCCCGTCCAAGCTATCGACCTCCTCTCGATCCGAACCGATGCCGTCTGGCGCATGGTCTATCTGGCAGCCCCAAGCCAAGGTGATCTCAATGCAGCAGTGATGGGACTGCAGGGATCGGGAAACATCGATGGCTGGACCACCGACTTCTATCCCGGAGCCCCTTTCAGTGAGAATGGAATGGCTCTCGACCCCCGCAGACTCACGCTCACGATCGATGGAGTCTCTCAGGATCTGCCCCAGTTGCTCGATCAGGCGGCGCAGAAGAGCGGCATCATGACGGCACTCCCCAAGGACTGGAGTCCATCCCTAGCGAAACTCCCAAAGCCAGGAATCGTGGCCAAGGTCGTTCCCTCCCTGATCAAGAATGCCCGCGGCAAGGTCGCCGAGTTCTTCTATCTCTCGGATCGTCCCCAGCGACGGGGCGGAGAGCAAGCCGAGGGTGACCAAAACCCTAAGGGAGACTGGGAGAAGATGAATCCGGAGTGGCGGGAGCAGCGCCAACTCGCCCAGATTGCGCTCCTTCCCAAGTCCGAGCAGGCGGAAGCCAAGAAGAAATTGGCCGAACGGAAAGAACTCTTTGCCTCCATGCAGGGACTCACTCCGGAACAGCGGAAGGCAAAATGGCGGCAGATGATGGCAAATCCAGACATGCTTCTCCAGGTGATGGATCAGCAACTGCTCCGCCAGACCCAGCGGACTCCCACACAGCAAATCAACCGGGCCGTCGGTTATATCAACCGAAAAGCGGCAGCTCAGGCAGCCCAGTCCTCTCAGACCCATTGATCATGAAGCGCTCAGCCGGATTCACACTCATCGAACTTCTCGTCGTTGTTGCAATCATCGGAATGCTTGCCTCGCTGCTGATGCCCTCCATCCAGAACTCCCTGCGGAAGGCAAAACAGGCCAAATGCATCAGCAACCTCTCTCAGATCGGCGTGGCGGTACAACAGTATGTCGCCGACCCGGAGAACAACCAGCAGTTCCCTCCGATCTATTATGTGGGTTCCAACTCGACGACCGCCTCAAATGCAACGACCGCCCCTCTGGGTGCTAATGCCCTCCAACCCCTTGCCTGCCTCGCGAATTACGGCGTTACGATGGCCCTGCTCACATGCCCGGCCGACACCTCACCCGATACGAACTACGGGAGCTACATCTGGTCCCCCGTGGCACAGGGGGACACGCCGCAGAACTTCGTCTATTACGGGCGGGGTCAGGTCTTCACGATTAATAATCTCAGCCGCGTCGCGATTTGTTACGACAAAGGGTACCTTCATCCGGGCGGCTCCACGGGTATCGGTAGCTTCGATGTGTTGCGCGCCGACGGACATGTCGACACGAAACCCTGAGCGGATTGGGCGCCCCCTTCTAAATTTCTTCCTCGGCCTTCAGCCCCCGACTCATGAGTGCTTTCATGGCCTCAGCCGGCCTCTTCCTGCCCTGGAGAAGGGCATGGACCTCATCGATGATCGGGGTTTCGACTCCGAGCCTGCGGGCACAGGCCTCCGCGCTGGTTGCCGTCGGCACCCCCTCGGCCACCATCGTCATCGAGGAACTGATCTGATCGGGCGTTTCGCCTCGCCCAAGTCGAAATCCGACCTGGTGATTGCGGCTTTGGGGGCTGAAGCATGTCAGCATCAGATCGCCGATCCCGCTGAGTCCGCGGAAGGTTTCGCGATGGCCCCCCATCGCCATGCCCAGTCGCGTCATCTCGGCGAGCGCCCGGGTCACAAGACCTGCGCGTGCATTCTCGCCAAGACCGAGTCCATCGGAAACCCCGGCGGCAATCGCAAAGACATTCTTGAGCGCGCCGCCGAGCTGGATCCCGCGCACATCGCCGCTCGTGTACGCACGGAAACCGGTTCCCTCGAAAAGGGCCTGCACACGTGCCATGGCAGACTGATCATCACCGCCGATCACACCGGCGGCAGGAAGTCCTCGTCCGATCTCACCTGCCAGATTCGGCCCTGAGAGAACGGTGATCGTCGCCTCGGGAATCTGATCGGCGATCACCTCGCTCATGAGCAACCCATGCTCCTGCTCGATCCCTTTCGTACAGGAGACAAGCGTGGCCTTCCCGGCTCCTGCAGCCGCGAGCTGACCCGTAACGACGGCGAGATGCTTCGAGGGGACGGCGATCACGATCACGCCGGCAGCGGCACATTCCGCAAGATCAGTTGTCGGAAGGATGGCGGCCGGAAGTTCAACGCCGGGTAGATATTTGGCATTAACCCGATCGGCGCTCATCGCTGCGATATGGGCGGGATCATGCCCCCAGAGCGGAACCTTGATATCCCTCTTCGCCAGCAGCAGGGCAAGGGCCGTGCCCCAGCCTCCCGCACCGATCACGCTGACTGTCTGAGCGCTCATTGTACGGCCCCTCCCGACTTCTTTTCAAAGCGCGGCTCGGTGCCCGCGCGGAGACGGCCGATGTTCGACCGGTGTCTCCAGACGGCGAGCAGGCACATGGCCACCGAGACTGTGAGTGCCAGCCAGTCGGCGCGATGATTCAGATAGAGGAAAAGGACAGCAAGCGGCAGCGCGATGGAGCTCGCAATCGAGGCAACCGAAACATAGCGCGTGGTGGTGAAAACGAGGATCCAAACCCCGAGACAGATGAAGAAAGCCGCTGGAAAAAGCGCCACCATCACGCCGGCGGAACTGGCAATCCCCTTCCCCCCCCTGAACCCGAGCCAGACCGGGAAGCTGTGCCCGAGAAGGACGCAGAGACCGGCAAGGGCTCCGGGAGCTGTCGCTGGGAAAACACCCGCATAGGTTCCCCATTGATCCGCCAGGATCACCGGCGCCAGTCCCTTCAGAAAATCGAGGGTAAAGACCGTATAGCCCCACTTCTTGCCCAGGACACGCAGGGCATTGGTCGCGCCGATATTGCCGCTCCCCTTGGTACGGATGTCGATGCCGCAGAGACGGCCCGCGATGTAGCCGAAGGGAATCGATCCGAGCAGATAGGAACCGAGGGCTATGATGAACCAAGGGTAAAGCGTCGAAAGCACCTAGAGATCTCATCAGCCGATGCGTACGGAACAAGAACAAAAAAGGTCTCTTGTGCTCTTGAGCTAACAGCCTAAGAGTCTAAACACCTAACCGTCTTTCCCCCTCTGCCCATGATCCTCCGTCATCTCTTGCCCATGATTGCCCTGATCTCCATGATTGGCTGCAGTCGCAACACCGCATCTCCCGTGACCCAGTCCCCAGACACCTCTTCCTCCACCGTCGCCGTCCGACTCATCGGTCCCGATGGTAAGCCAGGACCCGTCGTCCAGAGTCCCCGTGTCGTCAAGACTGACGCCGAATGGGAAAAGCAGCTCGGACCCGCCGCCTACCGCGTCCTGCGGGCCAAGGGAACCGAGGCCCCCTTCTGCGGCAACCTCCTCGATAACCACAAGGATGGTGTCTACTTCTGCGCCGGTTGCGGCCTGCCGCTCTTTGCCTCCAGCTCCAAGTTCAACTCCGGCACCGGATGGCCCAGCTTCTACCGCCCCTTTGCCCCGGAGAATATCACCGAGCTACGGGACTCCGCCTTCGGCATGGTTCGCACCGAGATCCTCTGCACGCGCTGCGGCGGCCACCTCGGCCATGTCTTCGATGACGGTCCAGCGCCGACCGGCCTCCGCTACTGTCTCAACTCCGCAGCACTGATCTTCAAGGACGAAGCCGAAGTGAAGAAGATGGGAGCTGAAGCGGCGAAGTAGTAGTTCTGAGAGCCCACACCTCCGATTTATAACCCACTATGCAAAAGGAACTTACCTTCCGCCCGATATTGGTGGCGCTTTTGGCTATCTTTCCATTCCTAACTTTAGCTCGTGCAGAGGTTCAACCCACAGAGGTTCAAAAGCAGCTCAAGTTAGTCAGAGATCAAGTCGATGTAGCAGAAAAGAAGCGTCAGGCGGCTCTCTTGGCTCAAGAGGAGAAGTTAAAAGCGTTGGCAACCAATGGATCCTACCCCCCACCTATCGATATCAGCGAAGGATTCGTTCCTCAGGATTTTAGCGATAGAAATAATCTAAGCAATCTGGAGTCCTCAATCGAGAATCAGAGTTATCAACAGGCGGAAAGGACCATCAATAAATGGCAGAGCGATACAAAGAATGAAGAGATCGAGAAATTGCTTCCTCCTTTACTCGTTGCCATACAAGCCGAAGCGCAGAGGCGTGTTAAGATCGCTACCAAGAAAATAGATGAGCTTCTCATTAAAGTTAAAGGGGAACTCCCGACGGCCACGGATCCTGAAAAGTTAGAGGCGATTAAACAGGAGTTCCAAAAATTTACCGATGAGGAATTTCATAATTATGCACCTGAAATTCAACCGTAGCGTGAGAGGATCAATCGCGCCGAGAACTTTTTAACTCGCTGGAGAGAATTTATCGTTGCTGAATCCGATGGGGATATTCGTCAGGCCTTAAGGTATCTGAAAAATATGCGTACCCGAGGTGGATACGAGGGTCTCATCACTTCAAAGGAGCTTGCAGACCGTTATGCTGCTCTTGTTCAGAAACAAGTTGGTTCCTCGGGGGTAAAGAAACAAGACGAACCCCAACAGGGTATCGCAACAAACTCCCCTGCTTCTGGCGCGGAATCTTTGGATGTAACAACATTGGCGGGAATCATGGCCTCGCTGAAAACTCCCGATGATGTGAAGGAAGCTGCGGGCAAGCTCTCTCTGCTAAAGGATACCGGAGGTGATAATAACCCTCTTGTTCGCTCAATCGGCATCGAATTGGGCGAAATCACTCGAATGCAAAAAGAGTTGATGGACGGCGCATATCCGATGGTTCTAGTCGGCAATGAATACCTAAACCGGACACCAAGTCAGTATGATGATCAGCTTCTTGCACTGAGAAACAAAATCAAGATCCAAGCCGTTGAGAAAGCCTTTCATCTTAAAGACTTAGGAGAGCCAAGGCCCGGCGTGGGATTCCCTCGCTTCATTTATGAGGCGGCTGAAGCTGCTTTCGAGAAACAGCAGTGGGAGCGCTTGTCCTCTCTCCTCATGATCTATTCCAAGTCTGTCGGTGGATGCGGGCACTCAGAGTCTATGAACGATGGCGTTCGTGCATACCTTGCTGGTCAGCAGCTTGAAAAAGTGGGGCTCTATCGATTTGCCCTCCAGCAGTATGCCAATTGCATTGGTCAATCGGGCTCACTTGTTCCCCATGACCAGGCTGTTTCGGCAGTGGAGAGGCTCCGCAAAGAGCATCCTGAGGTATTTCAATAGGGTTTTCTAATTTTTAGTTCAGGGGATTTATCAATGAATCAAGGGTCGGAAGTCTGGATGCCGTGCGAACGAAGCTGTAGCGAGCTACGCCCACCGAGCAGCAACAACCGCCCCGCGCTAAATACCGGGCCGTGGGAACGGCCGGGATAGCCTACGCTTAGCGTAGCCCTTCAGGGCGTGACGAGCGGGAGCGAGCGAGGCAAAGCACAAGCCTCTTAAGACCAGAGGATGTGATGGGTAAGCATCCGATCTTGGTCAAAGTGGAAATACCCCCGGAATTTTTTGCCCTCCAGCATTCCCGGCAGCCAGTAGATATCATCCTGCCACATGTCGTGATAGGGGATCGCTGAAGGCTCCATCCAGTGGGGGATGGCCTCGTCGGTCTCCACCGGCTCCCCTTCACAACCCTCAGCGGTAAAAACAACGCAGTGGAGAGCCAGGCCGTCGACAAACTGGAAGTGGAGTTCGCCCCGCTCGCTCAGATTGAGAGGGGTAATGCAGAGTTCCTCCTGAGTCTCGCGGATGGCGGCCTCCAAGGGAGTCTCCCCCGATTCGAGGCGGCCGCCGGGCCCATTGATCTTTCCGGCACCGAGACCCCTCTTTTTCCGGATCATGAGGATCTGACCTTCGCGTCGGACAAAACAGAGCGAGGCTCGCATCGTCGGCTGCCAATTCTGCCAGGAACTGAGATCACAGGAATCCACAGAGAGGAAATTAATCTGGAACTCAGGAACTCAGGAAGGATCGAAAATCTGTGATTATTGTATCCGAGAATTTGAGTCCGACTGGTAAGCG
>CAIZIQ010000205.1 GCA_903933015.1 uncultured Spartobacteria bacterium | reverse complement strand
CCACTTCTCCGCCGTCCAGAGAGGGATGATATCCTTGTATCCTTTCTCGGAGGGATGGCCGTAACGAGCGAGGTGATCCTTATAGTCGCCGGTTGGTCCCTTATGCTGGCCTGTCTTCTTGTCGATATCGTCGGCGATATACATTTTCCTCGCATACCAGTCTCCGTGGCGAGGCACGGCCTGCGGTCCCCAGTGGGACCAGAAGCCCAGCTTCGCGTCCCTGAACCACTCGGGATATTGATACTGCTTGAGGGATGCGTCCGTTGGTTGGAAGCGTCCTGAGGCGATCGGAGGAAGCTCCTTCGCGGCCACTGCCCCGAGGGCGTTGGTATCCTCAGCTTGGAGGTTAGGGGTGACGGCCGCTCCGAGGAGGGCCAAAGCGAACAGCAGGGGGTTTGAGCGTTTCATTCACACCATCATGGTCAAGACAGGAATCCCTCGCACGCGGAGAAACATGCCTATTTCTGATAAAAACATATCGATTCTTGATCTCCAAATCGAGGTCCGCGGTTTTCCTACCCGCGCTTGGCTCCTTTCAACATTCGTTGCTGCAGGGAGCGGGGGGAATATCCGAACTGGCGCTTGAAAACAGCGGAGAAGTGGAACTGCGTGGCATACCCAAGCTCGTAGGCAATTTGTTTCACCTTCCACCCGCCGGAGATGAGCAGTCCCGCTGCATGGGTCATCTTTTTTGATATCAGGCGGTGGGAGGGCTTCTCCGCTCCAACCTCGCGGAAAGCTCTGCTCAGATGTTCCGGAGTGACCCCCACCCTGCGGGCGAGATTTCCGATGCTTTTCAGACTGACATATTCCGAATCGATCAGGGCAACCGCCCGCGCGTAGCAGTCGTCCCGGCGAGGCTTCCTGGAGCGGAGGGGAACGGATTCACGGCTCATCCTGAGGATGACCCGCAGGAGTTCCGCGCAAAGATCCGCATTGCTCTTGGAGGACAACCCTCCGCGCTCCAGCAGCAGGTCAAACACCGTGACCATCGGCTTGAGATTTAGGATTCCCGCGACCCTGCCAGGCGCGATGCCCGCTTCCCGCAGAAGGGTTTCCGCCTCACTCCCCGTGAAATTGACAAAGTATTTGGTAAGACTTTTCCCGGGATTTGTCCGAAGCGCGTGGGGGATGCCAGGACCGTAAGTGAAAATGGCGCCGGGGAGTAACTCGAGGCTTTTTCCATCAAGCTCGAGGCTGCCGGTACCCGCCACCACCAGCTCGATGGCCAGCGAGGGATATCCTTCCCGTGACACCTGATATTCCTCACGGCAGACCTCCCTGCCCGCCATTAGCAGGCGAAGCTCCCCCTTTTTGGAGGGTGACGTTCCCAGGAAACAATAGCGCGCATGACTTACCTGCAGGGAGGTTGGCGGAAGGGCGGGCTTGCGGGCCATAAGCCGAGACTCTGCATGTTTTCCCTCGCTTTTGCAAAACCCCGTGGGTGGGTTCTAGAATGTGCGGACCGGCCAGCTGATGCATTTCGGCAAACTTTCCTGTTGCCATGGGGCCCGTACTCTGAAATCTTCCACCCCCCATGCCAAAAGCCATCGCCCGCAGCAAAACCAAGAAGTCCGTGGCCAAGCGTTTCAAGCTTACCGCCACGGGCAAGGTCGTTCGGTCGAAGGCCGGAAGGCGCCACTTGCTCCAAAGCAAGAGCTCCAAGCGCAAGCGCAAGCTCGGTAAGCAGGTCGTTGTCGATGACACCGATGTTGCCCGCATCAAGCTGAACCTGCCTTTCGGTCTGAGATAAACGAAGGTAACAAATACGATCCGAGGATCTGGCCGGAAACATTCCGGTCTACCCGGGCGGGTGAGATTCCGGATCGAACAACACAAACAGCCTGCCCGAAGAGGCCCGTCGTGTCACAGCGGCGGGAAATGACAGATGCCTAGAGCCACCAATTCACCCGCCAGCCGCGCACGCCGCAAGCGGGTCATCGAAGAGGCCAGCGGATACCGCGGCCGCCGTTCCAAACTCTTCCGTTACGCGAAGGACGCCCGCATGAAGGGCAAGTACTGGGCGTACCGTGACCGCAAGACGCGCAAGCGCAACGTCCGTTCCCTTTGGATCGTCCGTCTCAACGCTGCCGTACGCACCCAGGGAATGAGCTACAACCGCTTTATCGAAGGTCTCAAGGCCGCCAACATCCTGCTTGATCGCAAGGTCCTCTCGGACATCGCCATCCAGGACGAGGGTGCCTTTGCCCAGATCGTCGCCAAGGCCAAGGCTGCCTTCCAGGCCAAGCCGAAGGCCCCCAAAGCCGTCGCAGCCTAAGTCCGATCACCGGGATTTCCCCCGGAACTCTCCGTGGAAACCCAGATCGAACAATTACGGATCGAGGCGCTCTCCGCCATTGCGGAAGCGTCCGATGCCGTCACCCTGAAGGAGGCGCGCGTTCGCTACCTCGGCAAGACCGGATCGGTCTCCCTGCTGAGTGAGGGGATGCGCACCCTCTCCAAGGAAGAGCGCCCCGTCATGGGGAAGCTCCTCAATGAACTGCGGGCCGCCGTCACGGCCGCCCTCGACGAGAAGGAAGGAGCACTCACTGCACAGGCTGATGCCGCCGCCCTCGCCACAATCGACACCTCCCTGCCGGGTGCCGCGCCGGAAGCCGGATCGCTTCACCCGCTGACCCTACTGGTGGACCGCGCGGTGCAGATCTTCCGCCGGCTCGGCTTCGCGATCGCCGACGGTCCCGATATCGAGACCGAGTGGCACTGCTTTGACGCACTGAATACCCCGGCCGACCATCCTGCCCGCAACGAGCAGGATACTTTCTATCTTCCCGACGGGCGCCTCCTGCGCACCCACACCTCGTCCATCCAGATTCGGACCATGGTGGCGAACCCGCCCCCGATCCGCATCATCGCCCCCGGTGCTGCCTACCGCCGCGATGAGGTCGATGCGACTCATCTGGCGCAGTTTACCCAGATGGAAGGACTCTATGTCGCCCCGGGCGTCAGCCTTGCCGACCTGAAGGGAACCATTGAATTCTTTTTCCGCGAGCTATTCGGCCCCGGCACCGAGATCCGCTTTCGCCCCCATTTCTTCCCCTTCACCGAGCCGAGCTACGAGATTGATCTCCGTGCCGAGGCGCTCGGCGGCAAGTGGATGGAGTTGGCCGGCTGCGGCATGGTCGACCCCGCCGTCTTCGAGGAGGTCAACAAGCAGCGCGGCGACAACGCCTACGATCCGGAAAAAGTCAGCGGCTTTGCCTTCGGCTTCGGCCTCGACCGCCTCGCAATGAACCTGACCGGTGTCTCCGACATTCGCATGCTCACGGAGAACGACCTCCGTTTCCTTTCCCGATTCACGGCCTGATCGAAAAATGAAGATCTCCCTTTCCTGGCTGCGCGACTATCTTCGCACCGACAAACCGGCTTCCGAGATCGCACGGATCCTGACCGATGCCGGTCTCGAAGTCGGCGCGATCGAGTCGACCGGTGTGGCCATTCCGAAGGTCGTGGCCGCCCAGATTCTGGAATCGATCCAACACCCCAACGCCGACCGCCTCAGTGTCTGCAAGGTCGATGACGGGAGCGGCATGCCACGCCAGATCGTCTGTGGCGCCAAGAACTACAAGGTCGGTGACAAGGTGCCGCTCGCCCAACCCGGCGCCGTGATGCCCGGTGATTTCAAGATCAAGGTCGGCAAGCTGCGCGGCGTCGAGAGCGGGGGAATGATGTGCAGCTCCAAGGAGCTCGGCCTCGGCGAAGGGGCCGACGGACTACTGATTCTCTCCCCGGAGACCGTGATCGGCACACCCCTGAGCGAGCTCTTCCCCGCCGAGGAGGTCTTTGAGATTGAGATCACGCCGAACCGTCCCGACTGGCTCGGCCATCTCGGCGTGGCCCGCGAAGCCGCCGCTTTCGGCTGCGGGGAACTCATCGCCTCGGCATCGGTTCTACCCGCCACGAAGGAGGATGCCTCGGTTGCCTTAATCGCCGCGCCCGAGGCGGCCTCCTTCTACAGCATCCGTCGCATCGATGGGGTGAAGGTCGGGCCAAGCCCCGAGTGGCTCCGCAAGCGTCTTGAATCGGTCGGCCTCCGCTCCATCAACAACATCGTGGATGTCACGAACTTCGTGATGTTCGAGACGGCTCAGCCGCTTCATGCCTTTGATGCCGGCCAGATCGACGGTGCGCTGACCATCCGCTTCGCGAACGAGGGGGAATCTTTCACCGCGCTCGATGGAAAGGAACACAAGCTTTCCGCGAATGATCCCGTGATCGCGGATGCCAAGGGCGCCCAAGCCGTTGCCGGTGTTACCGGTGGTGCGGCAAGTGGAGTGAGCGAAACCACGACCTCCGTCCTCTTGGAAAGCGCTGTCTTCACTCCGACCGTGATCCGCCGTTCGAGCCGCACGCTTGGGATCTCCACTGATTCGAGCTACCGATTCGAGCGAGGTGTCGACACTCTGGGTGCGCTGGCCGCTTCGGCACGCGCCTCCTCCCTGATCGTGGAGATCGCTGGGGGAACGCCTGCCCTGGAACTGATTGTCGCCGGTTCGCTCCCCGCAGCACGTGTGGTTCCTCTGCGCGGGGACCGTGTCCGCTCTCTCCTCGGCATCACCATCGACGACGCGGCGATCGCCGCCTTGCTTGCGAAGCTGGGTCTTAAGAAAGTTACAGGTGAAGCTGTCTTGGGCTTCGAGATTCCATCCTGGCGGAATGATCTGACTCGTGAGGTCGATCTCATCGAGGAGGTGGCCCGTCTTTATGGGATCAACTCGATTGAATCCAAGTTCTCCGGCATCCCCTCTCCCTCGAGCGATGCCGACAGGGCCTACGATTTTGCACGCGGTCTGCGCCGCCGTCTTTCAGGTGGTGGATTCCACGAGGCCCGCAGCGGTACCCTCACGGGAAGTCGTGATCAGGCCTCCTACGCCACGGGTGGTGTCGTCGCCGTTCGCAACCCGATGGGTGAGGAGCACTCGACCCTGCGTGCGAGCCTCATCCCCGGACTCCTGGAGGCCGTCTCACGAAACCTTCGCCATGGTGCCGAGGCGATCCGCCTCTTCGAGATTGGCAAGGTCTACCGACAGGAACAGCCCGAGGAGAGCACACGCCTCGGACTTGTCATGACGGGACGCACCGCGCCAGAAAATTGGCGTGGGGAGTTAGAACGCTCCGTCGATCTCTTTGACCTCAAGGGGGTGATTGCCCGACTCGGCAATCCTATCGATCCGATCACCTTCCGCTCCACGACGCATACGTTCCTGCCCCTGGCTCTCGAGATTCTGGTCGGTGGCAAACCGGCCGGCATCCTTGGCGTCCTCTCACCCGCCGCCACGCGCGAGGTGATGGTTGGTGGTCATCAGGGGCAGATCGTGGTGGCCGAACTCGATCTCGCCGCCCTGCAGGGTTCCGTCGGCACCGGGTTCTCCAAGGACCCGAAGCGTTTCGGGGCGATTCCGAAATTCCCTGCCGTCCGCCGTGACCTGGCGCTCCTGCTGGATGCCACGAATCCCTACTCCCTGATCGAGCAGACAGCACTCGGAGCCAAGGAGGAGCTGCTGACAGGCATCGCTCCCTTCGACATCTTCAGCGATCCGGAAGGGGTCAAGGTTCCCCTCGGCAAAAAGTCGCTCGCCGTTGCCTTGACTTTCCAGCACGCCGACCGAACCTTGACGACGGAAGAGGTGAACGAGGCGGTCTCCCGCATCATCACCCGGCTGAGGGAATCGGCAGGCGCCGAGATCCGCGGCTGATCGCTCTCTTTAAAACTTTCAGGGGATTCCGCTCTGCGGGTTCCGAGGAATTTGCCCTGCGGTGTTCGGGATTCGGTCTGTATGCTCCCGATCCGATGTGATCAAACCGGAGGCTGAACCGGGCGGAACAATGACAGGCCTTTACTGGAGGTCAGCGGTCCGCGCGGAGGTCTCCACCCTAACCTATATTGGGAACGGGATCGCGACCTAACGGCATCGCGGGGCATCTTTTTCTGCTGGCTGGGACTTTTGGCGAATAGCGGCGTCATTGCTCGCTTGCGGTATGTAAAAGATACCGCAGCACTCGCATTCCTGGCTCTTCATCCAAAATTCCTCAGCCATCTGACCTCAGCTACGCGCGCCTAGCCCTGCATCCAAAATCCGGTTGCCACCACTTAAAAAATGACTCAACCCCCAAAGAAGATCTGGTTTGAAGCGAAGCGTTACGGTTGGGGCTGGGGGCTTGCCACCTGTTGGCAGGGGTGGGTGGTTTATCTGGCTTTCTTCCTCCTCTTTGTCGGAACCGCCTTTGCTCTTCTGCCAAAAAGACCGATGGAGTTCAACCTCGCCACCGTGGTGCTGGCCGGACTTCTGGTCACGGTCTGCTGGATCAAGGGAGAGAAACCCCGGTGGCGGTGGGGCAAAGATTGATTTTTCGCTGCCCAAGGGCGAGGCTAGCCGCTCATGTTTTTCGGAACCCTTAAAGTCATCGGCATCCTGCTCGAGGTGGTGCTGCTCTTCAATCTGCTCATCGTTGTTCATGAGCTAGGGCACTTCTTTGCGGCCAAATGGCGCGGGCTGAAAGTTGAGAAATTTGCGATCTGGTTCGGCAAGCCACTTTGGTCCAAGACCATCGGCGGGGTGGAATACCGTCTCGGCAGCATTCCCGCGGGGGGGTTCGTCGCCATTCCTCAACTCGCCCCCATGGAGGCACTGGAGGGTGAGACCAATGAGAAGGGAGAGGACCTCCCGCCTGCCCGCCCGATTGACAAAATCATTGTGGCTCTCGCTGGTCCAGCTGCCAGTCTTGGGCTCGCCTTTCTTTTCGCCTGCGCGGTCTGCTTGGTCGGTCGTCCTGTCAGCGAGGCAGAGACAACAAACATCATCGGTTATGTCCTAGAGGGAGGTCCCGCCGCCAAGGCCGGACTGCAGGCCGGAGACAAAATCCTCGCGGTGAATGGGCATCCCGTGAAGCGGATCAATGGCATGGGCCGGATGAGCGATAGCGTGGCCTGGAATGTGGCCGTTAGTTCTGCCCCCGTTATCCCCATCCGTTTCGAGCGTCATGGAGAGGAGCAGGTGGTCGAGGTCGAGCCGCTAGTTCAGCCCCGTGGTGGATGGGGGCGCAAGAACCTGCGCCAGATCCAGATTATCCCGGCGATGACTCCGATGGTTGCACGGGTTATCCAGAACAGCCCGGCGGAGCAGGCAGGTCTCCGTGGAGGCGATCTCGTAGTCGCGGCAAATGGGAAAAAACTCTACAGTGGACAAACATTGGCAGAACTCTTGAACGCCACCAATGGTGCTCCGATCACGCTCACGATTCGCCGGGGCAGCGCGAATTTTCCCATCACCATCACGCCCCGGATTCCCGACGGCCAGAAGAAGGCCAGAATCGGCATTGAGTGGGATCAACGAGGTGTTGTCACGCTGGCCCATCCCAATCCCATCTCTCAAATCAAGTCGAGTATCCTCACCATGTGGGAGACCATCTCGGCGGTGACCGATCGTCATTCCGAAATCGGTGTCCAGCAGCTCAGCGGTCCTGTCGGCATCATGAGGATCTATTATCTGCTCTTCCAGAATCCGATGGGATGGCAGTTGGCGCTTTGGTTCAGCGTGGTGCTTAATGTGAACCTTGCCGTGATGAATCTTCTGCCGTTCCCCGTGCTCGACGGCGGCCACATCCTTCTCGCGATCATCGAATGGATCTGCGGCCATCCGATCCATCAGAAGACGCTGGAGGTGGTGCAGAGCGCCTTTGCGATGCTCCTGATCGGGGCGATGCTTTACGTCTCCTTCTTCGATGTCAGCGATCTGGTGACGGGACATAAATCCGCCGGAGTTCCCGAAAAGTCTCCCGAGACGATGACCTTCTCGACTCCTGCGAAGCCATGAGTGATGCGGGTAACGCCGCGCCGGGGTCTTTTTCCACCCCCTATGCGCCGGATCTTTTCTCCTACGCCCGACGCCTGAGCCGTGAAGTAACGGTCGCCGGTTTGGGGTTCGGCGGGGAGAATCCGATCCGTATCCAGTCGATGATCACCAGTGACACGATGGATACCGAGGCCTGTGTGAACCAAGTCCTCCGGTTGGTCGAGGTTGGCTGTGAGATGGTCCGGATCACGGCGCCGACCGTGAAGGATGCAGCCAATCTTAAAAATATCCGCGCGGGGCTGAATGCCTTGGGATGCACCGTCCCGCTGGTCGCTGACATTCACTTCAAGCCCGAGGCCGCAATGGAAGCAGCCAAGTGGGTCGAGAAGGTACGGATTAACCCGGGCAACTTCGCTGATTCCAAGAAATTCAACGTCCGTGACTACAGTGATGCGGAGTATGCCGAGGAGTTGGAGCGCATCCGTGAACGCTTTGCCCCGCTTGTCGGGATCTGCAAGGAGCGCGGGGTAGCGATGCGCATCGGAACCAATCACGGATCCCTAAGCGACCGGATCATGAATCGCTTCGGTGACTCCCCGCTAGGCATGGTTGAAAGTGCCCTGGAGTTTGCCAGAATTGCGCGGGAGCTCGACTATCACCAGTTGATCTTCTCGATGAAGTCCTCCAATCCGAAGGTCATGATCGCCGCCTACCGGCTGTTGGTTGCGCGTCTGCACGCGGAGGGGCCGGACTGGAATTACCCGATTCATCTCGGTGTCACCGAGGCGGGTGATGGTGAAGATGGACGCATCAAGAGTGCCATCGGGATAGGCTCGCTCCTTTCCGACGGGATCGGCGATACGATCCGGGTCTCTCTGACTGAGGACAGTCACCATGAGATCCCCGTGGCGCGCGCGCTGGCCTCTCCATTTTCCAAAAAGCTTCCTGTGGGATCGCCTGACAGCGGCATGACGCCAACCTGGCCTTTCTTCGAGTACAGGCGACGGGCATCCGGGAAAATCGTGTTGGACGGGATCACCGGACCGGTTGCCTTGGGAGGAAATGAAACCGTTGCGGTTGTCGTGCCGCGTCGCGTCGATGAGGCGGTTGCCCACAAGCGCGCCGGGCTTGGCGACTACCAACCCGAACTCATCCTGGAGGACCTACCCCTCATTGAGGTTGATCCGCTTGTTTCAGAGGAGGTTGATGCGGTGAATGCCATGAACGATCCACGGCTCATCACTGTGCGGGATGGAGTGCCGCTCGATACAATCGTCGCCTTCCGCATTCTGGCCACCCGCATCGATCCGCATCATCCCATTCTGCTGAAGGATACTCTTTCCCCGACACCAGAGGGTGATT
>CAIZIQ010000204.1 GCA_903933015.1 uncultured Spartobacteria bacterium | reverse complement strand
GCCAAGGCTTGGAAGTTTGAATGCAAGGCTAGACGCGCGAGGGAAGGCGTAGTAGTCCAACGCCGACCGAGCAGCAACGCCGCCCTGTGCCAAAAACCTCCGACTGGCAGGAGGAGGTAGAAATGCCGAAGGCAGCCCTGAATATCAATGAAGGGCGAGCGGCGTGGGCACGCCCGAGTTCAATCCCAAGCCTCCTCATCTAGAGGCAATATTCCTGATGGGCCGCCCTGAAGGTATTGAGATGGAGAGGAACGAGCTTCTCCTCGATCGGTGTTTGATAGCCGCCGGCCAGAACAAAGAGCACCGGGATCCGCTCCGACTTGCAGAATCTAAACACCATGCGATCACGCTCCAGAAGTTGATCCGTGGTCATGGAATGGGAGCTCACGGGGTCATCGATGTGAGGATCGACCCCGGCTTGGTAGATGATGAGGTCTGGCTTCCAGGATCGGATTGTCTCGAAGGCTTCCTCGAGTGCCTTCCGATAGGGAGTGAAATCATCCTTAACCGGCTTCAGATGCCTGCAGATGCTCCGTTCACCCTCATGCATTCCCCAGTCGGTTCCGTTGATGGAAAAGTTAAAGAGGTTGGGGAGTCGCTTGGTGAACTCCGCTGTCCCGTCACCACAATGTTCGTCGCAGTCGAGAACGAAGATCCGTTTGTCAGGGAACTCCTGGGCCACGAGGGCGAGTCCGTTGAAGGTGCAGAAGTACCATCCCCGCTCCGGCTTGGCGTGGTGGAACCCCTGACCCACATTGGCGGCGGTTCCCTGTTCCATGGCCATCCTGGCCCCCGCGATCATCCCTGCATTAATCGCCAAGACTCCGTTCCTGATCCGTGGGGTCCAGTCCCATCCCTGGGCAGCGGCCAGACGTCCTTTTCCCGTAATGAAGGCGCGAACGTAATCGGGGTCATGGAGTTCCCGGAGCTTTTCCCGATCGATGAGCCCCGGATCATGCAGTGTGACGTAGCCCGCCCGCTCTGCGGCACGGGCCACAGGGGCCAGCTTCGCCATGCTGGCGGTGGGGGTGTCTGCGGAATAGGTGTCGGAAAAGAAGGCATCAATCATCAGGACGCTCACTACGGGGTGATGATGGAGGGTGCCTCGGTGGCATAAGGGTTTCGAGCGCTATTTGGTGCGTAGGGACTGCCGTACTGGCCGTAGGGGTTATTGATGCTGGTAGGACTGTAGGGGCTGCCATAGGGCCCGTAGGGATTGGCAGTCGAGTCGGGGTCATAGGGGTTCGCGCTGGCACGTCCCAGGTAGGTGCCGTCGGGAGCGATGATCCGGGGAGCCTCGGTGGCGTAGGGATTATTCACGCTGGTTGGGGAATAGGGGCTCCCGTTGGGTCCGTAGGGATTGTTAATGCTGCTGGGTGCGTAGGCACTACCGTACTGTCCGTAAGGATTTCCCGTGCTGTCTGGAGCGTAGGGATTGGCACTGAGTTGCCCGAGATAATCCTGGGCATGGGAGATGGCAGCTCCTGCAATGTTCAGGCTGAGTGCTGCGAGGAAGGTTCTAAAGAAACGAGGAGTATGCATGAGGTCCATCATGGGACCCGCAACAGACAACGGCTGTCCTACCCCTTCGCCTTTTTTAGCGGTACTGTGCAGCGATCATCTGTGCCGTGGCCTTGATCCGGTCGCGGAGGGCGAGGGGAGCCAGGACCTTGGCATGAGATCCCAGTCCCAGAATCCAGGCCTCGAGGTCGGGTGCGAGACCGACCTTGAGCGATAGTTCCGCGGAGCCATCCTTTCGGAAGGCGAGTTTCTGGGAGGAGTGCCACTTGCGCTCTCCGGTGAGGGCGGCCGCCATGGGATCGAGCAGGATCGTAATCTGCTGGGCATTCTTGGTCTCGAAGGCCGAAAAGCTGTCTCCGAGCATGGCCTCCAGGGAGAAATCCTTCGGGCGTGTAAACTTCCTCCGGAGATTTTTGGGTGAAGCGATTCTGGGGAGCGCGAACGTGCGGATGGAGTTGCGACCAAGATCAAATCCGATGAGATACCAGACTCCGCTGATGCAACCGAGGTGGTAGGGCTGAACGCTCCGCTCGGTTCCCTTTCCGTCTCCCGGCTTTTTATAGAGGAAGGAGACCTCCTGGTAATCGAGCAGAGCACTGGAAAGCATCTGGAAGGATTCCAGATCGGAGGAGGGTGGGCCGGAGGGACGGAAGGAGATGGCAGCTCCGAGCTCCTGCAGGGAGATTTCCGTGTGTCCCGGAAGTCCCTCCACAAGCTTCTCAAAGGCGCTTTTGAGAGATTTCTCAAAGGGGGTTCCCCTGTATTGCTCCGCAGCCTTCTGGGCCACCAGGAGAGCCACTAGTTCGCCCTCCTTGAGTGCGACCATGGGGAGGTTCTTCACCTCCTTGGTGTAGAGGAATCCATGGCGGGTGCTGTCGTACTCGATCGGCAGCTGGAGCTGATCGCGCATGTAGTCGATGTCACGCTGGACCGTCTTGTAGGATACCTCGAAGTCATCCGAAAGGGCCTGACAGTTGGGGAATCTCCCCTCCTTGAGGAGCTCATGGATCTGAAGCATCCGGAGCATTGGTTGACGGGCGGCGCCGGCGAAACCCGAGGGGGCCTTTCTGGATTTGGCCGGTTTGACGGAACGATTGGAGGAAGTGCGGGGCATGGGACTCTTTATGTCCCAGTCCTGCAAAAATCTCAAAGCGAAAAGATCACATGGTATAACGATGTGCCGATACCTAATCCTCCATCAGCTCCTTGTCGGAATCCAGGAAGGCCTCGATCGCGGCGAGAACGATCTCCTCGGGCTTGCATCCGTTAGCTGCAGCAGTGGCTTCGAGAAGGGCGAGGATATTTGTGGGGATCTGTATGTCTGTGGGTTCCATGTCCGGCATCTTGCCCGAGTCAGTAAGACGCAGGATGTCCCAGACTTAAAAAATCCCTGCACGGCGATTGTTGATGAATCGCTAGACAGTAAAAACCGATGCCTTATTCTGGGGCATGGAAATTGAGGCTCCCATACCTTTTGAGCAGAGGATGCGATTGATGATGCCTCTGCTCTCAGGCTTGCTGCTTCGACAACCATGATCACCTCCTTCAAAGATGCCGAGACACAAAAGCTCCATGAGACTGGATCGAGTGCCCGCTTTTCGGGGATCGCGAGAGTTGCACTTCGCAAGCTGATTCAGCTTGATGCCGCGGGACAGCTCTCCGATCTGAGGGTTCCTCCGGGCAACCGATTGGAGGCCCTCAGGGGGAACCGAGCCGGAAGGCATTCCATCCGGATTAACGACCAGTGGAGGATCTGTTTCCGTTGGGAGGGAGTTGATGCCTCCGAGGTCGAGATCTGTGACTACCATTGACATTACCCTATAACGCTATACGCTATAGATCATGAAGCCCGTGACCCCAGGTGAAATACTACTCGAGGAGTATCTCGAGCCGCTTGCCTTGTCACAGAATGCGCTGGGTCGCGCGATTGGAGTTTCTCCTCGTGCCGTCAATGAAATCGTCCTTGGAAAGCGCTCCATCACCCCGGAGATGTCCATCAGGTTGGGCAAGTTTTTCGGACAGACTCCCGAGTTCTGGTTTCGTATCCAGAGCAACTGCGACTTCCGCCTCTTAAGGAAGAAGGAGCGGATGTTAACGGCCAAAGTACGGCCCTTGGCGCAGTTGCAGGCGGCTTGAAAAGCACGAATTCTTTGGAGGCCTGGGACACTCAGTGACTAGGTTGCGCAAGTAGTCTAGGGAACTTACTCTCACTCCTCCATGGCCAATCCCAAGCTCCTCTTCCTCGACAAGCCGGGCTCCCTTGCGGAGCAGGTTGCCGAGGTGCTTCTGGATGGGGCGGAGGGTCATCCCTATGACCTGACGCAGACGGAGGTATGGCTCCCGACGGCCGGTGCCGCACGGAGGATTCGCCATAAGCTGGCTGAGCTTTCCGCCAAGCGTGGAGGTGGGGTGCTCTCCCCGAAATTCTCGCAACCGATGAGGGCCCTGCTGCCGAAGGGACCGCTGGCCTCGCGATCGGACCGAGAGGCGGCCTGGGGGCTGGTCCTCCAAAAGACATCCCGTTCCTTGATGGAGCATCTTTTTCCCAAGGGTGAAGTGCTGGAGGGAGAGCAGGCGCTGCTGGGGACCGCGGGCATGATGTGCGATCTCTGCGACCTGCTCGCGGAGGGAGGAATCACTCCGCTTCTTGCCCGAATTCCCGAGGTCTGCTCGGAGGATGAGGAGCGATGGCACGAAATCGCGCCGCTCTACCGGGCCTACCTCGACGAGTTGAAGCGACACACGCTCTGGGACCCGAACGAGGCGCGGATCAAGGCCTGGGAAAATCCTTCCGGTGATACCAAAGCTCTGATGATCGTGTGCCTGCCGGATCTGCCGGAGGCTGCGCGTCGTAGGGCCTCCTCGCTCCTGGAGCAGGGGATCCCGGTGACGGTTTTAGTCTGGAAGCCGGAGGCACTCTCTGGGTGGGGCGGGGGATTCGATGCGTGGGGCCGTCCGGATGCCCAGGAATGGATCGCTTCGGAGATTCCACTGCTCTCCGATCAGATTGTGATGGCAAAGGATCCCGCTGAGGAGGCCTCGGTCGCTCTCGATTTTCTGGCAGAAGCTCACGGTGATCATGCCCTGGTGCTTGGAGATCCGGAACTGGGTCCAGCCTTCCAGGCAGAGGTGCTACGCCGTGAGGGAAGTCCCTACCTGCCGGAGGGGGATCCGCTCGCCAGGACAGAGGCGGCCATCGTGGCCAGTGAATGGATTTCCCTAAGGCGTGACCGATCGCTGCGTACACTCCGCCGGTTACTCGAAACTCCACGCTTCGCGGCATGGCTCGGGTCCATGTGTGACCTCTCACACGGGCGGTTACTCGCGGCCTGTGATGCGCTGACTCTGGAGCTGCTCGCGGAGACCTTGTCGGAGGGGACGATTCCTCCAAAGGGAATCAGGAGTAAGGAAGTTCATGCCGATGCGACGAGGCTCCAGAAAGCCGTGATCAGTGAGCTCTCCAAGGGTCCCTCCGAGCTGGTCTCTGAAATTTGGAAAGCTGATCTGACAGACGAGGTGGAGGAGGTACTGGAGGTCTGCGAGGAGTTCTCACCAATCCTTGAGTCGTGGCCCGATCCTCTGAAGGCTCGGGAGGCCTCACTTGTGAAGGCGCTCGCACGACGCAAGAGCTTCGGTGCTTCACGGCCGGGTGATCTCGAACTCTCCGGATGGCTGGAGGCTCCCTGGAGTGAGGCGTCTCGTCTGGTGCTCGCGGGATGTGTGGAGGGATCTCTCCCCGCCTCCACCGACGGACACCCCTTCCTTCCTGATCAGAAGCGCCGTGAACTGGGTGTTCCCGACAATGCGACACGGCGTGCCCGTGATGCCTACCTGCTCGGGTGTCTGGTGAGGGCAAGGAAGCCGGAGCAGTTCCGATGCAGCTTCTCGAAGTTCGGTCCGGACGGCAGCCCCTCGGTCCCCTCGACCCTGCTGATGCGCTGCGGGAATGAGAAGCTGCCGCAACGTGTGATCGCGCTCTTCGGCAAGAGCTGCGAGGTCGTCGCTCCCACACTTCGCGAGCACGACTGGAAGTGGAAGCTCCCACTGGTAAGCAAGCAGCTGGATCGGATCAATGTCACCGATTTCGCCTCCTACCTGAAGTGCCCGTTCCGTTTCTACCTGAGCAAATTCCTGGAACTCGGCAGCCATGATCCCGAGCAGCGGGAGATGGACGCGATGCAGTTTGGAACGCTGGTGCACAGCGTGCTGGAGCGTTACGGAAGGGAGATGCCCGATCTCTCGAACCGCGACGAGATCGCCTCCGCGGTGCTCGCAAGTCTGGAGAGGGAAATCACCCAACGATTCGGTGCTGATCCCTCGCCGGCGGTGAGGGTCCAGGCGGAGGCGGCACGAGTGAGGCTACTCTCCTTCGCCACAGTGCAAGCGGATCAGGTCGCCCAAGGCTGGAAGATCGTGGAGGTGGAGCGCAAATCCTCCGGAGACCTTCTTTTCGGGGGATTGCCACTCTCCGCGAAGATCGATCGGATTGAGGTGAATGGTGATCGGGTGAGGGTGCTCGATTACAAGACCTACTCCTCGAAGAAAACACCCGAGGAGGTCCACCTGCAGCCCCCTTCACGGGCCTTCCTTCCTGAGGCCGAGACAAGCCTCTCGGGCAAGCCGAAGGCCTGGGTCGATCTGCAGCTGCCGCTCTACCGCAAGATCGCTGAAAAGTTTTTTCCCGGTAAAACCATCGAGACAGGCTACCTGGTACTGGCGGCCGACCCGGAGGAGAGTGACGTGATCGCTTTCAATCTTTCGGAAGATCTTCTTGCCTCGGCCTCGAGGTGTGCGGAGGCAACCGCCTCCGCGATCGCGCGTGGTTTCTTTTGGCCGCCACAGCAGGTTCCTGCCTCCTGGGATGATCCCATGGGAGTCTTCCTCTCAGGGGGAAGTCCCGAGGAGTGCCTCGATGAGGAGACGATCACCTTCCTCCGTGGTCTGGGGAAAGAAAAAGGAGTGGAGGTCACCACATGAGCGCGCCGATCCGACACACGATGCTGGTGGCCAATGCAGGCAGCGGAAAGACCTACGCGCTGACGACGCGCATGGTGAAGCTACTCGCGCTCGGTGTGGAGCCGCGCAAGATCGCCGCACTCACCTTCACGAAGAAAGCTGCCGGCGAATTCCTCGATGCAGTCTTCCTGAGGCTCGCTGAGGCATCGATCTATCCGAAGAAACTCACCGAACTGAACGAGGATCTGAATGCGGAACCGGCCGAGGGAACGGTGGCTCCACTTGACGAAGTGCGCTGCAGGGAGCTGCTGATGCGTCTTGTCGCAGACTCGGGCCGTCTCACCATGGGGACGATCGACAGTCTCTTTGCGCGGATCGCCCGTTCCTTTCCGTTGGAATCTGGTCTGCCCGGGGAATTTGCCATGATCGGCGAATCCGAGTTGGAGCGTGCCCGCACGGAAGCGCTCGCTGCAATCTTCCGCGAATCCGTTGGATCGGCTGCAGGAGCGGAGTTCCTCGATCTGGTGCGCAGGATCGCCCGCAGGCGCGGGGAGAGGGAGGTCTTCCAAACGCTTCTTCAGTCGGTGAAGGATTTCCATGAGAAGTTCCTGAAGGATATCAACCTTCCCTGGGGAGACCGTGACCTGATCTGGGGATCCAAGGGAAGCGAGATCCTGACCTCGGGTGATGTGAAGATGGCCGCGGATGCTCTCTGGGCTGAGATCCAGAAAGAGCACCCCACTCTCTCCTCGGAGGCCCGTGAGAAGTGGATCGAAAACCTGGAGGCTGCCTCCGATCACAAGCCGGGAAGCTTCTGGTCGAAGGAGCTGAAGGAATTCATCCGGGGACGACTCTGCAGCTGCTCCGAGGACAAGAAAAGTGGAGAGCAATACCTGCCTACGGGACGTGCCGCCGACGGCCGCGTCTACCTGCGAGGAGCCATTCCCGATCTCCGGAGGAAGCTGTTGCTCACACTTCTCAAGCCGGTCTACGAATCCCTCCTCGAAAAGAGCGCCTCTCTCCGGAGCTTCATGCAGGCGTTCGAGGCTTCGTACCATGCGCTCACGCGCCGTCGGGGGAGAATGACCTTCTCCGATGTGACCGATCTTCTCTCCGAACAGGTCGGCAGTCTCGACTGGATGTCGAGTGCCGGATACCGGCTCGATGCCAAGCTCGATCACTGGCTCCTCGACGAGTTCCAGGACACGAGCCGGATTCAGTGGAAGGTGCTCGGTTCCTTCATCGACGAGGTGATCCAGGACAGTGGGGGAGCCCGATCGCTCTTCTACGTGGGAGATACGAAGCAAGCGATCTACTCATGGCGCGGAGGGGATCCGAAACTCTTCTTCGAGATCTTCGATCACTACAATCAGGGATCGGAGAAGCGTGTCTTTGCGAGGGATCTCAAGGTCTCCTACCGGTCGGCCAAGGAGATCGTCGATGTGGTCAACAAGGTCTTCGGAACGGTTGGAGATCATGCCGGTGTTCTAGGAATCCCTCAGAAAACCGTGGAATCGTGGGAAGCGGCCTGGAGGGACCATGTTCCTGCTCCCAGAAATGAGAAGCTCGAGGGGTATGTCCGATGGGATGCCGTCGAGTCGGAGGAGGGTGACGAAAACCCGATCCATCTGCGGGTACTGCGGATTCTTGAGGAGGTTGAACCCTGGAGGAGAAACCTCAGCTGCGGCGTGCTGACCCGAAAGAATGAGGAGGCCTCCGCGATCGCGGCGCTCCTGCAGGCGTACGGAATCCCGGTCTCGGTGGAGGGTAAGTCGAATCCCTGCAACGATAACCCACTCGGGATCGCTCTTCTGGCAGCTTTCCGCGCGGCGGCTTTTCCCGAGGATTCGTTGTCGATGGCGGTGCTCCGATCCTCCCAGTTGGGAGTCCTACTCAAGGATGGTATTGAATCGTTCCGCGCCTCCGCATTGGCGACGATCGCGGCACAGGGATACGAGGCCGCGGTCCGGTCGTGGACCCAGGGGTTGGAGCTTAATCCCTTTCTCTCGCGGAGGGCTGCTGACTTCCTCGCAGCCGCCG
>CAIZIQ010000203.1 GCA_903933015.1 uncultured Spartobacteria bacterium | reverse complement strand
CTCTCGGAATGACATGGCTCTGTCCCCGGATCTTGAAAGCGAGGTATTCCTCCAAGCCGGAGAGTTTCTGAAGGAGAGCGGGATCGGGATTCATGAACGGGAGGGGGTTTTGCCCCGCCACCACTGGCGGAACGCATAGTCGGGACGTAGTTGGGTGAACCAGAGTGGGTAAACTCCCTCCGGAGTGATGGGGGGCAGGAGGCGCTTGCGAAATGGCTTCTCGCAGTGGCAAATAATCGCCGTGAACCGGGGGAGCTTTCTCAAGCGGAAGGCTTCTATCCATGGTTTGATACGGGTCTGGTAATTGTAGGAACGCTTCCCTGCGGACCATCCCCATGACTTCTCGGTCATTTCCCGTTCACCGATGTTCTTGGAAGCAATTTGGGCGGAATCGTGATTCGCCACCGTGAAGATCAACTCGTTGCTGAGGTTCAGCATCAGGACATCTGCATATCTCTTATCGATTGAGCCATGAAGAGAGGTGTAGGCCTGTGTAGCCAGCACGATGGTCGCCTTCGCCTCCCGGATGACTCCAGCTGCCCGGTGGTCAGCAAAAGCCGACTCTGCCCCGGTGATGATTTCCTGCCCCTCATCGGCAAAGAGTATCAAAAGGTTATCCTTCTCGCGCTGCTCGGCCGGTTTGTCGAACCGACTCAAGGCATGGAAGTAGTAGGAGAGCTTCAGGATCGTATTGATATAGAGCCGCTCGCTCTGAAACTTCTGCGGCATGGCAAGGCAAACAATCTTCCCCCGGTCGATCTCCGTGACCGAAAATGTCGGTTCAGCAGCACAAAAAACCTCGGCGATCTCAGGATTGAGGAAGAACTCCAGATAGGTGCTCAGGGTGCCCTGAACACCTCCCAGCTGTTCCGGAGGCTGGCCAAGATAGTCTTGGAACGCATTCATAAGATCCCGGGAACGCTGGTCACTCCGTTTGGACAAGACAGAGAGGGTCTCGTTGGCCTCAGCTTTCTGAAGCAGGAGCCGGTGAATGTTCGGAATGGTCACAAAGGCATCGATGTGTCGCAGGATCTCGAATGCTGTCTGGATCGCCAGCTGGGCCTTGATCGGGAAGAAGGGGTTCCCTCCTCGTCCTCCGCTCAGTGATAGAGCCGTATCGACGATGACCTTTGCATAGGTGGAGGCGGGTACGGAGGGATTGCCCGTCAGGTTGATGGTATGAGGTGGCCTCCAGAGAACGCTTTCACCTTCCGGTCTGGTCTGAAGAAGAATCAAATCCTCACTCCTCCCGAAGTGCGCGGCCATCCGCACGAGGATCTCCCAGTAGAGACCTTTCTGATCGAGGCAGATACCACCCCAGTTCTTCACGTTCTGGAAGATCTGAAAGGTAATCGTGTTGATCCCCGACTGGGTCTTCCCTGAGCCGGTCCTCCCCGTGATGAGCCATCCCCGAACAAAGTCCTCCATCGACCAGGAAAGACCTCCCAATCTGAGGACGACATTGCCGGCATGGGACTCCCCAAAAAGGCTCCAGGCACCGAAGGCGGCACAGAAGGAAACAACTAGCCACGAGTACGGGGCAACGAGCAGAAAGTGCCCGACGATCGCTCCGACGATGCAGAGGAAAAAGGTGATCAGGTCAGGAAGCCTCATCGGGAGTATTGGGGTGAACGCGACTGACGAGGAAGTCGAAGAGCTTTCGCTCAGGATCGGAGACTTCCTGAGTGACGGCCTTGATCATCACCGTGGTGACGCCAGCCTCCTCGTTGATGAAATCATGGTAAAAAGCGTCCACGGAGTTGGGCTTGAAGACGAATCCTTCACAGATGACGTATTCAGAATATCTGCCTCTGTCCTTGGCTTTGAAGTTGGGTCCTTCGATTGGCATGGGTGTGTTTTGGGTTGGTTGTGAAGCCATAACGCTGGCTGTAGATGCGGTGATCCTCCCGGTAGGTTTGCTTCATCCGATACAGGAGGGACTGCATCTCTCGGATGGAGTATTTCTCGATGACACCCGCCACTTTTTCGATGGTTCGGACTGGGCGTTGTTTCCTGCGACCGAACAACTTCGGAACATGCCGGAAGAGACGAATGGTGCGGATGTCTTGTCGCCTTTGGAGTAATTGCACCTCCATTTTTTGAATACTCTGATAGGCATGGCGTAGACGCGTTGCGTAGAGAGATTGCTCACGCCGAAGGGCCTCCATCTGCTGCGCCGTGATCTTGGGAATGCTTGAGATCTTGTCTGCATCGAGGCGCTTCCCGAGGGTCTGCTTGAGCTTTTCCGGATCAGCAAGGAGCTTGTCCCAGCGTCGGTTTTCCTGCTCAAAGGCCCTCATCAGATAGGTCATCTGGTTCTTGTTTCCCGACTCACGGGTTCGCGACATGCTGACCCCGACATAGACACCCTTGGCAGTGCGCGGACAGATCGCCACATGGGCATGAAGATTGTCCGTGTCGTGATGAAACCCGTAGGCGTAACCGATGGAATCGCGAGGGTGAAACCGCTGCTGAAATCGATTCAGAACCGACTTCAGCGAGCTTCGAAGAACGATGTCGGGATTAATCCCAGCGTCCACCAACTTGTTGTGAAACTCTCCCGACATGGTGAAGATCAAGCGGTGCTGGATCACCGGGTTGGAAGAGGAGCTTTTGAACTTATTCAGGTGTTCAATCCACGCATCACAGATCCGTTTTTTTCGCTCCGCATTGCTCAACCCAAGAGGGGAGGTTTTGCTCCCGTCCGGGTTCAAAATGATCTTGTGGTGAAGGAATCCGCCCGCATGAACCTGGCCCATTGTTTCCTTCGAAGCGTAGTCGGTGAACTGCTTGAGCTTCTTCCCAACTGCGGTGTGATCTGCCTGATCCTCAGACTGGGATTGATCAATTCTGGCAGCGATTTTTCTGCCGGAAGTCTCGTCGAGATACTCCAGATCCAGACGTGATCTCCACGTCGTTTTGAACGGGAAAATCATCCCGTTCTTCATGTGACCAGATCGATTCTTTCAATGAGGTAGTCGATCTTTTGCTCCAGGCGTTGATCGATATAGGGGTCGATCTTTTGATCGCTGAAGACCTTACAAAGAAGAGCGTCGAGCAATTCGTCTCGGCTCTTGAATTTCATCGATTT
>CAIZIQ010000202.1 GCA_903933015.1 uncultured Spartobacteria bacterium | reverse complement strand
CATTTCCAATGATATCTGGTCACGTACTTGCCGGGCATTCTCGCGGGCCGTGAAGAGGCAGGAGATGATCGAGTTGGGATTCTCCTCACGGAAGGTGAGGAACTCCGTGACGCTCTCGCTGTCTGCGCGCTCGTAGAGTTTGAAGAAAGTCTCCTCATCTCCGGCAGAGCAGAGAATGGGGAGCCAGTGCTCCTTGAGTTGCTGGTCGTTGAGATCCGCGAAATCGAGCATCAGCTGGAGATTCACATCGAGCAGGCGCGCGACGTTCTCGGAGCGCTCGATGTAGCGGCTCATCCAATAGAGGGAATTTGCCACACGCGAGAGCATGACCTGATGGTCACGCCGGTCGGTGATCGGCTTCTGGGCGGTTGGGGTCGGAAGGTCGCTCATGGCTATTAGATGTAGTTCAGGAATCCCCGTTGAGAACCCAGGTATCCTTTGAACCTCCTCCCTGGGAGGAGTTTACGACAAGTGATCCCTTGCGGAGGGCCACGCGGGTGAGGCCTCCGGGTGTGACGGTGGTTTTTTCACCACAGAGAATGTAGGGACGAAGGTCGACATGGCGACCCTCGAAGGCACCGTCGCACCAGGTTGGGTGGCGGGAGAGGGAGATCGGATGCTGGGCGATGAAGTTGCGAGGGTTGGCGCGGACCTGCTCTCGGAAGGATTCAATCTCCTCCTTGCTGGCCCAGGGTCCCATCAGCATCCCGTAACCACCGGCCTCGTTGGCCGACTTGACGACGAGCTTTTCCAAATTTTCAAGAATGAAGAGCCTGTCCTTGTTCTCACTGGCCAGGAAAGTATCCACATTCGAGAGGATGGGGTCTTCTCCAAGGTAGTACTTGATGATTTTTGGGACGAAGTAGTAGACGACCTTGTCGTCGGCGACACCGGTTCCGATGCTGTTGGCAAGGCTCACGTTTCCCGAGCGATAGGCATGGACGAGTCCGGGAACCCCTAGCAGGGAGTCCGGACGGAAAATGGTCGGATCGAGGAAGTCATCGTCGATGCGCCGGTAGATGACATCGACGGGGACGAGTCCCGAGGTTGTCCGCATGTAGACCTTGGCATCGCGGACCACGAGATCGCGTCCCTCGACGATCGGGATACCCATTTGGCGCGCCAGAAAGGAATGCTCGAAGTAGGCGCTGTTGAAAACGCCGGGGGTCAGCAGAACGACATTCGGCTGAGATGTTCCGAGCGCCGGTGGGGAGACATACTGAAGGACCTTGCGGAGATCGGCCGCGTAGTTATCTACGGGTTGCACCCTGGCCGAGCGGTAGAGATCTGGGAATGCGCGCTTGAGCGCCGCACGGTTCTCCAGCATATAGCTTGCGCCGGAAGGACAGCGGAGATTGTCCTCAAGAACCAGATAGTTCCCCTGCCTATCCCGGATCAGGTCGGTTCCGCAGATGTGAATGTAGATATCCTTGGGGACATTGAATCCCATGAACTCACGGCGAAAGTGCTTTGCCCCCAGTATGTAATGGGGAGGGATCACCCGGTCCTTCAGGATTTTCTGATCATGATAGATATCGTGAAGGAAAAGATTGAGGGCGGTGATGCGCTGGATGAGTCCCTTTTCGATCCGCTGCCACTCGGTATCGGGGATGACTCGCGGTACCAAGTCGAACGGAAAGATGCGCTCGGTGCCCTGATCATCGTTGTAGACGGTGAAGGTGACGCCTCCACGCATGAAGGCGAGATCGACGGCCGTCTGCTTCCTCTTCTGTTCAGCAGGATCCAGGGTCTGGAAACGGTCGGAGACGCGCTGGTAGTGGGGGCGGACGATTCCCTTGTCGGAGAACATCTCATCGAAGAAATCTTCGGGTTGGTACTGAT
>CAIZIQ010000201.1 GCA_903933015.1 uncultured Spartobacteria bacterium | reverse complement strand
GAGTTCCTGAGTTCCTGAGTTCCTGAGTTCCTGAGTTCCTGAGTTCCTGAGTTCCTGAGTTCCTGAGTTCCTGAGTTCCTGAGTTCCTGAGTTCCTGAGTTCCAAATTAAAAAACCCTCGGCCTCTCTGTTCCCCTTTTAGGGACCAAGGTCTGAGTGCTGATGGTTCAGTGTTCTACTGTCACCCACTTCTAATTGCGGAGAGCGATATTTCCCATCATCACTTTGACGTTTGGTTCAGGGGATGAAGATTTTGCGTTGAGGACGCGGTAGCGATAGTTGTTGTCCATGAGGAGTGCCGGGTCTCACCTGGGGAAATTCTCTTGTAATCGCTCATATACGAGCGATTTTTGACATGTGATCGCACCCCTTTCCAAATCAGAGCCCCATCGGGCAATCGGGAGGATCCTTGCCAAAAAACGTAAGGCGCTCCGGTTGACTCAGGCCATGGCAGCACAGAAAAGCGGCCTCTCGCTTTCAATGCTCCGAAGGGCCGAATCCCACGGGACGATCCCCCTGCCCCAACTCCTCCGTTTGGCTGCCACGATCGGCTATGATCTCCATCTGCGCGAAAGTTCCCCTCCCCCGGCTACCAAGCAATCCAAAGCCAATCTCAACAGACGCCATCCCGGCCTAGTCTGGTCGAATGCCAAGGCTCCGAAGGAAATCTACATCCGCAAGGCACTGCTGAATCCCAGATTCGCTCAATTACTAAAGCTGTCTCGGGAATTCGGCTTGGAGGCGCTGAAGCGAGAGTGGCATGTTCTGTGCACCCAATCCGCGGCTGAGTCGAAAGATGTCCATCGTGCGGCCCCGGAGGTCACCCGGATCCTCCGCAATATGGAGGCCGCCACCACTCCGTCCCGATGAACTCGGCGATGACCTCTCATCTCGACCTGCTTCCAGAGCCAACGAGGAACCTTTGGCTGAAGCTGAGGGATGAACCTCTCCTGAAGGATGCGATCCTGATCGGAGGAACGGCGCTGAGCCTGCGAATCGGCCATCGACGGAGCGAGGATCTCGACTTTGCCTTTCTCTCGGAAAAGCTTCCCACCGCCACCATCTCTCTCCTACTCAGGAAATTCCCCGACTGGACGCGCAACGACAATCTCGCAAGTTATGAGGAGTTCCTGATCGCGGGTCAGTCGCTCCACGACTATCAGCAGGACTTCATCACAGAAGAGGGCGTGAAGGTGACCTTCCTTGCCGAGGAAAAGTCGGCATGGCCCGTTCTCAGCGGGGCGGGTGTTCCGGGAAACTCTCCCAGGATCGCAACGACCAAGGAGGTCTTTGCGCTCAAGTGCCTGGTCTGCGCAAGGCGCTCCAAATCCCGCGACTGGTACGATCTACACACGCTCTTCCACGATCATGGATTCGAGGTCAGTGATATGGTCGAGGCATTTGAGAAGGCAAACCGCAGCTCGGACATCGATCTGGCATTCCGCCGGCTCTGCTCGGGAATCACCGCACCCGACGACGAGGGCTATGAAGCCCTGATTGAGAACCCTCCCTCCCTGGAGATCCTGAGAGCATTCTTCGAAAAGCTCCGTGACAAGTACGAGGTGGAGCAAAGCCGCTCGCTAATCAACCCGGAGAGGAAGGGGTAGCCTTCCCCTCCCGTAAGCTCAGAGGTTCAGCTTCCGGTCCAGGATCGCACCGAGATGCGCCTGGAGGGGCTCGTTGTCAAGGCGCTCCAGGACGGTTCCGAAAAAGCCCCTGACGATGAGCTGCGCGGCCTGCTTGGGAGGAATGCCCCTGGCCATCATGTAGAAGAGTTCGTCCTCGTTGAGCTCCCCGGAGGTCGCGCCATGGGTGCAGCGAACGTTGTCGGCGAGGATTTCCAATCCAGGCATGGAGTTGGCCTCGGCCTCATCGCTGAGCATGAGGTTGCGGACCTTCTGATAGGCGTCGGTCTCGTGGGCAGCTTCCTCGACCTTGATGAGGCCGGCAAAGATGGTGCGGGAGGTGTCGGAGAGCGCATTGTGGTAGAGCAGGTCGCTCGTCGCACGCGGTGCAAAGTGGTCCTGGAAGGTGCGCTGGTCGATCTCGCGGATACCGCTGGCGGGATTCACCGAGAGCATGACGCTGCGCGATCCCTCGCCGAGGAGATGGCTGTCGCTCTCTCCACGGATGTAGGCCCCGCCGAGGTTCATCTGGAGAGCTGTCGAGACGCCCTCCTTATCCACCTCGGTGGTGTTCAAATGAAAGGCTGTCACTTTGTCGCTCCACTCCTGGATGCCGACATAGGAAAGTCGGGAATTGGCCCCGAGGGTGAGGTCATTCACGGCGACAGCAAGGCTGCGCTCGTCGCCCGAGGAGACGAAGCGGTCGATGACCGTGGCAGAGGCCCCCTCCCCAAGGACGATGAGGGTGTGCGGGAAGATGGCGGCATTCTCCCCCTCGACCCAATGCCAGATCTCGATGGGGCGCTCGATGACAACCCCCTTGGGGACATAGAGGAAGGCCCCGCTGCTGAGGCGGGCACGATGGAGGGCGGCGAATTTTTTCGATCCGAGGCGGACTTCGCCCGTCATGAAGCTCTTGCGGAAAAGTTCCTCGTGTTCGTTGGCCGCCCGTTCCAGCGGAAGGAGCAGGACACCGGAGGGGAGTCCCTTCAGCTCGCTGTGGATGAGAGCTTCATTGGCAAAGACGAGCTTTGCTGAAAGTTCAGGGTGGGCCACGGAGCGGGCCACGAGGGCGGCCGCATCGCGCACGGGGGAGGCTGACTGGAATCCGGAGAGGTCGATCGCCTTCAGATTCGCAAAGCGCCATGGCTCGTCACTGCGCTTGGGCTGGGGAAGGGACTGGTAGAGTTCCCAGGCCTTTTGCTGGTCGTGGCGGAACCATTCGGGCCACTGCGTGGCCTGGGTGGCGGCGAACGAGGGGGCCGTGGTGTCGATTCCTGTCTCGGGAAGATCCCGGACGAGGATTTCGGAAGTGGCGCTGACGGTCATGAAATCAATCCTGTCGTGAAGTGGAGTGGAGTGGCTGGGACGGGGGTGTCGGGATTAACCGACGGATCCCTCCATCTCGAGGTCGATGAGGCGCTTCAACTCGACGGAGTATTCCATCGGGAACTGCTGGACGAGGTCGTTGACGAATCCGTTCACGGCAAGGCTCATGGCCGCGGCCTCACTGAGGCCTCGCTGCTGCATGTAGAAGATCTGCTCGGCGCTGATCTGGCTGACGCTGGCCTCGTGCTGGACGGCATTCCCCTGCCCGCGCACGCTGATGGCGGGGTAGGTGTCGGTGCGGCTGTGGCTGTTGATGAGGAGGGCATCGCACTCGGTGTTGTTCTTGCACCCCTTGAGATGCTTGGGCACATGGACCATGCCGCGGTAGGTGGCGCGGCCGGTGCCGAGGCTGATGGACTTGGAGATGATGTTGCTGGTCGTGTTGTCGGCCGCATGGATCATCTTGGCACCGGTGTCCTGATGCTGGCCGTCGCCGGCCAAGGCGATGGAGACGACCTCGCCGCGGGCACCCTTCCCCTTCATGACGACGCCGGGATACTTCATGGTGAGGCGGGAGCCGATGTTGCAGTCGATCCACTTGATCTCGGCATCCTCGTGGGCGAGGCCTCGCTTGGTGACGAGGTTGAAAACGTTGGAGCTCCAGTTCTGGACGGTGATGTACTGGATCTTGGCCCCCTTCATGGCCACCAGTTCCACGACGGCGCTGTGCAGCGTGGCGGTCTCGAACTTGGGCGCGGTGCAACCCTCCATGTACATGACCTCGGCCCCCTCGTCGGCGATGATCAGTGTACGCTCGAACTGGCCGAAGTTCTGGGCATTGATACGGAAGTAGGCCTGAAGCGGATGCTTCACCTTCACTCCGGGTGGCACGTAGATGAAGCTGCCACCGCTGAAGACAGCGGAATTCAGTGCGGAGAATTTGTTGTCTCCGCTGGGGATGACCTTCCCGAACCATTTCTTGAAGATCTCGGGGTGTTCCTTGAGTCCCTCGGTGGAACCGACGAAGATGACTCCCTGCTCGCCGACGGCCGCCTTGATGTTGGAATAGGCGGCCTCGCTGTCGAACTGGGCTTCGACGCCCGCGAGGAACTTGCGCTCCTGCTCGGGGATGCCGAGGCGCTCGAAGGTCTTCTTGATATCATCGGGGACGTCGTCCCAGCTGCGCTTCGGAACCTGACCCTGCGAGAGGTAGTAGCGGATGTTCTCAAAGACGATGTTGTCGAGGTCCTTGGTCGCCCAGTTGGTAGGCATCGGCTTCTCGAGGAATTTGCGGTAGCCCTCCTTGCGGAAGGCACGGACCCAGTCCGGATCCCCCTTCACGTCGCTGATGTAGTCGATGGTCGCCTCGCTCAGGCCGACGCCCGCATCGTAGGCGTAGTCCATCTCGTAGCGGAAATCGCCAACGGAACGGTCGATGTCGATCTCGGGCTTGGTCTCGGTGGTCATGGGAAAGTGAAAAGGAAGGTGAAAGGAAAAATGGAGATGCCTACTTAGGGTACCTCAGGGGACTTAGGCGGCTTTGACCCCGTATTCTTTCTCGACCCAGTCGTACCCCTCGGCCTCGAGCTTGAGTGCGAGTTCCTTGTCTCCGGTGTGGATGATGCGTCCCTCGGACATGACATGGACCTTGTCGGGAACGATGTAGTCGAGGAGGCGCTGGTAATGGGTGATGACGAGCATGCCGATGTTCGGCCCGCGGAGGGCATTCACACCGGCGGAGACGATCTTCAGCGCATCGATGTCGAGTCCGCTGTCAGTCTCGTCGAGCACTGCGTAGGAGGGCTCGAGCATGGCCATCTGGAGAATCTCGCAGCGCTTTTTCTCACCGCCGGAGAAGCCTTCGTTCACGGAGCGGGAGGTGAAGTTACGGGGGACACTGAGGGCATCCATCTTGGCGTACAGTTTGGCGTAGTAGTCGGTAGCCTCGAGCTCCTCACCCTCGGGGAGGCGGGCACTGAGGGCGGCACGGATGAAATTGGCAATGGTGACTCCGGGGATCTCCATCGGGTACTGAAAGGCAAGGAAGAGTCCGAGGCGGGCGCGGACATCGGGCTCCAGTCCCAGGATGCTCTCCCCATCCAGCAGGACATCACCGGAGGTGACGGTGTAGTCGGGGTGCCCGGCCATGATCTTCGCGAGGGTGCTCTTGCCCGCACCGTTCTTGCCCATGATGGCGTGAACCTCGCCCTTGGGAATATCGAGGGTGAGTCCCTTCAGGATCGGCTTATCACCGATGGAGGCGTGCAGATCGCGGATGGAAAGGGAGTGAGCGGACATGATGGGTTACTTGGTGGTTGGTTGGGAGTTGTTGGAATTTTTGAAGGTTGCACCGCAATCGGTGCAGAGACCGCGAAGGGTAAGGTCGTGCTGGGTGACCAGGAATCCGGAAGGAAGCTTCCACCCCTTGTCATGGGTCTGGGAAAACTCGATGTCGGAGATGTGACCGCATCCGGTGCAGTGAAAATGGCCGTGCTCCATGAGGTTGGCACAGAAGCGCGTCGGCTCGCGGTCGACATGGACGGCCTTGACCAGACCGTTGCCAACCATGGTCTCGAGGCAGTTGTAAACGGTGGCAAGCGAGATCGAGGGCATCTTCTTCTGAGCACGGATGAAGACCTCCGTGGCCGTGGGGTGATCCCGCTTGTCCATCAGGACCTCGTAGACCTGGCGGCGCTGCGGAGTCAGCCGCAAACCCTCACGCCCCATGGCGGACTCGTAGGAGGGAATGGATGGGCTTTTTTTCATGCGGCGGGGTGACAACCTAGCAACGCCACTGCGGGATTCAAGATCAATCAAGAATTATTCTAAATAAGCGCCCCACCCTTGAGCCGATCCTATCAGCGCCCATCAGCAAAGTTGCGTCCACCCAAGGGGTGCACGAAGAGACTCTTCAATTACCTTTTGAGCCGACTCTGAATCAATGAGGCAGCTTCCAGATGCCGCCCGGTTGGCGCCTGGTTCAGGATTTCGGGATGACTCTGGCAGATGCCTGCAACTTCATGACTGGAAAAGACTTGAGAAAGGACAGCGCCATTGTTTAGCGCCCTCACGACGAAGCCGATTCTGGGATTGAACTGCCAGGGCTCGGGACTCGCCGAAGCAGGGGCTGCACCAGCTGCATTCGTGCCCGCTGAGGCAGCTGCAGCGGCGGGCGTGGGTGTCGCGGCAGCCTTGGGGGTAGCCTTTAGAAAGGAGGGAGGCTTGGGGGGGACCGGGATGGGATTCGCGTTCACCAGATAGATGTCGTTGCAATTGCCCACCTCAAAGGTCGCCACATCATCCACTGCTGGAAGGGCATTCCCCTTCCCGGTGCGCTTCAGAAAAACACACTGGATGGTGTATTGCTGCGGAGGCCTGTTGAAGGCGGAAACATGAACTTTGATCCCCTCAATACTGACATTGTTGGTCCCCTCGGATGAGTCCCCGTAAGCAGCTTCCTCGGCGGAAAGTGACGGGATATCGACGGTAGGATTGGCTCGAACGGAAAGGGGTTCGGCAACCGTGAAAATCAGGGCTGCTCCCGTTAGAAATCGGCAAAAGGTGGTCAGTTTGGGCATGGAGGATGATGGAACTATCACGATCCTGATCAGTAGGGAAATGACTTTTTTGCCTGTTGAGCTCCCTGAGGCAAGCCGAGACGCGGTCACGATCGCCTCCCCCCCTCAAATCAAAGTCCGTGAAGAGTATCCGAGAATCGCCCGGAAAGCTGGTTGACAGTATTTTGTTTCCCGGTAATCTCTCACCTCCCGCCGCATAACCAACCGGGATATTTTTTATGGCCAACTCCGAAGTCATCCTCACTGAAGCCGTTCCCTCCTTGGGAGCAGAAGCCGACATCGTCAAGGTGCGTGCCGGCTATGCCCGCAATTTCCTGATCCCCGCAGGCAAGGCCCTCGAGGTCACTCCCGCGTCCCTGCGCAAGATCAACCACCTCAAGGCCAAGCGCGCCGAGCGTGAAGCCCGCGAACTCAATGAAGCCGAGGCGATCGCCACGAAGATCAATAAGCTCCGCCTCAACCTGAAGCTTGAGACCGGCGAGACCGGCAAGGCCTTTGGTTCGATCACTGCGGCTGACCTTCTCGAGCGTCTGTCCTCCGAGATCAAGGATCTCGTGCTTCCCCGCCATGCGATCGTTCTCGACCGCCCCCTCAAGGAAAGTGGCGAGCACCAGATTCCCGTCAAGATCCACTCCGATGTGACGGCTACCCTCCGCATCGAGATCGCTGCCCTGCCGAAATTCGAGCAGCCTGCCGATGAGGAAGCCGGTTCCCGCAAGCCGCGCCGCAAAGCCGCGGAGAGCGCCGAGGCATAATTCCTACCCCGCATGGCCGAAAGTCCCCAGGACGGCCCTGCCCCAGTACAGAACGCGCCGGCGTACCAGTCCGGCGGCTCCTTCCCTCGTAACCGGGGCGGTAGCGGAGGAAACCAATCTGGTTTTGCCTCTTCCCAGCGTCTTCCCGAGGCCCATCGTCCCCTGCCCGCGAGCCTGGATGCCGAGATGGGCGTTCTCTCGTCAATCCTGCTTTCCCCCCATGATGCGCTCAACACGGCCATCGAGAAGGGGATCAACGAGCAGCATTTTCATCATCCCGCGCACGGCACGATCTACGCCGTCATCGAGGATCTCTCCAAGAAAAACAGCGCGATCGACCTGATCACGGTCACTCAGGCTCTTGCCGACCGGAATCTGCTCGATCAGGTCGGAGGCCCCGCAGCGCTGGCCAATCTCCAGACATTCCTCCCGACCGCCGCCAACGCCGAATACTACATCGACATCATGCGGGAGAAACATCTCCTGCGAAGCATGATCGCGGTCTGCACGAGTTCCGCGGCACGCTGCTACGATGAGCAGGGGGATGTGAAATCCCTGATCGACGATGTCGAGAAGCAGGTGTTCACCGTCAGCGAACAGCGCGTGAGCGGCGAACTTCCCGACATCAAGGATCACGTGAATCGCGCCCTGGAATCGATCGAGAATCTCTACAAGAACAAGGGGGAGGTGACCG
>CAIZIQ010000200.1 GCA_903933015.1 uncultured Spartobacteria bacterium | reverse complement strand
TACGGTGTGATCGCCCAGGGCATGGGCATATTCGAATGTCCCGATGCGGATGTGACTGGCAGCTACACGGGTGAGGATGGCCCCTGGCAGCAGCTCCTCCCGGGGGATCTGCTCACCTGTAACGGCCACCGCCAGACTACGTGTCGTCGGGATTCCGAGAGCATGCATCGCCTCGCTGATGATGTATTCGCGGAGCATCGGACCTAGGGCAGCCCGCCCGTCGCCGCGACGGGAATACGGAGTCGATCCCGATCCCTTGAGCTGGATGTCGAAGCGCAGGCCCTGCGGTGTTATGTGTTCCCCGATCAAGACGGCCCGTCCATCGCCGAGATTGGTAAAATGACCAAACTGATGCCCTGCATAGGCCTGAGCAATCGGGTCGGCCCCTTCCGGAAGTTGATTCCCAGCAAACATCTCCCCACCGGCCTCACTCAGAGCGACGGCATCGAGACCGAGATCTGAGGCGAGCTTTTCATTGAGGATGAGAAGCTTGGGATCAGCCACCGGCACGGGATGAACGCGACTGAAGAGTGACTGCGGCAACCGGGTGTAGGAGTTGTCAAACCGCCAGCCTTCTGTGGCTTTGTGACTAGTGTTGGAAATCTTCAAAATATTTACACTCCGAAGTGATGCAGTCATTTGGCCACAAGATGCACAGAATGCACAGAGTTTCCATTTCCTACAGAGTGGCCTTAACCCCTACCGTAGACTAGGGCAACAACGCCAAGCACGGCCAGTAGGGAACCAACAAGTGCCCTAGGAGTAGGTCTTGTTTTCTCGAAAACGAATGAGATCATCATGACCGCAAGCGGCGTTGTGGAAACGATGGAGAGAACGATCGCGCTGGGTGAATCACGCAATCCCCATTGGTAGAGCGCCACGCCGAATACTGGTCCTGCCATGGCATTCCCAATGATCCATGGCATTGCATCTCGCCATGGAAGCCCTTGGCGATCGGCACTCGGATTGCGCCAGCGACGCACCTTACTCGTGACACTTGCTAGTAGTGCCACGCAAACAATGCCCCCAAGCAAACGCTGATACGCCGAGGTAGGACCATCTAACTGAAGCCCGATCTTGTGGTCGAGCAGGAAACCCTGCCGGCTCACGACGGCACCTAATGCCTGACCGAAGGCACCTATGATCGCAAAGACTACCCCCGCAATGCGATGCCCCTTCGGTATCAAACTCTCACGCTCCGGCGCAACGGCCAGCACCACACCCGCCAGAATGACCGCCGCGCTCACCATTTGAGTCGGAGTGATGCGCGTACCAAGCCAGAGCCATTCCGTCATGGCACCGATGGGAACGGCCAGACACTGAACGATCAGCACCGTCAGGCCAGCTCCCAGCCTCGGAAGCGCCTCGAACAACGCAATATCCCCCAAACCGAATCCAAGGATTCCACTGAAAAGGAACATTAGTAGACCTGGCCCCCTCAATCCCTGCCCAAAGAAATGCGCCCAAAGCCCCAGCAAAATGAGCGCCACCAATTGGCGCGCGAGATTGGCCGACTGCGAACCAAGCATGCCGGTCGATCGCCGTGCAAGAATCGCCGAAGCAGCGAAACAGAATGTGGTCAGGAGGGCAGCGAACATGGATGGGAAGGATTTACTTCATCCCATCCCTGAACCGAAGATTTTAATCTGGAACTCAGGAAAGCAGGAGGTGTTGCCCGAGAGTCCCCATAACTGAGATGCTAGGGTCATAGCAGTTTTACGTCGAAGGACCCTGAGAATCTCGAACTCTTACTCATAAATGTTCATCAGAAAGGATTCCTAGATCTGGAATTGCTCTATCAGCACAAACAGAAGGTAGGGGTGAAGAGAGTTGAGGAGGAGATAACTGACAGGATCGAGAATTCGTTGGAGCAAGGGACTCCGATGTTCCAACGAGTATTCGAGGAGTATCATTCCTCGTAGAAGTTGATTCTACCTGCCTCTACAGACCAAAGAAAAACCCATTCCCGATGAAGGAGATGAGTTTTTGGTGTCAGTCTGAGAATTCTTTAAGCGGATTTCTTACTGCGGAGAACTACACCATCGATATGTGACATATGCCTCTAGCAAAGCAGCTAAAAGGATGAATGGAATCAGCAGCAAGAAGAGTTTCAGGTTGGCAACAAATTCACGCTTTAAAATATTCCATCGACCTCCCGGACCTCCAGTAAGGCTTTTCAGACCACTGCTCATTGAGATGGAGCATGCATAAATGGTTACCGACATCTCAACCAACGCATGCGGTAGGAAGAATTTGCAACAAAGCCATGGTGAACCAATGCTCCAAAATGAAATCCCCAAGCTGAGTCCAATCGCCGTGATTCTAATCCAAGGAAATAGAAAAATTATTGTTCCAATACCTAATATCTGCAGGGTGGCTGCAGCGTTGTATGTGAAAATATGCAAAAAAGCATGATGCTGCATCGAAAGAGTGGGGGGGACCGGTACGAAAGCCTCAGTTCTGAAATTAATAGGGTTGTCGAACAACCCATTCAGTTCTGGCGCAAAGTGGTAACCCGCTATGAAACTAACTGTAAAAGTAACCAGCACAACCAGTGTGCAACGCAGGGGCAAAGGTCTGTAGAAACTGAGCAGGTTCATAAAAAACACAATCTTTTAGATTATGCAGTGTACTTTCACCTATAAGTGGTTGTTGCTGGCGTTGTCCAACGCCAATACTTATCCCCAGATAATTGATTCCTTTGCGAACTACCAAAAGAATCTACCCCACCATTCCTCTAAAACCTCTTCAGAGAGAACAACCTCTACGGAATATCGAGGAATCGGGCGGGCGGGATTAGTAGCCGAAAAATATAGTTAAGGCTCGCAAACTTGCATGGAGAGCTAGGCGGAAAAGTGAAGCTGAAGATATTCTTTCCTTTGGGCGACGTTAATTTGCGGCCAGAGTTAGGCGGTCAAGTGACGCTGTAGTAGAGCTATTGCCTCGCCCTCTCCAGAGGGCCTCGCCCCTTCGGGGCTGTGCTTCGCACAGGCTACTCCGTGCTTCCAGGCACTCGGCGTTGCGAGCGGAGACCAACGACGCTTTGGCCCAAAGGACCAAGCCCTTAATCGATTGCCCCGACGGCTTCGCTGAGCTCCCCGCGAATGTAGTCACGGTTGAGCATCGCAATCACGCTGGCAGGAACATTCGCCGGACAAACAGCCTCGCAGGCGTAGTAGTTGGAGCAATTGCCGAAACCTTCCTCCTGCATGGTGCGGACCATGTTGCGGGCGCGACTCTTACGCTCGGCCTGACCCTGGGGCAGGAGTCCGAGATGGGTGACCTTGGCACCGACAAAGAGCATGGGCGAGCTGTTCGGGCAAGCAGCGGCGCAGGCTCCACAACCGATGCAGGCGGCGGCATCCATGGCGGCGTCAGCCACAGGCTTAGGAATAAGGGTCGTCGAGGCATCTGGGGCACCGCCGGTGTGCTCGCTGATGAAGCCACCGGAACGGATGATCCGATCGTAGGCACTGCGGTTGACCACGAGATCCTTCACGATCGGGAAGGCGCCGACGCGGAAGGGCTCGACGGTAATGGTCTGGCCATTCTCAAACTTCCGCATGTAGACCTGACAGGCAGCTCCGCGACCCGGTCCCTGAGGAACACCGTTGATGACCATGTGACAGGTTCCGCAGATGCCCTCGCGACAATCGCTGGCGAAGGAGACCGGCTCCTTACCCTCTCTGGTGAGGCGGTTGTTCACGATATCGAGCATCTCGAGGAAGGAGCACTCGGAGGGGATTTCCGTGGCGTGAATCTCGATAAACTCACCCTGATCCGCGG
>CAIZIQ010000199.1 GCA_903933015.1 uncultured Spartobacteria bacterium | reverse complement strand
TCAATATTGACGGTGTAACTGATGGCGACGACTTCAAATCCCGAATTTCTAAATAGGGTCAACAGAGTTTTTCTGGTAAACCATCTTAGATGTGTTGCATCCATAATTCCGCAGTCAGCGTAGTCAAACTTACCCAATAACAAGTCTGTCCTGACGAAAAAGTGCGCGATATTTGGAACGGAGGCGATAATGGAACCTCCTTCTTTAAGTCCGGTTCTTGCCAACTCAATGACGGTACTGGGATCCGGCAAATGCTCTAGAACATCCGCAAAGATGATATGGTCATAAGGTCCATTAGTTTGCAAATATTCTTGGGTGAGAATTCCGTCGTGTACAGGGATACCACGTTCTCTTGCAATTTGGCACCTATCGGCATCGGGCTCGATTCCCTCTATTTTGCACTGAGACAACACTTTGATGACCTCAGAGATCGACCCTGTTCCGCAACCAACATCCAAGACTTTTGAAGCAGGTTTAACACATCTAGCAATCAGTGCACCAACATCATCAATGATTGTTGATTTATTTTCATATCTATTTGCACTTGGTGCTTTCGTTAATAGTCCCTTTGAATTAATATCCGGTGATTTCATATTACAGCGATATTTTATAACTAATTTGAGCCTAGGATATTCTTTAAAATAAAATCCGCCTGAGAGTTAGGAGATTTATCTCTTAGCTAGCTAAGCTAATGTGAAATTATTTTAATTTCATTATTATAATACTTTCTGATAGCTGTTTTCTAATCAGAAACTTATATCATGACTAATTTTAGTATTTGCAGCAAACATTTATTTGAAATAAATAGTTGGTTCTTCAATATTATATGTGTTGATTTTTGTTTCTGAAACTATCTGCACTGAGAGACTTGGATCATTGTAATAGCTCCTGACGACGTCACCGCTGCCCGAGCCCTCTGAAAATAGGCAATAAGGTACAAACTCCCTTTTTTCACCTTCAAGGTAAACCGTTGCTCCATGCGGGGGAGTTGGTATTTTCATGATTTCGCCGTAGAGCTTTTTGTTCTCCCGTCCCACTGACAGGTAGAAATTTCTATATTTTGGATTAGAGCCATTCAGGCTTACTGCAGCTAATATTGTGAAGGAGGCTAATAAAAGCATCACGATTCGCAGGTCTTCACCCACACGCTTGTATTGACCAACAATCTGACAAATTATGGCTCCTGTCAGTACGCTTAGTATCATTGATGGAATATAGAGATACAATCTTGTCTGCATGTTCTGTATTTGTAGAACTGGCGCCATCTGAAGGACAAGCAGGCAAGGTATCAGTATCAATGGATTTCTATCCTGCTGATATTTTCTCCCAGCATACCACAGGAACCCCAAGCATAGAACAGATCCCAAGCCATAGAATGGAAGCGACCACCCTCCATTGGCGGCAATGTAGTCGTCCTGGAATGGGTCAAAGTAGATCGCAAGGTAGCGGATGAAGTTTCTTGCGAGGATTAGTGGATCATGCGTTAGAAAATACGGGTGTGATGGCTCCATCAGCCCTGGGTAATTAGACTTAACCCATAGAATTCTGGCCACATAGGCGATCATCATGATGATAAGTCCCATCAGGAGAGGCAAATTCCAAGTAATCTGGCTCCGAAGCACACGCTGATTCCAAGTGATCTGCCAGACCGTGATGACGGCTAACATGCAGGGGAGTAGAACCGACATTTCCTTGGATCTAAGTGCAAGCCCATAGGCTAGGATACAGAGTAATGACTTCCATATTCTCCCCTTACCATTCTGGGCCATGAAGTAAAAGCAGGAGGCGATCAGGGCGAAGAATCCCGCCAACAAATCGAAGATCGCAGAATCCCAGTAAACAGCCCTGAGTGTGGAGGATGACCATCCAGCGAAGAGAATTGCTGCGACCCATGGCAGTTCCTTAAGGGACTGCTGAGATGTTTTTTTCAGGAAATCATGCAAAATTATACTCAGGACCCAATAAAGGAGCAGACTATTTCCCAAGTGGATCAAAAGAAGCACCATGTGATGAGCGACAGCATTGACTCCAAATAGTGAGAACAATCCTTTTATCAGAACGGCGCCAACAGGACGGTCATTAAAAGGAGCATTCGGGATAACATTGAACAGGCCTAAATAAGAGGCGACCTGTGTTTTCCACTGCCACTTGAAATCGTCAAATTGGAAAAAGTTCGAAGGACTCAACGACCAACTGCAGAATACTATTCCAGTTAATAGGATAACCATCACGTGGATCCATGTCCTACGGTCTACAATTATTCCTTTGTTGCTGCCGGTCATATTTTATCCCAAAGCGTGATACCGCACCAAAACCTCGTGAGGATTCCCGATCATCTCGATCCGAGATTGGTGGATCAGAAGAGCTCTGTCGGCGAAGCGCTCCATGGCAGACGGATCGTGTGTCACTAGAATTATGGTCTTTCCCTCTTTCTTGTAGCGCTCGAAGAGAGCGAAGCACTTCTCCTGAAAGACGAAATCGCCGACGGCAAGAACCTCGTCTAAGAGCATGATGGGGCAATCAATCTGGGCAGCCACGGAGAAGGCGAGCTTCACAGACATTCCGCTGGAGTAATGCTTTACCTGGAGCTCCATGAAGTTCTCCAATTCCGCAAAGCGGACGATATCGTCATAGCGGGCGTCGATTTCCTCCTTGGTCAGCCCTAGGATCGTGGCATTTAGGTAGACATTCTCACGGCCAGTCAGCTCGGAATTAAATCCAACCCCAAGCTCCAGCATGGGGGCGATACGACCATGGATGCTAATCTCGCTTCCTTTGTCCGGCTTGTAAATGCGGGCGAGGATCTTGAGAAGGGTGGACTTACCGGAACCGTTGCGTCCGATGATTCCAAAAAACTCGCCCTGCTGAACCTCAAAGCTGATATCATCAAGTGTGCGCTTCGGCTGGCGCTCATTCCTTACGTGGAACTTCATGAGCCGCTCGCGCAGGGTTCCCCGGCGTTCTGCCGGAAGTCGGAAGGTCTTGGATAGGTTACGGACGGTGATGGCGGGAGGCACTTGGTTAGGGGTTTAGGTGTTAGGAATTTAGACTGTAGGAGGGGCGCAATGGAGCAAGCTGTTTAGACTGTAGGCAATTAGGCTTTAGGTCGTTGTGAGCGAATGAGCGATCCAAGCACTTTTTGACGGCACTTGTTGCCCACAAGCTGTGCCGCCCTTTGGGCAACGATTCCATCGTTGTCTTCCGCGCTTTTTCCCAAAAATCTTGGTTCAGACTCCATAAATTATTTATCAGATTTTAAGGTGGGACATGCTTCCGAAGCTATTCTGCCAACCAATTCAAAGGCTTTGAGTTTCGTGTGGTCGCAAATTTTATTACCTAAAGTATAAATTCCTAATGCCTAAAAGCCTAACTCCTAAATACCTCCTCTAAGCACTGCGTGCTTAGAGGTCCTCAACCATCTCTCCTTCCTTGGTCTTGAAGACAAGGACTCCGAGAATAAAGAAAATCAAACTAACTCCAAGCACGTAGCAGTAACCGATCTTAGTGAGGCCACCGATGCCCACGAGAAGATAGCGTGAATAATCAATGATTCCGCTCATCGGGTTAAGAAACAGGAAGAATCGCCACTTTTCCGGAACCATCTTCATGGGATACATGACCGGAGTAGCCCAGAATCCCAACTGGGTAACGACTTCCCAAAGGCTGAGGGTGTCTCGCACCTTAACCACAACAATACTGAGAATGAACCCAATGCCCAGAACCAGTAGGTAGAAAGCCGCTATCAAGGGCAAAAACCAGAGGGCTTTCGGAGTAAAGCGCACGCCATCCAGCAGTGCGAAAACGACGAAAATAATGAGATTGAAGAAGAGTCCTATGAAGGCACTGGAAACCGCTGCTGCCACTAAGATGATACGAGGCAAGTAGACTTTGCGGATCATCTGATAGTTACCGATAAAACCGTTCATACCCGCCATGGTACCCGAAACAAAAAAATCCCAGAGGATGATGCCCAAGAGCAGGAAGACGCCATAGTGAGGCGTAGACTGCTTCATCACGACGGTGAAGACGATGTAAAGAACTCCAAAGAGTCCAAGTGGCTTCAGGAGCGACCAGAAGTAGCCCAGATAGCTGCCATAGTAGCGTAGCTTAAAATTTGTCCAGGTCAGCTTGGTAAAAAGCCGCCAGCAGTAGGCAATGTCGGGAGACACGAAGGGAGGGGTTTAGGTGTTAGGAGATTAGGCTATAGGGGAGAGGAACCGGAGAGATTAGGTATTAGTTTTCTAGGCTGTATGTCATTAGTAGGCTTCAGCTATCTAATGAAGCTGTTTTATTAAACCCTAATTCCTAACAACCCAGAACCTAGACCCTACGCACGATATTGCGTCTGCACCCACTCCTTGTAGGCGCCGGAGGTTACGTTGGTCACCCACTCCTGGTTGTCGAGGTACCACTGCACCGTCTTACGGATACCGGTCTCGAAGGTCTCGGCGGGTTTCCAGCCGAGCTCGCGGTTGATTTTGGTAGCGTCGATGGCGTAGCGGCGGTCGTGACCGGGACGATCGGTAACGTAGGTGATCTGCTCTTTGTAGCTCTTCCCATCGGCACGGGGTGATAGCTCATCAAGGATGGCACAGAGGGTGTGGACGACGTCGAGGTTCGGCTTCTCATTCCAGCCACCGACGTTGTAGGTCTCCCCCACCCCGCCTGCCTGGAGGACGCGGCGGATGGCGGAGGCATGGTCCTTCACATAGAGCCAGTCGCGCACCTGTTGCCCATCGCCGTAGATGGGGAGTGGCTTGCCGGCGAGGGCGTTGTGGATGACGAGAGGGATGAGCTTCTCAGGGAAGTGGTAGGGACCGTAGTTGTTGGAGCAGTTCGTCGTGAGGACAGGAAGGCCGTAGGTGTGATGGTAGGCACGGACGAGGTGATCCGAAGCGGCCTTGCTCGCTGAATACGGACTATTGGGCTCGTACTGCTTGGTCTCGGTGAAGGCAGGATCGGTCGGAGCCAGTGATCCATAGACCTCGTCGGTGGAGACGTGGAGGAAGCGGAAGGCCTTCTTTGCCGCATCATCGAGGCCATTCCAGTAGGCGCGAGTGGCCTCTAGGAGGGTGAAGGCGCCGACGATATTGGTCTGGATAAACTCGGCAGGCCCATGGATGGAGCGATCGACATGGGACTCGGCGGCAAAGTTGACGATTGCGCGGGGGCGATGCTCAGTAAGGAGTTTGGCGACAAGTTCGGCATCCCCGATATCGCCACGGACAAAGGTGTGGCGGGAGTTCCCCTTGAGGGAGGCGAGGTTCTGGAGGTTCCCGGCGTAGGTGAGCTTGTCGAGGTTGACGACGGAGTCGTTCTCAAGAGCGATCCAGTCGAGGACGAAGTTGGAACCGATGAAGCCGGCGCCGCCGGTGACGAGGATGGTGGACATGGGGAAAGTGAAAGTGAGAGGGGTTTAGGCTTTAGGCTATTAGGCTGTAGGAAAGTCTTGGTTTGGAAGATCCATGCTGCCATGGAGGATTCTTAGGATCTGAATCTCATTGGCTCGGATCCGGTAAAAAAGAAGGTGGTTTCTGGAAAGCAAACTGCGAATACCGTGATGGATGTCGTCTCGGCTACGACCAAGCTCAGGGTGAGTTATCAACTCCATGGCGCGTCGCCTCAAGTGATCGATGTATTGATCGGCTGCCTCTTCATCATGCGAAGCGATATACTCCCAGATCTCGATGAGATCCTGTTTGGCTCTCCCCGATAGAAGGAGCCTCATGCTTGGCGACGCTTCCGACCAGTCTGCTTGATTTCCATGGCAACGGTTTCATCCCACTCCAAGAGGTCACCCTGATCAGCAGTATCGATGCCCTGCTGAAGTGCATCACGCAAATTGGCGAGCTTGGTGCTATTGCGCGTTTCCTTGGCATGGAGAGCCCGAATAGCCTCTCTAACTACCTCGCTAGCAGAGGTATAGAGCCCACTTCCTACTTTCTGCTGCACCCACTGCTCCATTTCTGTGGTTAGGGAAACATTCATAGCATCAATTTCGCACCCCGCCAATTTATGTCAATATTTGTCCAAATTCCCTTTTATGCGTATTTCTCACAGTCGGCGAAGGAGGCTGCAGATGCATCTTTGGGAGAAACAAGCGGATTGATACCAATCTCAATGGGCCAAGTAATCGCAAGGTGGGGATCATCCCAGCGAAGGGCGCGTTCGTCCTTGGGGGAGTAGAGCGACGTCACCTTGTAGTGGAAATCAGCCGTGTCGCTGACAACCAAAAAACCATGGGCACATCCAGGAGGAACCCAGAGACGCTCATGCGCATCCGCCGTCAGGTAGTAGCCGTCCCATTGGCCATAGGTCGGGGAGCTTTTACGAAGGTCCACAAGTACGTCATAAACAGTTCCTGCCGTAACCCAGACGAGTTTTCCCTGAGCGGTATCGCCGGACTGATAATGCAGTCCGCGAAGGACATGTTTGGAAGAACGGGAGTGATTATCCTGAACAAAATCAAAGTCGCCAACGAGTTCGAGAAACGTCTTTTTATTCCAAGACTCTAGGAAAAATCCACGCGCATCACCGAACACTTTCGGCTTCAGCAGGAACGCATCATGAATTTTGGTTGGGAGTTTTTGCATGGGCTAAGGCTTTAGGTAAGGAACCGAAGGTTACTTTTTTCTGCGTTTGAGAACATTTCGGAGATAGGTTCCGTAGCTCGATTTTCCCAGTGGTTCGAGGGAGCGCTCAAAGGCTTCCTCATCCAAGAAACCCATTTGAAGACCGATCTCCTCGAGGCAGGCAATACGGAGACCCTGTCGGTTCTGGATGGCGCGGACGAAATCAGCGGCCTCCAGCAAGGAATCATGAGTTCCAGTATCGAGCCACGCCGTGCCGCGGCCTAGCTTCTGGACATGGAGTCTTCCCTCCTCGAGGTAGAGCCTGTTCAAATCAGTGATCTCAAGCTCACCTCTCTTCGAAGGTTGAAGCTTGCGGGCCATCTCCACGACATCGGAACTATAAAAATAGAGACCGGGGACGGCGTAGTTACTTTTCGGCTCAACGGGCTTTTCCTCAAGCGAGATGGCGCAACCGTCCGCATCAAACTCGACAACACCGTAGGCTGTAGGATCAGCAACCTCGTAACCGAAGACCGTCGACTGATGATGAAGCGCATCAGCCTCTGCCAGAGTATCCGTGAAGTCATGGCCATAGAAGAGGTTGTCTCCCAGAACCAAGGCAGCAGGAGATCCAGCCAAGAACTCCGCACCAATAAGAAAAGCCTGTGCAAGACCATCAGGAGAAGGCTGCTCGGCATACTCAAACCGCACCCCATATCGGGAACCATCACCCAGGAGGCGGCGAAAAGCAGGCAGGTCATGCGGTGTCGAGATGATCAGGATCTCCCGAATCCCGGCGAGCATAAGCACTGAGATCGGGTAGTAGATCATCGGCTTGTCATAGACGGGCATGAGTTGCTTACTCACGGCCATGGTCAAGGGATGGAGACGGGAACCGGATCCTCCGGCGAGAACGATGCCTTTACGTTTCATAGTTGGGAAAAGAGGAGTTTAGATATGGGGGCTAAGCTGCAAGGGGGGAGCGAGTTAAAGGTACAAGGGGGGAACTTGGGGTGGGCATGCTGCCGCACTTGGCTGCTCCGGTTGAAGAGATCCTGGATATGTTTCAAATTTGGGCCGAATCGCTATCGATTTGGGTCTGCTTTTCTCCTTTGCAGGACAAGATGATATTTTTAGCTCTGTAGAACAGATTTGGCGACCCCAGAATCATGTTCAATCCGGAATAAATTGAGGTGAAAAACAGGGATGAAAAGTGATCTGGATTGCTCCATGAAGAAACCATCAATTGTCATTGCAGATCTTCCCTGATCGGCCACGATTGAATCCCTCCAACACCTATCATCATGCTTCCTACCAAAGGCTACGCCGCCCAAAGCTCCACTTCCCCGATTGCTCCCTTCTCCTTTGAACGCCGCGAACCGGGGACCCATGACGTTCATCTCGAGATTTCTCACTGTGGTGTCTGCCACACCGACATTCACATGTCGCGTGACGAGTGGGGTGGCTCTCTCTACCCGATGGTGCCGGGACATGAAATTATCGGCACAGTGAAGCAGGTCGGCTCTGCCGTCACTAAGTTCGTGCCGGGGGATCGTGTTGGTGTCGGCTGTTTTGTCGATTCCTGCCGGACCTGTCCCAGCTGCAATGAGGGCCTGGAGAACTATTGTGAGAATCACTTCACCGGCACCTACAACAGCAAGACCCGTGATGGTAAGGGTCTGAACTTCGGCGGCTACTCGAACCAGATCGTCGTCGACGAGCGCTTTGTCCTGAAAGTTTCGGACAAGATCGATCCTGCCGCTGCAGCTCCACTCCTGTGCGCAGGAATCACAACCTACTCACCCCTTCGCCACTGGAAGGTGGGTCCCGGCAAGAAGGTCGGCGTCGTAGGCCTGGGTGGCTTGGGGCACATGGCCCTGAAGTTCGCTCACTCTTTTGGAGCGCACGTCGTCTGTTTCACGACCTCCGAGGGTAAAATCGCCGATGCCAAGAAACTTGGCGCAGACGAGGTGATCCTCTCCACCTCTCCCGAGCAGATGGAGGGGGCAACGGGAACGTTCGACTTCATCCTCGATACCGTCTCTGCAAATCATGATCTCAATGCCTATCTCTCGCTGCTCAAGCGGGATGGCACGATGTGCCTGGTCGGCGTTCCCGAAGTCCCCGCTGCGGTGCATGCCTTCAGCCTTGTGGGAGGACGGAAGCGACTCGTCGGTTCACTGGTCGGTGGACTACCTGAGACCCAAGAGATGCTCGATTATTGTGCCGAGCATGGGATCGCGAGCGATGTGGAGTTGATCCCGATGGGAAAGATCAACGAGGCCTACGCCCGCATGCTCAAGAACGATGTGAAGTACCGCTTCGTGATCGACATGGCCACCCTCTGACAAAAACTGAGAACTTAATCTGGAAAACAGGAAGATAGGAAAAACTAGATTGATTATTAACCACAAAAGCTGACTGGGTAGGCGTCTTTTATGGCTACTTCTTTTCCTGAGGAGAAACAGGCTGGGCAGGGGTAACCCCAGTTTCCGTTGGAGAAGCTATCTCTGAAGTTGTTGACTGAAGTCCCTGCGGCGGCTCGATCTTGGGCAGCGGAGGAACCCCGGCGATCTCGCGGTGGAAGTCCTCTTTGGCTTTCTGCAGTTCCCCAAGCGCCTTGCCAAGTCCACGAGCGAGTTCCGGTAGTTTCTTGGGCCCAAGAAGGACAAGTGCCAGAATCCCAATGAAGATCCACTCCGGCGCAGCCGGCATTCCAAAGGCAAGGAACATGAGGCTACGAATGAAGTGTCGGTAGAGCCGCCTCGAGGGAAGCGGCATCGGAGACGCTGATGACTTCAGTGCCCTTGCGGATACGACCGACGAGGCCAGCAATGATTCCGCCGGGGCCGAGTTCGAGGAATCGCATGATACCGAGGTGGTCGATCATGTACTCGATGCTGGCGGTCCAGCAGACCGATCCCGTGACCTGATCGGCAAGTGACTTGCGAATGGCATCGGGTGATCCTGCAGGACGGGCATCCACATTTCCAACGACGGTTACCCGCGGCATGACGATCGGAGTCTCGGAAAGTACCGCGCTCAGGCGCTGGTAGGCGGGTTCCATGAGACGGGAATGGAAGGCTCCTGCCACGGTCAACTCGACCGCTTTGCGGGCTCCGAATTCCTTGGCCATGCCGACAGCAAGGGCGATCTTTGACTTCTCCCCGGAGATAACGATCTGACCAGGGCTGTTGAAATTGGCCACATCGACATCTGCAGCAGCTGCAAGATCACGCACCCCCTGCTCATCGGCCCCGATAATGGCTGCCATTCCCCCCTCGGTGGCCTCGCAGGCCTCCTGCATGAAACGGGAACGCTGATCGACCAATCGTAGTCCGGTCTCGAAATCAAAGGTTCCGGCTGAGGCATGGGCAGTGAATTCCCCAAGAGAGAGACCGGCGGCGGCATCAAAGGAAAGAGCAGGGAACTTCTCCTTCAGGACGGCCAGAGCAGCTAGCCCATGAGTATAGAGCGCGGGCTGGCAAACAGAGGTCTTGGTGAGTTCATCGACAGGCCCCTCGAAGGCGATCTGCGAAAGGGAGTAACCGAGAATCCCATCGGCCTTGGCGAAGAGATCAGCGGCAGCAGGGTAGCTGGCGGCAAGGTCCTTGCCCATGCCGACGGCTTGGGCTCCCTGACCGGAGAAGAGGAGTGCTGTTTTCATAAAGATGGAGTGAGAATGAAAGTGAAAGGGAGTTCGGCTTTAGGGTTTCAGATTATAGGCCTGAGGGGGGCCCAAGCGGAACCTTTGATTAAAAATAAAAGGGGATTCCGGCTTTGGCAAAAGCCTCTTTCTGATCCTTGAGGTAGTGATCGCCGAGACGCTCAAATCCACCGGAGGCTCGAAAAGCCTTCAGAAAGGCATTCACTTGGGCGCGCAACTCCGTATCACCCGGACGGATTCCGATCGCCCACGACTCGGTCTGTATGGGGGCAAGCAGGGCCATGGTCTCGGAGGGATGCTCCTGATGGTTCTTCCAGACGCTCATCTGATCATAGAGAAAGCCATTGGCCTTGCCTTGGACGACTTCAAGAACAGCAGAGGATTCCTTGTCGAACACCAGCACCTTGGCCTGCGTGAGATGTTTCTGTGCCCAGACTTGGGCCGTCGTCCCCTGCCTCACGGCAATCGTACGGGTGGGATGATCAAGATCCTTGGCTCCTGAAATTCCAGATTTACTGCCAGCAAGAAGTGCAAGACCGATCGTAAGGTAGGGGTCGGAGAAGGAGATTGTCTTTTCCCTCTCCACGGTTGCGGTCATCGATGAAATGATGAGGTCGATTTTGCCGGTCAGGAGTGATGGAATGAGACCGGTGAAGGGAATGTTCACGATCCGGATCGGTCGATGAAGGAACTCTCCGAGGGATTTGGCCAAATCGACGCTGATCCCAGCGGGATCTCCCTGCGCATCAATGGTCTCGAATGGAGGATAGGACAAATCCATCCCGACGATGAGCGAGAGAGGCTGCGAACCGTGGTCATCAGGGGACTTCCGGCAAGCGACCAACCCAATAACTGCCAAGGCAATCAGAAGAAAAAATCGTGTAGCCCTTATGTTTTTCATCGATTTCAGCCCAGGCGTGGCGGCTCTGAGGATTTAACTGATTCAACAGATTCAGGCAGGAGCTCAGCCGGCATTTGTTTCTCGGCCTTGGCCCCGAGTTCTTGGAGCCGTATGGCGGTTCCAAGGATATTGCCACGCTGATCCTTGAGTCGCGCAATCGATTCGTCATGTGCCTCAGTCGCCTGGGCAAGTCGCTGCCTGACCAGCAGCAACCCCTTGGCGAACTCGCTCAGTTTATCATGCAGGACTCCTCCGAGACGCGCGATCTCGAGGACATTCTTGGTCTGCTTCTCGACCTTCCAGACATTGTTCACCGTTCGGAGGGCTGCCAGCAGGGTGCTCGGTGTCACCAGAATTACCCGATGAGCAAAGGCAAATTCGAAAAGCTTAGGATCAGCCATGAGTGCCGCACCGAAGGCAGGTTCGATCGGCAGGAACATCATCACCACCTCGGGAGTCTTACCCTCGAAGAGATCGGGATATCCTTTTTCAGAGAGTGACTTGATGTGCTGGCGTACCGCAGCGGCATGATCGGCCAAGGCTCGCTGACGCTCCTCCTCACCCTCGGCATTGCAGGAGTGCTCGTAATCGACGAGCGATACCTTCGAATCGACCACGATGAAACGATCCTCCGGAAGGTGAATCACCGCATCAGGGCGGAGCCTGTTCTCGGTCGAGACCTGAAGCTCAAATTCACGGCCGCGCTCGAGCCCCGAGAGCTCAAGCGTCCTCTCGAGGATCATCTCACCCCAGGCACCTCGACGCTGGGATTCACCCTTGAGTGCAGAAGCCAGGTTGCGCGCATCCTCAGAGAGACGGACATTGAGCTGGGATAGGCTTTTGAGATGTTCCTGCAGACCGCTCGTACTCCGGGTTTGAGATTCGTGCACCTCATCAACCCGCTTGCGGAAACGGTCGAGCTGCTCCTGAAGCGGGGTCAGGAGTCCACCAAGTTTCTCACTGCTGGATTGGGAAAAGGACTTGCTCCGCTCCTCAAGGATCTCGGAAGCAAGGTTCTTGAACTGAGCGGTCAGTGTTTCTGCTAACTGGTTCTGCCCCTCGGTGGCCTTGGCGACTTCGATGCTAAGGCGCCGAGCCTCTGACTCAGCCTGCTGAGCGCGGAACTGCGCAATCGAGAGTTCTCCGCGGCTCTTGGCATCCTTGAAAATCCATCCGATCACCGTACCAAGCAGGAGACCAACTAAAAGCAGAAGGGCGGCAGTCATCGTGTGAGACTACCATGCCCCAAATGGATCGCGATAGAGCGAAGGCATCCGCTTGCCCTCAACAATTCACCTCTCTCAAATCGACGGCCACATGTTTATTTAAAACACCCTAGACCTTAGGCGCGTGCCATCCGCCCGAAGGGAGGAGGACATCGTTGACTTCGGAGGGACCCCATGTGCCCGGTTTGTAGGGATGCACGGGAACCGAGTTTCCGAGAATATTCTCGACGATTCTCCACCCCTCCTCAACGACATCCTGGCGTGCAAAGAGGGCTTGGTCACCCTGGATCGCATCTCCGATAAGACGCTCATAGGGAGTCATCTCGTCGGGTTGCTGGTCGACCACCTTGAGTTCCATCGGCTCACCAACCATACGCTCGCCGTCGATCTTGACCTGCATCCCGAGGGCAATCTCGATCCGCGGAGTGAAGAGGAATCTCACATAATTATGCATCGGCGCCTGCTGGTCGGGGAATACGACGAGAGGCGGACGGTGGAACTGAACACGCACTTCGGTTGCCGAGACAGGCAGGTTCTTACCGGCGCGGATGAAGATGGGGACTCCCTGCCATCGCCAGTTGTCAATGAAGACACGGACAGCCGCAAAGGTCTCCGTGGTACTATTCGGGGCCACACCTGGCTCCTTGAGATATCCCTCAAACTGACCACGGACAATGTCGTTGGGGGAAATTGTCCGAATGGAACGAAAGAGCTTCATCTGCTCGTCACGGACACGTTCCATGTCAGGCCAGTAGGGAGGCTCCATGCAAAGGAATCCGACCACCTGCATGAGGTGGTTCTCGATGACATCACGGAGACAGCCGGTGGCGTCGTAAAAAGCGCCTCGCCCATCCACACCGAAGGACTCAGCCATGGTGATCTGGATGTTGCTGATGTAGTTGCGGTTCCAAACCGGCTCGAGAAAAGCGTTGGCAAAACGGGTGTAGAGGACGTTCTGGGTAGCTTCCTTCCCGAGGTAATGGTCTATTCTAAAGACCTGACGCTCCTCGAGAACATCATGAAGTGTTCTATTGAGAGTCTCTGCGGAGGCCTTGTCATGACCGAAAGGCTTCTCGACCACGACGCGGGAGGTCTCATCAATGCAACCGGCTGCCTTCAGTCCCTTGGTGACCGTTCCGAAAAGAACCGGCGGGATCGCCAGATAATGAATCGGACGTTGGGCGCTCCCGAGAGCTTTCTTGAGCGCCTGGAAGGTGGCTGGGTCTCCGTAGTCGCCATCGACGTACTGAAACTGGTCGGCAAATTTCTTAAAGTTCGCCTCATCCACGCCACGGCCGTAAGTGGTGATCCCCTCGCGGGCACGGTCAATGACCTGCTCGCGGGTCATGCCACTCTTGGCGACGCCGATGACCGGCCCCTCGAACACACCCCGACGATAGAGCGCCTGGATAGTGTCGAAGAGTTTCTTGTGGGCCAGATCTCCCGTTGCTCCGAAAAGAACCAGGGCGTCGCTTTTGAGTGCGGACATGATGGTATACTGCGGGTGGGGTTACTTGGAGCCGGCCGGCTTCTCGTGATGACCTCCGAATTCGAATCGCATCGCCGAACAGATCTTGTCGGCAAAGAGAGCAAGATTACGACTGGAGAAGCGCTCGTAGAGCGCCGTAGTGAGAACGGGCGCAGGCACGCCCTCCTCGATCGCTGCCTGGATGGTCCAGCGACCCTCACCTGAGTCGCTGACGCGCCCTCCGAAGGAAGCGAGCTCAGGATCGCGGGCCATGGCGTCGGCAGTGAGGTCGAGCAACCAACTGGCTACCACGCTGCCGCGACGCCATACCTCGGTGATCTCAGGGAGATCGAGATCATACTGATAATTCTCAGGATCCCGGAGCGGCGTGGTCTCGGCATCAATCTCGCGCTTCACCTTGCCGGCGTTGGCGTTCTTGAGGATGTTCAGACCCTCGGCATAGGCAGCCATGATGCCGTACTCGATGCCGTTGTGTACCATCTTGACGAAGTGTCCGGCACCGTTGGGTCCGCAATGAAGATATCCTTCCTCGGCTGTTCCCTTGCGGGTACGGCCCGGGGTCACTGGGGCATCTCCCTTGCCGGGGGCGAGGGCCTTGAGGATAGGGTCGAGGTATCCGACAGCTTCCTTCGATCCACCGATCATCTCGCAATAGCCTCGCTCGAGTCCCCAGACACCGCCAGAGGTGCCGACGTCGACATACTCGATGCCCTTGGCGGCCAATTCCTTGGCGCGGCGGATATCATCCTTGTAATAGGAATTTCCTCCGTCGATCAGGATGTCTCCCTTGGAAAGAAGGGGTGCGAAGATGGCGATCGTGTCATCCACGTAGGCGGCCGGAATCATCATCCAGACAGCCTTAGGGCCCGTTAACTTGCTGACCAGATCCGCTGGATCCTTGGCGGCAATGGCCCCCTTGGAGGCAAGATCCTGGATGGCAGCCTCACTGCGATCCCAAACAACGACTTCGTTGCCTGCCTTGATGAGGCGGAGAACCATGTTGGCTCCCATTCGACCGAGACCGACCATTCCGATACGCATAATATGTGTTCCTAGTTTTTGGGGTTGATGTGTGAACCCTTGTCTTCACAGAGGAATGACCTGCCGTCAAGTACGGCATGGCAACATTGATGCCGCTTTTGCTGACAATGACCTCCGGAGAGATAAAACAGGGTGCTCGGCAATCGGGAAGTTTTCCGGAAAACAGGACTTCATAAAGCCGTTCCGAGGGAATAAGTTCCTACCAATGTCAGGAGAAAAGCACACTGTTCCGGTAGCGTTGGCCGCAAAACCGTACAAAGTAGCAATTGGCGCAGGGGCGCTCGCACGGGTTGGTGCTTTGTCACAGAAAGTCATCAAGGCCGGCCTCTGCGCCGTCATCACGGATGATGTGGTGGGACCGCTTCATGGTGCGACTGTCTTGAACTCCCTGAAGGAATTTGGCTTTGACCCCCACTTGTTGACCATTCCTGCAGGGGAAGCCTCCAAATCAATGGAGCAGGCCTCCAAACTCTGCGATCATCTGATCGGACTGGGGCTCGACCGCAAGGCTTCCGTCTTTGCCCTCGGCGGCGGTGTGATCGGCGATCTCGCGGGATTTGTCGCCTCGATCCACTATCGTGGCATTCCGGTCATCCAGATCCCGACCACCGTGGTGGCTCAGGTCGACAGTTCGGTCGGAGGCAAGACCGGGGTCAACAGTCCTCTTGGCAAGAACCTGATCGGCACCTTCCACCAACCGCGACTCGTCATTACTGACACGGCTGTGCTCTCCACCTTGCCAGACCACATTTTCCGGGAAGGACTGGCCGAGGTAATCAAGCATGCGGTCATCGCTGATGAGGAGATGCTCGAAATGCTGCCCCCCGACCGCTCCGGGGAGCTGAGCCTCCTGATTGCCCGGAATGTTGGGATCAAGTCCCGTATCGTTGCCGAGGATGAATTCGAGACCAAGGGCACACGTGCACTGCTCAACTTCGGTCACACGATAGGACATGCCATCGAGTCGGTAGCCGGCTATGGAGCCCTATCCCACGGAGAATGCGTGTCGATCGGAATGATTGCCGCACTCGACCTCTCCGTTCGTCTGGCGGGACTTCCCAAAAATCAGGCTGCCAGAGTCCAGACCGTGATCGAGAAATGCGGTCTCCCCACAACCATTCCGGCAGATCTCCCGAGCGAGAAAATCCTCGCAGCTCTCCAGCGTGACAAGAAGTTCGACCGCGGTGCGATCCGCTTTGTCCTGACCAAACAACTCGGCTCTGCTTTTGTGAGCGACAAGGTGACGCTAGACGATGTGACGGGAGCGGTTGAGAGGCTACGGAACTAGGTGATCCAGGGAGGATAGGTTTTAAGGCGATTAGGCTGTAGGGAGCAGGGAGAGAAGTGAAAAGGAAAGTGATAGGGGAAAGCAGGCAGCACGACTCGCAGGAGAGACTGTCGAGCTAGGCGCTAGCAAGTTTAGGCTGCAGGCTTTAGGCCAGACACAATCCATCCCTTACAAGCCTTCTTCAAGTGCTTGGAAGTTCAGAGGCGCAAAAGAAGCAAGCTCGATCCCTTGGGGCGACGGTATTTTAAGGAGGTAGCTAGGCGCCCAAGCGCTGCTGTATGAGACATACTGCAAGCGCAGGGCAACGACGCTAGAACTTGAAAGACCTAGCCCTCAGCAACCTCGTCTTCTTTTTGGGAAACTACGGGCGCAATGCGTTGAAGTTTCTCACCCTCAGGTAGTCCCATGAGTTTTACACCCATGGTATTGCGACTGGTCTCACGGATCTCACCAACCCGGGTACGGACCATCTGGCCGCCGCTGGTAATGAGCATGAGTTCGTCGTTGTCCGTGACAGTGAGGGCTCCAACCACAAGACCGGTCTTGTCACCGGTCTTCATGGTGATGACGCCTTTGCCTCCACGGGACTGCTTGCGATAATCCTCGAAGGGCGTGCGCTTGCCGATGCCATTATCACCCGCCACAAGCAGGGTGGCACCTGGTCGGACCAGGCTGGCCGAGACGACAAAGTCCCCCTTGTCGGGACGTATGCCCCAGACACCGACCGTAGCTCGCGCCTGATCGCGGAGTTCCTCCTCGCTGAAGCGGATGCTCATCCCCTCGCGGGTGACAAGGACCACCTCGTCATGACCCTCGGTGAGGACGGCGGAGATGAGTACATCGTCCTCTTCGATCTTGATGGCGATGATGCCTCCCTTGCGGATGTTGGCGAAGTCACCCAAGTTCGACTTCTTCACGATGCCGCTGCGGGTGGCGAAGAGAATATGCTTCTCCGGGTTCCAGGTGGTCTCCACGCCACCGGCGCCACCGCTTGTGGTCGACTCGATGCGCATGGTGGCGGCGATTTGCTCGCCGGACTGGAAGTTGAGGATGTTTGCGATCGATTTGCCCTTGGCCGTGCGGCTCATCTCGGGAATCTCGTAAACGCGCTCGACATAGCAGCGACCGGTCTTCGTGAAGAAAACTAAGTAGTCGTGCGTGCTTGCAGTGAAGAGATGCTCAACGAAGTCATCGTCCTCCGTCTCGTTCTGGGCCTCCTTGGTGGTCATGCCGATGACTCCTTTACCGCCACGCTTTTGCGAGCGGTAGGCGCTGACGGCTGTACGCTTGATGAGTCCCTTGTGGGTGACGGTGATGATGCAGCCCTCGTTGGCGATGAGGTCCTCGATGGAGATCTCTCCCTCCTCCGGAACAAGTTCGGTGAGGCGGGGCCCGGCATGCTTGTCTCGAATAGCCTTGAGCTCAGCCTTGATGATCGTGAAAACGCGCTCTTCGCGCGCAAGGATGTCAAGCAGGTCGGCGATGGTCTTGAGCAGTTCCTGATACTCGCTGTTAAGCTTGTCACGCTCCAGACCCGTCAGTTGGTAGAGACGCAGCTCTAGGATGGCATCCGCCTGGGGCTCGCTGAAGCAGTACTGTCCCTTGTCATTGAGCCGGGACTCGTGGCGCAGCAGGATGCCGAATTTCTCGATCTCCTTCTTAGAGAAAGCAAGCGCCAGAAGGCGGGTGCGGGCCTCGTCACGATTCTGGGAATCTCGGATGATCTTGATGAAGTTATCAAGGTTTGCGAGGGCGATGAGGTATCCCTCAAGCTTCTCGGCGCGTGCCTCGGCCTCGCGGAGAAGGAAACGCGTGCGGCGTAGAATGACCTCGCGGCGGTGCTCGATGAAACAGGCAATAGCCTCTTTCAGGGAGAGGAGCTTCGGACGACCACGATCGATGGCGAGCATCGAGATCGAGAAGGAGGACTCGAGAGCGGTGTGCTTGTAGAGGTTGTTGATGACGACCTTGGGAATGGCGTCGCGCTTGAGTTCGATGACCACGCGGGTGTTCTCATCGGACTCGTCACGGATGGCGCTGATGTCGGTGATGATCTTCTCGTTCACCAGACCGGCGATGCGCTCGACGAGCGTTGCACGGTTGACATTGTAAGGGATCTCCGTGATGACGATCTGCTCGCGACCACCCTTAATTTCTTCGACACCGGCACGGCCGCGGACCTTCACCGAACCGCGTCCCGTCTCGAAGTACTGCTTGATTCCACCGATGCCGCAGAGCTGGCAACCCGTCGGGAAGTCGGGGCCCTTGATGTGCTTCATCAGCTGGTCAAGCGTGATGTCGGGATTATCGACCTGAGCACAGACGGCGTCGATGGTCTCACCAAGGTTGTGCGGCGGGATGTTGGTTGCCATGCCGACGGCAATACCGGTACCACCATTGACCAAGAGATTGGGAATCGAGGCTGGGAAGACCGTGGGCTCCTCACGGGTATCGTCGTAGTTCGGAACGAAATCGACCGTATCGTGATCCATGTCCTCCATGAGAACGGCGCCGAGGGGACGCAGGCGCGCCTCGGTGTAACGCATGGATGCCGGGGGATCGCCTTCCACAGATCCGAAGTTGCCCTGTCCCTCAATGAGGGTCTCGCGCATCGCCCAGGGCTGGGCCATGTGAACAAGGGTCGGGTAGATCGCCTGATCACCGTGCGGGTGGTAGTTACCCATGGTTTCACCGACGATCTTGGCACACTTCAGATGCTTGCGGGTCGGCATGACGCCGAGCTCGCTCATAGCGAAAAGGATGCGGCGCTGGGAGGGCTTCAGACCATCGCGGGCATCGGGAAGCGCTCGGGAAATGATAACCGACATGGAGTAATCGAGAAAGGATCGGGAGATCTCCTCGGCCACATCAATTGGTTCGACTTTTTCGTTCTGGTTATACAAGGGATTGGGCCTACGGGGCGGTTTGGGGTTGGATCGCTACAATATAGGGAGGCAAGGCGGCGGTGGGAAAGTACGAAAGTGGGAAAGTGCAAGCCCTCCGATTAAAACCTCTGGGATAAGAAACCCCTTGCCACTTTGGAACCTTTTACTTTTTTACCTTCCCACCAACTTCTCAAGCTCCTTAACCCTCTCGTAGAGCTTGCCTAACTGGGAAATGTAAAAATTATTCTGCTTCCACTCTTTCATTGGCTTAGCGGGGGCACCGATGACCATACTCCCCTCGGGAACATTTTTAGAGAGCCCTGACTGAGCTCCAATGATGGCCTTGTCACCGATCTCAAGGTGTCCGGCCAAACCAACCTGCCCCGCCAAGGTAACATACGATCCGACTCTCGTACTGCCGGCGATCCCCACCTGGGAACAGATAATGGTATGGGAAGCTATCTGCACGTTATGGGCAATCTGGACCAAGTTATCGATCTTACTCCCTTCCCCGATCACGGTCCGCCCGAAGCGGGCACGGTCCACAGTAGTGTTGGCGCCGATCTCGACGTCATTTTCAATCTCGACAATTCCCGTCTGGGGAATCTTCACATGTCGCCCCTCCTTGAACTCGTAGCCGAAACCACAGGAACCAATGACAGCACCGGGTTGAAGAATCACACGATCACCCAGCACACACCGCTCGCGGACAATAGCCCCCGCATACAAGCGGCAACCAGTCCCAATCCGAGACTCACCTCCGATCAGGCATCCGGATCCGATCACGGTTCCCTGCCCTATCACGGCACCCGCCTCGATCACGCACAAGGGCCCGACAGAAACATCAGCCCCGATGATGGCAGTCGGATCAACCACTGCGGAAGGATGAATTCCGGAGGGTGGAACTATGTCAATCGGTGCAAAGGCAGCGACAACGGCGGCAAACGCGGCGGAAGGATTCTCAACACGGCATACCACGGGAGTTATCTCCTCCTGAAAATCCAGGGGAACGATGACCACTGAGGCGCGGCAGGTCCGAAGTTGGGCAAGGTAGCGTGGATTCCCAAAAAATGTGACATCTCCCGGACGCGCCTCCTGCAGAGAGGCCACCCCGGTGATCTCGAGGGAGGCGTCCTCTCCAACGGATGTCCCCACAAGAGCCGCGAGTTCGTGCAATTTCATCACGGAGAATCCTCGGCAGGTGATGCGGTTACTTGGCCTTGCCGACGGTCGCATTGCCATTCAACTCGGCAATGACTTCCTGGCTGAAATCAAGATCTTCCCGTGAATAGATGACTACGGGAACGGCACCGGCACTGAGGCCAGACTTGTCAAAGACAACATCGTATCCCTTCGCTTTCACGATAGCACCGAGACTCTTCATGATGTCTTCGACGATATCCTTGCGCATCCGCAGAAACTGATCCTGAAGCGACTTTTGCTTGGCGCTGCGGTACTCCGCAATCTCATGGTCAAGGGAGCGGGCCGCCGTCACCCGGGCCTCACGATCCTTGATCTTTGCGTCGCGCTCATTCTTGCCGAGATCGGATTGTTCCAGCGAGGCATTGATCTGACTGATCTCCTGAATGCTCTTCTTGAGGGTGTCGACGCGTGCATTCAAGTCCTTGTCCGCCTCGGCCTCGGCTTGGGCGTACTTTGCCTGGGCATCCTTCGTCTTGTAGTACTCCTTGAAGATAAGGTTCATGTCGACAGTGCCTAACTTGAGCCCTGCCGCGAGAACGCCGGGAGCTGCCTCCTTGACTGAGGATTGGCGATTACATGCCGTGAGGATGAGACTGAGGCCTGCAACGGCCAGAAGAAGTGCTGAAAATTGTTTTTTCATCGGAGATCGCTCGAGAGTTTCTGCTTTTGCCTTAGGCTGGTTTAGAAAGTGTAACCGACATTGAAGTTGAACTGGCCGCTGCTCTTGTTCCAGCTGTCGTACATCACCGGATAACCCCAATCGATGCGGATCGGTCCGATTGGCAGATCGATGCGGGCACCGATACCCACGTCACCGTTCAACCCTCCGGAGGTGGTGGTTCCGCCGTACCCATCAGGAGTCGTGATGCTGGTGGGATTGAAAGCGAATGATCCGGCATTCACAAAACCCCAATCCGAGAAGAATGCACCGCGCAGTCGGGGAATGATCGGGAAAGTGATTTCTCCCGTTCCATAAACCGAGGTGTTGCCCCCGATCGGATTGCCATAGAGATCCTTTGGACCCACCTCACGGAAGGCAAAGCCTCGCATGTCATTGGCACCACCGAGGTAGAGTTCGTCAAAGATGGGGGCGGCGTTATTGTACGTTCCCGGAGTACCGCTACCCCAGGGATTCATCATGCCAACGGCCGCCTTGGTGAGCAGAATCATATCCCATGGGAGCGGGGTGTATTTCTTGACCTCAAGATTGATTCCGTAGTCTTGGACATTGCCGCCCAGCCCACCACCGGCCACAACCCCACTCAGGGCGACGGACACTCCCTTGTGAGTCAAGAAGAGGCTGTCACGGTTATCATAATCTAGCCCCAGAAGGATGGCGCTCTTGGTATACGGGGAACTGGCCCCGGCAGAGGCGATTTGCGGTCCGTAGTTACCGGTGAGATTGTAGATGCTGATATCCTCGAGACGGTATTCGCCGCGCAGGGCGGTGAAGGGCGTCAGTGCCTTGCGGGCCTGAAGGGCTCCTCCGAGATTGGACTGACTATAGACAGGGCTCAGGAAGGTTGCTGCGTGATAATAGAGTTCGCCGCCGACAGAGACCTTGTAACCCATGAACCACGGTTCGGTGAGGGAGATCGTGGCATCCTGACGCTGGAGACCATACTGGACACGGATACGGAATCGCTGTCCGGCACCTGTGAAGTTGGGCCAGTTGAAGAGGTCAAAATTGGACTGCTGGAGTTCGGCAAAGCCTACCAAACTGTCGATGGAGCTGAATCCGGCACCGAAGTTGAAGGAACCTGTCTTCTTCTCATCCACGATGACATCGAGATCCTTGCGGCCTGGAACGAGAGTATCCACCGGGGCGGTGTCGACCTTGGAAAAATAGTTCAGGTTCATCAGACGGGTCTTGCTGACATCGACCAGCGTGGTATCGAAGACGCCACCCGGTTGGACGGCCAACTCGCGGCGGATGACCTTGTCCTTGGTCTTGGTGTTGCCCTGGATATTGATCAGATTCACATAGGACTGGACGCCCTCATCGATACGGTAGGTGAGGTTGATCTGGCTTTTTCCCTCCGGGGTGATTTGGGGCTGCGCAACCATGTCTACATAACCGCGGGAACCGTAGAAGTTCCGGATAGCCTTCATATCAGCTCCCATGCCATCCGGGGTATAGAGCGATCCTGACTTCATTTTGAGCCGGCGCATGAGTTCATCAGGAGTAACGATCGAAGCCCCCTCGATGGAAAGCTTGCTGACCCGGTATTGAGGTCCCTCGGAAATCGAGATTACCAGATCGACCCCCTTCCCGTTGGGCAGCGGCAGCGTCTGGACATCGGTGACGCGCATGTCGGAGAATCCCTTGTTCTGATAGAGCGTGCGGATCGCCTCCTTATCCTCATCCATCTGCGAGGGGACAAGGCGTCCTGCCTTGGTGATGAAGGATAGCCAGTTTGCGGTCTTAGTCTTCATCACTTTGAGCAGATCCTTGGGGAAAACCGAGTCGTTGCCGGTGAAGGTAATTTTCCCGACAGTCAGCTTCGGACCCTCGTTGATCGCATAGACAACCCTGATGCGTTTGTCGGGAAGTTCGGAGCTCTTCGCTTCCACCTTCACGTTGGTGTAATTCTTGTCCTCGTAGAGTTTGATGATTTTCTGCCGGTCATCGTTCAGACGCTCGTCATTCATCGGATCGCCCGGCTTGAGAGATATCTCCTTGCGGATTTTACGGGAGGGAACGGCCTCAGCACCCTCGATCTGAACCTCTCCCACAGTGCTTCGACCCTGAAGCAGCACGGTCACTTTCAGTCCACCGGGAGCCGGTTCGGCAAAGATACGGGCATTGGAGACCTGACCCGTGGCGTAGAGGGACTTGATATCTTCCTCGACAAGGCGGTCATTGAAGGGAGCACCCGCTTTCGTGGCCAGGTTATCCAGAACGCGCTGCTTGCTGAGCGTGGTCTGCCCGACAAACTTGACATCGATTTCCTGAATGAGAGGGGGTGTTGAAGGAGTCTGCGCCTCCAGACGGCCCCCGGCGGAAAGAAGCAGCGTCGCCGCAAGCAGGAAACGCAGCACAGACAGGGGACGGAATGTCATCATGGAGTGGTTAGAAAATACGGAAAAGAGGTCGGTATGACCCGTCATTAGATGAGGATCGGGGGGCCTCCGGTCAAGCCGCTAATTCCCCTCCTCGGCGTGGATGATGGCGGGAATCTCGGAGAGTTCCGTGATGGTGTGATCCGGTGCCACATCGGCCTGCTCCTCAGAGCCGGGCACGCGGATCCAAATGGAGCGAATCCCGGCGTTGCGGGCACCCGCGATGTCGCGTTCCAGACTGTTGCCGACCATGAGGACCTCGTCGGCCGACACTTCCAGTTCACCGAGCAGTCGGTGAAAGATCTCCGGCTTCGGCTTGCCTATACCATGCTCTCCCGACACGGCGATCGCCTTGAAGAAAGGTTCCAGACCGGAGGCGGCTATCTTTTCACGCTGGAGATCCGGAGCCCCGTTGGTCAGTAGCGCAAGACTGTAGGACTGGGAAAGTTGGGTCATCAGTTCACGGGCTCCGGGGAGCAGACGCTGCCTGGCGCGGCGCGTGGCTGCGAACTCGGAGGATAGAACCTCCGAAGCTTCTGAGGGGACTTCCGCTCCCTGGGCGGCCAAGGCCCTGGCAAAAACCTCCCGGCGGTATTGCTGCGCCCAATTGCGAAGCGCAGTGAGTTCGGGACTCTCTCCGGTGAACCCTCCCCAGAGACACTCAAAGGCACTGATCCCTATCGAACGGCAGAAAGGACGGCACTCCCCCTCGGCCCAAAGTTCCCTCGCGATCGCCATCGCATCGGCGGCAAAAGCAGCGGGGTCGACCCCGAAGCGAGACGAAGCAACGGCAGCGACATGGGCAAAGGTTTCGTGGGAGACTGCTTCATCGACAGCAAGGGTGTCATCGAGATCGAAAAGAAGTGCGCGGATAGCCATAAGCCGGAAAGTTTGTCTTCAATACCGCCCCCTAAACGAGAAAAAAACCGTTCGCGGGCGTTTTCAGCTTCACAACCTCCACAGCCTTCACGCTATGTTTTTGCTCTCATGAGCACATCCGCCTTCCCCGACATCAAGTCCATCCCCTTCGAGGGGCCTTCCTCGAAGAATCCCCTCGCCTTCAAACACTACAACCCCTCCGAGGTGATCGAAGGGAAGTCGATGAAGGATTGGCTCCGTTTCTCGGTCGTCTACTGGCACACTTTCCGCAACTCCCTCTCCGACCCCTTCGGCGCCGGCACAGCCATCCGTCCTTGGGATGACGGCACCGACTCCGTCGAGAATGCCAAGAATCGCGTCCGTTACGCCTTCGAGTTCATTCAGAAGCTTGGAGCTCCCTATTACGCCTTCCATGACCGTGATGTGGCTCCGGAAGGAAAGTCCCTTGCTGAGAGCAACAAGAACCTCGACGCCGTCGTTGCCGTCCTCAAGGAGGAACAGCAGCGCACCGGCATCAAGCTCCTCTGGGGCACCGCCTGTCTCTTCACGAACCCCCGCTTCCTCCACGGTGCGGCCACCAGCCCTAACGCCGATGTCTACGCTCACGCGGCGGCTCAGGTAAAGAAGGCAATGGAAGTCACCCACGAGCTGGGTGGCGAGGGATACACCTTCTGGGGCGGCCGCGAAGGTTACTCCACGCTCTGGAACACCGACATGAAGCGCGAACTCGATCACCTCGCCCGCTTCCTACACATGGCCGTCGACTACAAGAAGGAGATCGGCTTCAAGGGGCAGTTCTACATCGAGCCCAAGCCGAAGGAGCCCACCACCCACCAGTACGACAGCGATACGGCCGCCTGCCTTAACTTCCTGCGTGAATACGGCCTCCAGGATCACTTCAAGATGAACCTCGAGACCAACCACGCCACCCTCGCCGGCCATACCATGGCCCACGAGATCGAGGTCTGCCTTGGAGCCAATGCCCTCGGCTCCATCGATGCCAACACCGGCAACGAGCTCATCGGCTGGGACACCGACCAGTTCCCGACCAATCTCTACCTAACCACCCAGATCATGCTGGGCGTGATGAAGATGGGCGGACTCACCACAGGCGGCATGAACTTCGACGCCAAGGTGCGTCGCGAGAGCTTTGAGCCCATTGACCTCTTCTACGCCCACATCGGCGGCATGGATGCCTTCGCCCGCGGACTCAAGAACGCCGCGGCAATCCGCGCCGACGGACGCATCGCCAAGATCGTCAAGGAGCGCTACGCCTCCTGGGACAGTGGCATCGGCGCCGAGGTCGAGGCGGGCAAGGCCAGCTTCGCGAGCCTCGAGAAGTACGCCCTCAGCCACCCCGATCCGATCCAGCACGGCAGCGGCCGTCAGGAACTCATAGAGAACATCGTCAATGAGCTGATCTAAGAATCACCCTGACTTCCAGATTCAAGAGCCCCGGCTTCCCTTCACGGGAGCCGGGGCTTCTTTTTTACCACCGAAGATCAAGCAGATGTTTTGACAGATGGACAAAGCTGGCTACAGAGTATCCCCATGTTCAAAGACGCCGTCCACAGCCTGATCGTTCAACCTGACGATGGAATCGCACCGATCCTCAAGACCATCGAGGGAGCCAAGCATTCCCTGGACATCAAGATGTTCCAGTTCACTGACCCCGTCTTGATTGAGGCGGTGATCGCGGCCCACAGGAGAGGCACCAAGGTCCGCGTGATGCTCAACCCTTCCCGCTTCACCGGAGAGCATGACAACGACGAGGCCTTCGAACACTTCAAGAATGCCAAGGTTGATGTCAAGGAAACCAATCCGAAGTACCCGATCACCCATGAGAAATCGATGGTGGTGGATGGCAAGCAGGCCTTCATCATGTCCCTCAACTGGGCTCCGAAATACTTCGGCCTCACCCGCGACTATGGACTGGTTACAAATGACCCCGAGGAAGTCGCTGAAGTCGCCGGTTGTTTCGAGGCGGACTGGAATCGCGTCGACTTCGTGCCCCCGACGACATCGAACCTGATCTGGAGCGTCGGACGTTCCCGGCAGGAGGTGATCAACTTCATCGATGACGCGAAGAAGTCACTCTATATTCAGCACGAAAAATACGTCGACACCCCGGTCATCGAAGCCCTTGTCCGTGCCAAAATGAAACGTGACGTGAAGGTTCATGCCACGGCGTTACCGGTCCACTCACTTCGTGATTTCTATATCCTCGAGGGGGTTGCGGGTCTGCGCCTCCTGGAAGACCTCGGCATCAATGTGCACAAGCTTCACGGGGTTCACCTCCACGCAAAACTGATCCTTGCGGATAAAGAGCGAGCTCTGCTCAGCTCCTTCAATATCTATCCAAAGTGTTTCAACGAACGTCGTGAACTCGGCATCCGCTTCAGTGATCCAGAACTGATCAAGCGTCTGGTCAAGATTTTCGAGGCGGATTGGGAAACCTCCAAACGGATGGATCTCACCGACGAGGGGATCAAGGCCGATCAGGAAAAGCACGCCGCCAAGGAGCTTGCCGAAAAGCAGCAGAATGGAAAACCCGCCTGAGGTCCCAGTCACTCCTGTTCCACCCGAGGCTGAGGCTGCGCCGGCCAACGTACCCAGCCTTTGGGAGCTGGTCTTCTTCTTCGGCCTCATTGGATTGACGAGCTTCGGAGGGGGGCTGACGGCATACATTCGTCGACTGGCTGTGACTCAAAAAGGATGGCTCACCGACGAGGAGTTTTTTTCAGCCCTTGCGATCGTCCAGATTCTTCCCGGGGCCCGGGTGGTCGGGATTTCAGTCTATATAGGAAATCATCTCCGCGGTCTGCTTGGTGCGATTGTTGCGCTCATCTCGATCATGACGCCACCGTTCATCCTCGTCTGCTTCCTGGGTTTTCTTTATTTCCATTTCGGGGAAAACAATGATTCCAAGGCCCTGCTGGCCGGCGTGACTGCGGTAGCCTGCGGCCTCATGGCCAGTATGGTGTTCGAGGCTGGCCAGAAAGCGATCAAGGGGATTTTCGATATTGCCATGATCCTTGTGACATTCTTGCTGGTCCGACTCGGGCACCTGCATGTCCAGTATGTGATCATGATCCTCGCACCCCTGGCGATCTGGTGGCACAGACCACGGCATGACAAAAAGGGTGGCGAAGCAGAGCACAAAGGAGAAACTGCATGATCCAGACCTTCACCCATCTTGTTGCCTTGTTCACCATTCTCTCGGTGTCGGCTTTCGGCGGAGGAAAGGTCGTCCTTCCGACCATGCACGAACAGGCGGTGGGCAAATATCACTGGATGACCGACCAGCAGTTCGTGGACCTCTTCGGTATCAGCATCATTGACGGCCCCTCCATGATGGTGGTCACCCTGGTGGGTCTGAAAGCCTGTCTCGAGTACGGTTATTTGATCGCACTCTTGGGGGCCTTGGTTGCCACGATCGCGATGTTCCTGCCCAGTTCGATTCTGGTCCTGATTGTGGGGAGATTCTGGGATAGCTGGAAGACCTCTCCCTGGCACGATTCCATCCAGCAGGCCATGATGCCGATTTCCACAGGTCTGATCTTGGCGGCCACGTTCATCATTGCAAAAAACTCCATCCATACGATCCCCACGGCCATCATGGGCCTCATTGCCCTTTGCCTGATGGTGTTCACCAAACTCAACCCCGTCATCATGATCGTTGCCGCGGCGGCCATCAGTTGGGCCTTTTTGCGCTGAGCTCAACGAGGCTGTGAGGCACCGCAACTGCCAATCCATCATTCTTTAGTTAATCTTTCGTTCCTGGCAAAACCCTCCAGGTCGTCGAAAAATAAAATCTCTCCAAAACACCTCGTTCACTTGATCACCGTCAGGGACCAAGGAGGGATGAGAATCCGTTGATTATGGGAAACCCTTCGAGTGGAAGGAGCAAGATTCGGTGAGGGATGACCGTTGGGACCATCCGGATGCCAGATGTATTCCGCAGAAGAGTAGGTGGTGAAAGTATGGGGCTCCCAATCAAGTCCAATGAAGGATAGTTGGGCAGCATGCGTTGCATCCTTGTTGAGGAGTAGCAGCGACCATTTCCCGTTGGGACGCTTCAGCACAAAGGCACTCAGGAGATCTCCCCGCTTGCCTGACCGGGTCAAATGGCATGGAAAAACCTGATGCAATCCTCCGCGAGGATCCATCCATTGCTGTGAAAGCATCCGCAGGGTCTGGAAGGTGGCAACAGGAACCTCCCCGGCTTTTTGATCCAGCAACATGAGCTGATTTCCCCAGGATCCGCTACTGCCATCGAGTTTATTCGGTTCATAGCCGTAGTAGTAGACGCCATCACCTCCCTCACTGAGGAACTGGGCCATCGTTTCGGCATTGAGCAATCCACCCGACAGATCCACCTCCTGACGGCAGGGGAAGACGGAGTAGTTCAGTTCTCCGATCACCAGGGGAACCCGGGGCATCCCTGGAGAACGGAGCAGGGCCATGGCCCGATGAAGCATCCCGAATGCCCGGGGGAGTTGCTGTGACTCGTTACCGTCGACATCATCAAACGGATACCACTCAAAGGAAAGGAAGCGGAAATTTCCCGATTGTCCGCACCGCTTCAACTCACTCAGAAAATCCCGGATCCACCATCTCTTGTCAAAACGGTAGGTCTGGTCATCCCTGCGATCCACATCCACCGTCACAAAACTCGGGCCACCCATGATTGCCTCGGGAGCGACTTGCGATATCCCCTTCGCCACCTGCGCGTAGAGGCTCCCGAAATCCTTGGGATCGATCCGCTGACCATCCGGTTCCTCCCCCATTTCGTACCGGCTCACGGGATAAGCCTGACGGCGGACATAGGCGGTCAGACCAGTGGCATTCTCCGGGGTGTCATAGAACACCGGAACCGCGAGCATCAGGGGAAGTCCGCGCGTGATCCCGCAACGGAAAAGCAGGTCGATTCCAGGCTGCTCAACTTTCGGATCACGGTCGATGGCGCGATGCCACGGATCGGTTGAGGAGGCATAGGTGATTGTCTGCTTCTTGTCCGGGCTATGGATCACATGATCATCGAAATCGAATCGTCCAGCCTCGCCGGCGCTGATCTCCCGGATGGCATACCCGAGATGATCTCGCGGATCGGTGGAACCGGGGAGCGCGGTGCCTGAACTCTCCGTCATCCAGATCCTGAGATAACGGGCTTTCACCGGATGATCAGACAATTTCAGGAACTGATCGCCACCTTTTCCAGCGCCAACGACACCTTGGGGAAAGGAGCGCCAGACAGGAGAAAGAAGCGGGCCGGGATGCCCTCCGAAATAGACGCGTCCGCTGTTGGCATACTCGACCCGGAATCTCGTGGCATACGGTTCCGCCCACTGGATATTGATCGCATTCATGGGTACCGGCTTGCCAAAATCGAGCACGACCCACTGGGGATGGTGGCAATCGGGATCACCCGTATAGGCGGAGGTCAGGTAGGGATTACTCTTCCAGAAGGTCTTGGAATCCCCGTCATCGAGCCGCGAGTACCCATCGTCATTCGCCTCGTCGAGGGTGTTACCCCGCCGGGGAAGCTTGTATCCATAAGAGACCAAGATGGGAGCCTTCGGATCGGGTATTGTTTCAGAAGACCAGTACCCTTGGGTATGATTCGGGTCACTCCACAATCCCTTCGGATTCCAATGCCACGCCTCAACGGCCAATTCGGTTCGAAGTCGTGAGGAGATGGGACCGAGCCCTGCTCTTAGCATCTGCTTCACACTTTCAGGGGACAGCATCCGCAGACTATCCCCCTCATCATGCCCATCGATCCCCGCTCCAAAGGCCACACGAGGATCAAAGACCACCCCCGGATGATTCTTTTCGATCGAAACCTTTACCTCGATTGGCTGCTCCGCAGCACAAAGCAGTCTGCTTAGCAGGAGGAATACGGTAACGATTCTCACAAGGAGAAAAAAACATAGAGCTTTTCGCGCCAAGACGCAAAGCCACAGAGGATGGAGGAAAGGGATCACTACATGTTCACCTTCTTCGCGCCATGGTGCCTTCTCAGAACACCTTGCCTTTAATCTTTCGCAGTCAGAAGTGACTGCAATTTAATCTGGAACTCAGGAAAACAGGAATTTCAAGAATTGATGCCAACCGACAAATTGAAATGAAACTGCTCTAGTGGTCATTTTTCCCGACCTCTTGCACGGAAACGCTACCACCTTTTCAGTTGAGGTCTATTTCTCAGTGGATTCCACCTATTAATGTAACAGTGTTGATGCCACTTCTCTCCCAGGAAAGCTGTGGCAACCTTTGGGCTACTACTTTGTCGTAGTCTTCCGCGTGACTTCCCTGTCACTTGTTCAGACTTAAAGCCATCACCGCAGAACCCTAATTAGGAGAACAGATTTTAGATGAGGGGCTAGGCGTGAGAACGACGCCGTAGTCGAACCTGCGGCGAGCGAGCAATAACGACGCACCACGCTAAATACCAGGCCGTAGGGACGGCTGGGATAGACTTTACGCAAAGAACAGCCCGCCACATTCCATGGCGGGCCGTCTCTTATGTAATCGGCCTTAGAACTTGGCGCCTAGGGACCAGAAGATATTCTGGCTCTCGAGATTGTTGTTACCGGCGGCGGCGTTGTAGAAGAACGAGGTGTTCCATCTCTTGCCGAACTCAACGGTCACACCGACTCCCGTGTAGAGGAAGTCCCGGATCGGTTCCGCACTCCAATTGCTGAAGGTCGGGCTGGTTCCTCCCAGGTTGCCGCTAATGGCGTAGGGGTTTTGCATGAACTCATGCTGCCAGTTGAGGGATAGCTGCGGGACCACCACGATGTCCCCTCCACTGCCATGATGAGCTACCCAACTGTAGGCCACATGGGCACCGACACTGGAGAGCATGCTGGAGCTGTTCCATCCTCCCGAGTTGAAGTTCAGGCTCTGCGCTCCGGTTTCATTCACGGAGTTGACTCCCAGGTAGGTGTACTGGAGGGAGGCGGTGGGTCCGAAGGTGAAGTTGCCGCTCTTCATGTCGTAGCCTCCTCCGAGCATGCTATCGAGTTCTCCGGCGCCGGGGGAGCTGTTGGCGGTGCGATCGACTCCGGTGTACTGGATGATGCGGGAGGCTTGGAAGTTGTGGTAACCACCTCCTGCCAGCGCATTGCCATAGAAGCCCAGGGGCTCTCCCTTGGAGTTCTTTTGCCCGTAGGTGCCGAAGAGTCCAAAGCGGACGGCATTGTCGATGAGGGTGCTGCCGACCCCCAGTCCGGAGCCTGCTGCTCCGCACTTGTCATAGGTGCCTTCGTAGCCGGCGTAGATGCCGGTGCCCACGGTGTCGCTCCACTTGTAGGTGAGTCCGGTGGTGATGCCTCCGGCTTCCGAGTTGTAGCCGGGGAGCATGTTGCCGCTGTTGGCTTGGGCAAAGATGCCGTTGGCATCCGCGAACATGCCCCAGCGGTTGTCGGGTCCGGGTCGGAGGATGTCTTTTTTGGCATCAAGGACGCTCTTGCCTCCATCTCCCTGGCCTTCCACTGGCCCATCCTGCATCATGGGGTAGTTCTCTCCCAGGCCGTTCATGCTAAATCCTCCACCCTCGGCAACCCGGAGTCCCCAGAGGCGCTGGGAGAGTTCCATGTTCTGGGCGTTGGCCGAGTTGAAGGCGATCGTGGAGATCTGCTGGTAGAAGTTCGGCATGATGGCGTTGAAGGCCTGCTGCATGGCAGCGGGGCTGTTGGTGAGTGCCAGGAGGCTGTTGAGGACAACGGTCTGGTCGGCATTGGGGTGGCTCTCAAAGCTGTTGAGGGCCATGGCCACGTTGCTCTGGTTGCGGTTGACCGCGTACCCGAGGAAGTTCGGATAGGTGACGGTCTCAACCGGGGCGTTGAGGGCCTCGATCCAGAGGATGTTGTTGCTCATGAGCAGCTCGTAGTTGCCCACGCCGGTGACCGTGAAGTCGTTGGTCGAGTAGCTGGTGATGTTGGTGGCTCCCAAGAGGGCAGTCGGAGTTCCAATCGTCAGGGTGGCACCCGTCAGGTTGAAGGTATTCACTCCCGTGTTGGTGAAGGGTGATCCGGATCCGGTCACCACGACGTACTGGCCGCTTCCTGCATTGGGCAGGGCGATTTGACCGCCGGTCCAGTTGAGGGAGGCGATGTTGAGGGTCGATTGGACCTCAAGGGTTCCTCCGTTGAGGGCGACTCCACCGGTACCCAGGGCCTGGACGTTCTGGGTGATGAGCTTGCCACTAGTGATGGTGGTGCCTCCGCTGTAGCTGTTGCTGGCGGTGAGCAGGGTGCTGCCGGTGCCGGCACGGATGAGTGCCACGGCTCCGGTGATGGTTCCCCCGTAGGTGGTGTTGACTGCCGTACCCAGGTAGCTGTCATTGAGCGTGAGGGTGGTGGCACCACTGGAGGTAGTGACGATGTTGGAGGCTCCTCCTGCGGAGGCGAATCCTGCGATGATCTGGTTGTAGCCCGCCATGTCGTAGCGGTTGGTCACTGCTCCATCGGTGGTTGCCCCGATATTGAGGATGGTATTGCTCGGCAGGGCGTTGACGATGCCGTTGGAGAGGCTGGATCCGGCTATGACGTAGGTCGGGCCCACGTAGTTGTTGTTGCCGGAGTTGAGCGTGACGGTGGCATTGCTGACCACCAGATCGGAGTCGAAGGAGCCAGCAGGGCCACTGCCGGTGACCTGGCCGTTGACCGCGAAGTTGCCTCCGGCAAGCACGAGGACCGTGCCGCTCTTGGTAAGCGTTCCATTGAGCGCGAGAGTGGCTCCACTGGCGTTATTGATGACACCGGTTCCGTTAGTGACGTCGATGCTCTGGGTGATGTTGGTGACTCCGGTTGCCGCGCGCAGGGTGCCGCTTGAGGCAAGGTAGAAGTTGGTGGCGGATCCGAGGGTATTGGTATTGGTCACCGCCAAGGTTCCATTGGCCG
>CAIZIQ010000198.1 GCA_903933015.1 uncultured Spartobacteria bacterium | reverse complement strand
TTCAGAGCAAGCTTCTCCGAGTCCTCCAGGAGGGAGAGTTTTCTCGCGTCGGAGGCAATGCCACCATTCGATCGAACGTCCGGATTGTCGCCGCGACGAATAGGAATCTGGAGGAGGCAATTACCAAGAAAGAATTCCGCGAGGATTTGTATTACCGTCTCAATGTGGTCGGCATTCATCTCCCCCCGCTCCGCGCTCGCTCCGAGGATATCTCATTGCTAGCCGAGTATTTCCTCTCCCGAATCGCCCAGAAGCAGCATCGTCCGCTTCTGCAGCTTTCCTCGGAAGCCATCAAGGTCATGCAGGCTTATCCCTGGCCCGGTAATGTTCGCGAATTGCAAAACACCCTGCAGCGTGCCTGCGTGCTGGCGACAAGTGACGTCCTACTACCCAAAGATCTCCCATTGGGTCAGGTCACAAACGCTTCTGAAGTCACCGATGCGGTTCATGTCTCAGGAACTGCCCTGAACGTTCTGAGTGTCGAAGAAGCAGCCCAGTCCCTCTTTGAGGCACTGATCAGGGAAAGCGGTGATCGCGAACTCCTCCCCTGGGTGGAGGAGGACTTCACCAGGAGGGCGATGGAACTGACCCGCAATAACCAGCTCAGATCCTCCAAGCTTTTGGGAATTACCCGGGCCACTCTTCGCAAGCGCTTGGAGCGTCTTGGCGTCCGTGGCTCCTCCTCGGCGGAGGAGTGATTGCTTCCTGTGACTAGGAAATCATCCGATTCGGGATTCCTGGCGTGGTGCTGGGATGGACGCTCTCTTGTCTCTCATGCATCGGGCTTGCCGCTGAGCGACCGCGGATTCCGCTATGGCCAGCATCTCTTTGAAAGTGTCGCTGTCAGAGAGGGAAAGGCACTCCTGGCTCTTGAGCATCTTGCTCTCCTCGATGATGCCGCAAGGCGTAACGGATTTCCTTTTTCCGGAGCCCTTTCTGCTGCTTTGAAGCGCTTTGTTGCAAGCGTCTCTCTAGTCGATGGCATGCTGCGAATCTATCTAACAGCCGGCGAGGGGGCTCCGGGGGCTCCGATTCGTCATGCGGGATGCTATCTGACCTGGGAACCGACTCATTTCCCGACGGCAACGGAACTCGCACAAGGATTTCGCCTCACGGTTTTGCAGAGACCCTTCCTCGGAGACCATTGGGGTGAGAAATCCGGTAATTATGCCGAGCATCTCAAGGCGATTGCTGAAGCCCGTGCCAATGGAGCCAACGAGGGAATCGTGCTCGATGCAAAGGGGTATGCCATCTCCTGCGCTATGGGCAACCTGCTCGTCTGGAGACGAACAAGGAAAGGAATAGTCCTCTGCACGCCTCCCCTTGCGCGAGGAGCCCGCTCCGGAGCCCTACTTGGTTGGGTGAAGAGGAATCATGGGGTGCTGGAACGCGACCTGCGTCCTGCTGATCTCGGGAAAGCTGTTGCCATGGCGGTCACGAATTCCCGTCTCGGCATCATGCCAGTTTCCTCGCTGGATGGAGTCATCCTTCAAGATCCCTCTCTCTCGCTGGCGCTCTCGCACACCTATTTGGAAAATCATGGGTTACTCCGGCGCTCATAACGATCTGCTGGATGCTGCTGGCGCCCATCCGCGGCTAGGCAAGCTCTTCGTCGGATTAAGTGCCCGCAAGGGCGCAGGTGGATTCTTGGAGATCCGTGATGCCTCTGAACAGGCGTGGCCATTTCTTGCGGCTGTCACGGCGCGCCAGATGCCTGCAGGATCACGCATCTGGTTTGTCTGCCGGGATGTTCGTTCCCAGGAAGAGTTTGCCTCGGAGCTTGCGGTCTGGATCCATCAGGCAACCCTCTTCCCTGACCTTGAGATTCCGGCTGCGGGTCTCGGCCTCCCCGATCCCGAAACAGCCTCGGAAAGAATCTCACTCCTTGGGCGCATTGCAGGCGGCGAAATCTTGGCTCCGGTCATTACCACCTCTCAATGGGAAGAGCTTGTCCCTTCGGTGGCTGATCTCACCGGTAATCTTCTCTCCCTTCCCAAGGGTTGGAAGGGATCTCCCGGCAAGGTGATCGTCTCTCTGGAGGATTCAGGCTACGAGAGGGTCGCACAAGTCACGCGTCGTGGTGAATTCGCCCTGAGGGGCGGTATTCTGGATCTTTTTTCATGGCAGCAATCGATGCCGTGCCGTCTCGAGTTTGATGAGGAAGGAATCGTCTCGATCCGGGAGTTTGATCTGGATACACAGACCTCCGTGGGGGAGGTCGATGAATGTGTGATCCAGATGGGAGACACGGATCGGCCAAGTGTCAGACTGGCTGATTATTTGAAAGAGGATGATCTTGTCGTTGAGATCGGCCTGGAGGAGGAAGCTGGCAGTAAAGACAAGAGTTCGAACGGAAAGACCGAGGCGCAGCCGTTCATGCCTCCCGGCAAGCGATTGGCTATTTCGTCCGCTCCGACGCTAGAGTCTGCTGAACTTACGGAGAAGCACCAGATCACGGCCTTTGATCCGATTCCTTTTGCATCCTTTGGTGCTGGTGATTTTGTGATTGATGAGACGCGCAGGCAGGAATTTTTCCGCCAGCTTGATTCATGGAGAAAAGAGGGGTGGCGTATCCTTCTTCTGAGCGCGACGGAAGGTGAGGCAGAGCGCTTTAGGGAACTGGCTACGGCACTCCCCGAATTCTCCTCGGGGGAGAATCTCCCGGAAATGCGTCTTGGCTCCATTTCGCGAGGTTTCTGCTTTCCTGCTGGAAAGCTGGCTGTCCTCTCCGATGCCGAACTCTTCGGGAGGTCTGCCAGTCAGAGGCTCCGGCGGTTGCACCTCCGCCGGGAGAAGCAGCGTGCCTCACGTTCCGCCATCGATTTCACGGAATTTGCCGAGGGGGAGCTTGTCGTTCATACAGAGCATGGCATCGGGCGTTATCTCGGCTTGCAGCGTCTCCCCGCGGCCGACGGCACGGAGGGGGAGGTGCTGGCGCTGGAATTTGCCAACGATTCTCGTCTCTTTGTCCCGATCGATCAGGCTTGGCAGGTCTCGCGCTATGTTGGCGTCGGGAAACATGCCCCTGACCTTTCTTCACTCGGCGATGACAAGTGGTCGAAGGCGAGAAAGGCCGCGGAAAAATCGGTATTCCTCTATGCGGGGCGTCTACTGAAACTCCAAGCAGAACGGGAAACGGGACAAGGTTACGCTTTCGGTCCAGATACCCCTTGGCAACGGGAGCTGGAGATGAGCTTTCCTTACCGCGAAACCGCAGACCAACTCCGTGCCATTTCCGAGATCAAGCAGGACATGGAATCCCGGCGACCCATGGATCGTCTTCTCTGTGGGGATGTAGGATTCGGGAAGACCGAGGTTGCCCTGCGCGCAGCCTTCAAGGCATTAATGGGAGGCAAGCAGGTCGTTTTCCTTGCTCCGACCACAGTCTTGGCGCAGCAACACGTTCGGACTCTTCGTGAACGAATGAGCGAATATCCGGTGAAGATCGAGCTGCTGAGTCGCT
>CAIZIQ010000197.1 GCA_903933015.1 uncultured Spartobacteria bacterium | reverse complement strand
GTGGACACCTCCGCCGGCAACGCGCTTCTCGCGCTCGAACACGAATCCGTAAAGCTCGCAAAGCTTCGCCGCGATCTCGGGCTCCACGGACTGGTTGATATTGGCAAAAATCTGCATCCCCATCAGATCCTTAATGATCTTGAAGGGGGGAACCTCCATCTGGATGGCCAGTTCCTTGATTTGGATCGGAGGCTTGATATGGATCACCTTGCGGTTGTCCTCCCCCTCGGGAATAGACTCGGTGCTCTCGGCAACAGATTCCTCCGTCACGGCAACCTCTTCCTGGACAGGAACGGGAACCGGTGTGGAGGCTGCATGCTCCTCTTCCCCGATACGGGGCAGCGCCTTCGCCTTAGTGACGACTCGCTTCTTGGGGGCCGGTTCGTCAATAAGCGACAGGGTCGGTAAATCGGCGGTCTTAACCACCGGCTTCTTGGCCTCTTCCTTTTCAGCAGCTACGGGGGCGGCTTTTCCTTTGGAAGAGGATTTTGCGCCGGGACGGCCAGAGGCTCCCGTGCGGGATGCCCCCGAACGGGCGGGTGCTTTGGAACCGGAGGCCTTGGAGGCCGCTCCCTTGGAAGCGGAGGATTTGGTGGTGGGTGCTTTGGAGGCCATTATGAAATTTTCTTGCGGCCTTCTCTCCTCAAGGGAGGGAAGACGCCTTGGCTAAGCCGCCGCCTGTCCTTTCTCGGCAACCTGGCTCTTCGCAGCGGCGAGGATGGCTTCGGCCTTTTCAGGACCGCATCCGAGGATGCCGTCGATATCAAAAGCCTCGGCAGTGATGACCACGTCGATGGAATTCATGCCGCCGGCGGCAAGCGCCTTGGCCTCATCCTCGGTGATGCCTAAGGCCGCGGCGAGCTCATGGACGGCTCCACCCAACTGCTGCTCGAAGGCTTCTGCGGCGGAACGGTCCTCCTGAATATCGATTTCCCATCCGGTGAGACGGGAAGTGAGGCGGGCGTTCTGACCACGCTTGCCGATGGCAAGGGCCAGGTCCTCCTTGTCGACGGCGATGCGAAGCGTGTGGGCCCCCTCATCAACGTCTATGCTGCGGATACGCGCTGGCTTGAGGGCCTCGCGGGCAAATTCCTTGGGATCCTCGTACCAGCGGATGATGTCGACTTTCTCGTTGTTGAGTTCGCGCACAATGTTCTTCACGCGGGCACCACGCATGCCGACGCAAGCGCCGACCGGATCAACCTTTTCGTTGGCACTGTGGACGGCAACCTTCGTGCGGAATCCGGCTTCGCGGGCGATGGCGCGGAGTTCGACGGTGTGATCGGCGATCTCGCTGACCTCGATCTCAAAGAGGCGGCGGATGAAATTGGGATGACTGCGGGAGAGGATGATCTCGGGGCCACGCGGGCCGTTCTCGACAGCCACGACATAGGCACGGATACGGTCGCCGATGTTGTACTCCTCGGTCGAGACACGCTCGCGGGAGGGCATGATTCCCTCGAACTTTCCGAGATCGAGGACAACATCGCTGCGGTCGAAACGGCGGACGGTACCGCTGACGATCTCGCCTGCGCGGTCCTTGAACTCCTCATAAATCATCTCCTTCTCGATCTGGCGGATGCGCTGGGCGATCGCCTGACGCGCGGTCTGGGCGGCGATACGACCGAAATCACGCGGGGTAACCTCGATCTCGACCTCGTCACCGACCTGGGCTTCCTTGTTGACTAGGCGAGCCTTGGCCACGGTGATCTCCTCTTGGGGATTGGAAACCGTCTCAACAACAAGGGGCTTTGCAAACGCGCGAATTGCGCCGCTCTTGGGATTGATGTCGATGCGGACATCACGGGAGCAGGAAAAAGCTTTCTTCGAGGCGGCGACGAGCGCCGAGGAGATGGCCTCGATAAGCGTCTCGCGCTTGATACCTTTTTCACGCTCGAGGTAGTCGAGCATAGCGATAAATTCGGAGTTCATGGCAATGGGAATTCCCGACGCACAGGTCAGGGGGGATTCCGTGACAGTGTGTCGGGGGTTTGAAACTATGACGGGACGCTGGACGCTGGTCAACTGAAAGAACGATTTTTTAGGAAATCGCCCTCCCGTGGGATCACGGGACTAACCTACATTCCCGATGATTGTTTTTGACCTCGGGACAAGGCCGCTCCATCGTGCCGCCCCGGGCTAAGAAGACTTGAAGCCTTTAAGTTTTTTGCCCAACGAGCCCTTGATCCTCCCTTGAACGCTTTAACACTCCAGACACCCAGCGGATCGCCCGATTGGACGGGTAGTTCGCGAGGCTTCTGGGGACTTCTGACAGCGGTCACCCTATGGAAGTTTTTTGCCGCTTCACGCTTGGGGCTTATCTTTGACGAGTGCTACTACTGGGAATGGTCCCTCCATCCCCAAGCCTGCTATTTCGACCACCCTCCCCTGACGGGGTGGCTGATCACAGCAGGGCATGCCCTGTGGGGACATTCCATAATGGCTGTGCGGTTCTGGGCCATCGTCTCCGGGGTGATCCTCGCGCTGGCTGGTCGGGCACTCGGAGAGAGTATGTTCGGCAAGTCAGTCGGTAATCGTGCAGGGATCTTCCTGATCCTCGCACCGATCTTCGCCGGGAATGCCCTCCTGATGACCCCGGATACCTTCCTGATTCCGGCCTGGGCCTGCGCGATCCTCTGCACCTGGCGGGGCAGTCGCGAGGGAGCGCCCCTCCTCTGGTGGCTTGGTGCGGGCGCCTCGGCGGGTATGGGAATGCTCTCCAAGTACACCATGGTTCTTTTTTACGGCGGACTCGGAGCGCTTTGGCTCCTGAGCCTGAAGCACCCCGGGCGCCGCGCTCGCCTGACCCTTGGTATCGCTCTAGCCTCCACCGTTTCCTTGATGCTGTTTCTCCCGGTCATCTGGTGGAACAGCACCCACGGCTGGGTCTCCTTTCTCCACCAGATCCATCATGGCTTCCGCAACGAGCACAGAACGCTCATCAATTTTGGAAACCTCACCGACTACGCAACCTTCCTCGTCGTCCTCGTCTCGCCGATTCTCGGAATTCTCTGCTTCCGAACAGCAGCCACGAAAATGGGCGACGAGAGGTTCCGCTTCCTCGGGATCTTTTTCTGGGTTGTCGTCCTCTTTTTCGGATTCTCCGCAGCTAAGGCGCACATCGAGGCCAACTGGCCGATGGCAGCCTTCGTCACCGCGCTTATTATGGTTGCCGCCGATTGGGAGAGCTACGGCAGGGCATGGCGTCGTACAGCGATCACCGTTCTCCTGATTGCCGATCTCGGTGCGGTTGCTGGAGTCAGCTACCTCTCGCTGCCGTCCGACTCACCCGTGGCTATCACGAGACTGACTCCGGATTTCTCTTTCCTTCGTGGCTTTCCCGGATCGGAAGAACTCGGCAAGAACGCAGCTCAGGGCTTCGGGGATTTCCAGTCACGCATTGAGGAATTCCTCGGACCCCCGAAAGCGGCTGCCTCAATAGCATCAGCCTTCCGGGAATCGGGTGCGGACTTCCTCTGCCCCTCCACCTACCAACTCTTCGGAGTTCTCTCCTTCTATGCGCCAGAGTTGGAACCTCTGCTTTGGATGCCGGACGGGGGTCGTAACCGCTTTCCATGGATCGATGACCGGACTTGGGCGGGTAAGAATGCCCTCATTGCTGGATGGCCGCGCGAGGGGAATAACGAGTCCCTCTACTTCCTGCGGAGTGATTGGAGCAAAAAACTCGAACTACCCGGGATTAAAAACCCCGTCACCCTGACCCATGCGGAGGGTTACCAACCGGAAAAAGTTACTGAAAACTAGCATCCATCCATTGTCATGACACGCAAGGAACGCGCCCAGGCACTCGCCACCCAACTTCCCAGGATCTATCCCACGGCGCACTGCGAACTGGATTTTTCCAACCCTCTCGAGCTTCTTGTCGCCACTATCCTCTCCGCGCAGTGCACCGATGTGCGTGTCAACATGGTCACTCCTGCGCTCTTCAAGCGTTGCCCCGCCGCAGCCGACTACGCTGCCATTTCCCAGGAGGAGCTGGAGGTTCTCATCCGCTCCACCGGATTCTATCGGAACAAGGCCAAGTCGATCCGCGGAATGGGAGCTGCCCTGCTTGATAGGCATGGCGGAGTCGTCCCCCGCACGATCGAGGAACTCTCCGCCCTTCCCGGCGCGGGCCGCAAGACCGCCAACGTCGTCCTCGGCAATGCCTTCGGAATCAACGAGGGAGTCGTCGTCGACACCCATGTCGGGAGACTTTCCCTCCGACTGTGCCTCACCACCCAGAGCGACCCCGTCAAGGTTGAACAGGATCTCATGGGTCTCTTTTCCAAGGAGTCCTGGACCGACCTCAGCCACTGGCTCATCTGGCATGGCCGGCGCCGTTGCAAGGCCCGCAATCCCGACTGCAAGGAATGTGAGCTCCGTTCCCTCTGCCCCAGCGTCGACAAGCCTGATCGGTTCCTTAAAAAATAATCTGGAAATTGGGTGATCTGGCGGAAAACTGATCCAACATCCACTGATCCACTGCTTCACCTCATGAAAAAGATCCTCCTCATCCTGACCGCAATAGTGCTCGTCGCCGCGGCCGGAGCATTCGGCTATCTCTACATCTCGCTTAATTCCCTGGTGAAAAAGGCCGTTGAAACTGTCGGACCAAAAATCACAAGGACGGATGTCAAACTGGACTCAGCACTTCTTCTCCCCTTCTCAGGGAGCGGCAGCCTGAACGGACTCGTGATCGGTAATCCCGAGGGATTCGGTAAATCCTACGCCCTCAAGGTTGGCAGCATCTCCATCAACGTCGACAGGAACACCCTCCTGTCCGACACGATCGTCATCAATGAGATCCTCATCAACCAAGCCTCCATCACCCTCGAGGGAACCCTGCGGGGCAACAACCTTGGCAAACTGATGCAGAACATCAAGAGCTACGACTCAGGACCAAAAACTCCCAAGGAAACGGAAAAATCCTCCTCCCGGAAGTTCATCGTGAAGAAAGTTCTCGTGACGGGAACACAGCTCAACGTCGCGGCCAGCGCCCTGGGTCAGAGCGTTTCCCAGACCCTTCCCTTGGGTGATATCCATCTTCAAAATCTTGGGAGCGGCGGACCAGGAATCTCTGCAGCCGATGTCTCGCAGCAGATCCTCGTCCCGCTTATCAATAATGCCATCAGGGAGGGTATCAACATCCTCTCCAAACAGGGTCTCAAGCAACTCGAACAGCAGGGCGTCGGAGGAGTGCAGAAGGCTCTCCAAGGCCTCTTCAAATAGTAAAGGGAATCAACACTCGGGGTAATAGGGATCAGTGACTGGTTTGAGTAGACTGCGCAGTTTCTCCCTTTTCCCTGCGATCCTTGGCCTCGATTGGTGCCTGCACGGCCTCAAGTCGTTTGCCGAGATCAGCAACAACATCGGCCAGATATTTTTTTGTGGGCTCATCAGCGTAAGGTTGCTTGGCGAGCCAGTCGATCTCGCCGCGCAGAATCTCACAGTTGCTCAGGTCATAGCACGACGCCATGTCGGACTGAATCTGCGAGGAGGATTTTCGTATCTCGATCTCATCCCTACGCACCCTATCCGCAGCGGCCATTTCGGGAGTGATCCAATGGCCGTCGGATTTTTTATCTCCAGTCTCAAAGTGGCGGAGATTAGCGTCGATGATTGCGATATCGGGACTCAGAAGGGCGTTTGCAGGGGAATTGATCGCGGTGAGTTGTAGAATCCGCACTCTCAGCGATTTGTAGGCTTCCAGTTGATCTGATGTCCACAGATCAGGGGGCTCGATTTCCTTATCCAGAACCATGGCAATTATATTGCGGGCCGGGACATTGATCTTCCCGCCGTCCGCCAGGATGAACTGCAGGTAGCCCTTGCCACTTGAATCCTTCGTCCTCCGGTCCGTGAAGCCGACAAACCGGATCACATCAGCCAGATCATTGCTGTAGAAATCATGTTCCTTGTAGATCGCCACCCCCGCCTCGTGAGCCGAGAGCACAAACCGGTCATAAGTATCATCGAGATCGGCATGCATCACTCCCTGCAATGCCACAAAGCAAACACCCATCATCACTCTGTTCATTAAACGGCGTAACACGACGTCAGGATAATCACTGCCGAAGCGGATTAACCGCAAGGAAAGAAGGGATGCCGCGCTAGGCGTGGCAAGGGAAGGCGTAGTTAGTCCCACGCCGACCGAGCAGCAACACCGCGCGGCGCCCGCATCCCAAGCCCTGCCAAAGTCTATTCTTCGCCTTTACTCAGCTTCGTGAGAACACTCAAATCTTCGAGGGTGGAGGTGTCTCCCGTGAGCGACTGACCACCCGCGACCTGCTTGAGCAGGCGGCGCATGATCTTGCCGGAACGGGTCTTCGGAAGCATCTCGGCAAAGCGGACTTCGTCAGGTTTGGCGATGGGGCCGATGGCCTCGGAGACGTGTTTGCGGAGTTGTTCCTTGAGTTTCTCGCTTGGCTTGTTGCCGGCGCGGAGGGTGACGAAGGCAACGACTCCCTGTCCCTTGATCTCGTCGGGTCGGCCGACAACGGCTGCTTCGGCGACGGCGGGATGGCTGACCAGGGCACTCTCAACCTCTGCGGTGCCAAGGCGGTGGCCGGCGACGTTGAGAACGTCGTCGATGCGGCCGACGATCCAGAAGTTGCCGTCCTTGTCACGACGGGCCCCATCACCGGTGAAGTAGGCTCCCTTGACCTCGCTCCAGTACTGCTGACGGTAGCGCTTCTTGTCACCCCAGATGCCGCGGAGCATGGAGGGCCAAGGCTTGCGGATGACGAGTTTGCCACCCTGACCGTGAGGGACTTCCTTGCCCTGATCATCGACGATGGCTGCATCGACGCCAAAGAAGGGGAGTGTCGCGGTTCCGGGCTTGCAGGGGGTTGCTCCCGGCAGCGGGGTGATCATATGAGCGCCTGTCTCGGTCTGCCACCAGGTGTCAACAATCGGGCATTTCTCATGGCCTATGTGCTTGTTAAACCACATCCAGGCCTCTGGGTTGATTGGCTCCCCGACGGTTCCGAGGAGGCGTAGTGAGGAAATGTCGTGCTTCTGAGGATAGTGGTCACCCCACTTCATGAAGGCGCGGATGGCGGTCGGGGCTGTGTAAAAAATGGTGACACCGTAGTCCGAGATGAGCTTCCAGAAGCGGTCAGGCTCGGGCCAGTTCGGGGCCCCCTCGTACATGAGGCAGGTGGCGCCGTTAGCGAGCGGACCATAGACGAGGTAGCTGTGCCCCGTGATCCAGCCGATGTCGGCAGTGCACCAGTAGACATCCTCTTCCTTGAGGTCGAAAACGTACTTGGTGGTGGCGTAGGTGCCGACCATGTAGCCGCCGGTGGTGTGGAGGATACCCTTGGGTTTTCCCGTGGATCCGCTGGTGTAGAGAATGAAAAGGGGGTGCTCGCTGTCGAGGTGCTCGGCGGGGCAGTCAGCCGAGACATACTCGAGTTCGCGGTGCCACCAGACATCGCGTCCCTCCTCGATGTGGATGTCGAGGTTGGTGCGGCGGAAAACAATGACCTTCCTCACCTGGTCGTTCGCCTTGAGCGCGTGATCGACATTCTGCTTCAGGGATACGATCTGTCCGCGGCGGTAGCCGCCGTCGGCGGTGACGATCACCTTGGCACCGCTGTCGGCGAGGCGGTCCTTGATGCTCTCGGCGCTGAATCCTCCGAAGACAACGGAGTGGACGGCACCGATGCGGGCGCAGGCTAGCATTGCGATCGCCGCCTCGGGGATGAGAGGCATGTAGATGAGGACGCGATCCCCTTTCTTGACGCCGTTGCGCTTGAGGATGTTGGCGAAGAGGCAGACCTCTCGGTGGAGTTGGCGGTAGGTGATGACGCGCTTCTCACCTGGTTCGCCCTCCCAGATGATGGCGGCCTTGTTGGCTCGG
>CAIZIQ010000196.1 GCA_903933015.1 uncultured Spartobacteria bacterium | reverse complement strand
GTCTGATCGCACACCGTCACTTCCCTCGTCTGAGTTACAGTAAGGCATGCACTCTGGCGGAGAAGATCGGTCGACCCATCCCAAGCAGGGAGGAGTTTTTCAAGGAGGACTTCTCGCTTGCCGAGATTTACAACGCCGATGCAGCTCCCCAGCAGGAGTCATCAAAGATCATCGGTTTTGCGGCCTAGTGCCTGAAGATCACAACACGACACACCCTGACGTAACCTCACATTAAAAACAGAGTATGAAAACACATGTAACGCTGATGACGCTCATGCTCCTCTTGTCTTTTGCCTCCTCACCCCTCCAAGCCAATCCTTGGTGTGGAGCTCGTGGGGGAGGGGGCTGCTACCCTGGTGGAGGCAGCCAATATTATAACCGAGGCGCTTCCCAGTGCTACCGCGGGTGGAATGGTGGTGGATACTACCGCCCCGGTGCCTGTGGATACGGTTGTGGCTATGGCTATGGGAGAGGGTATGGCGGAAGTTGTGGTTCTGCAGGAGGTTGGTATGGCACCGGCATCCCTAATGGTCTTGGTTGGGTGCTCTGCGGACTGGGACTCGGAGGACTTCTTGGCATGGCTGCCACGCCCGTGCTTGTTGCCCCTCAGCCCCTTTATGTAGCGCCTGCTCCCGTAGCCTACCCAGTGGGATACTGTACACCTGTTTATTGAGATAAACTCTTTTTTCATGAGTTCGTGCCCTCCTTCTGTACAGACTGAACTTTCATTTAGTGCCGGAGGTCCCGATTCGCTCCGCGACTGGCTCAAGGAAAGGAAGAAAACGCCGCTTCAACGTTTCGGTGACTGGATCTCGAAACGGATTCTTCTCCCGCTGCTAGGTGTTCTTTTTGCCGTTATCGAGGCATCCAAGGTTCTTAGGGTCATTCCGGCCCCCGTCTGGACGATTGGATCCATGCTCATCTCCATCGCCTTTTATTCATCCCGTCTCGGTTGGAAACTGGCCGTTGGATTCATCACTCTTCTATTAATTCATGAAATCGGGCACCTCCTTGCTGGCCGCTATTACGGGGTCCGCATGAGCATGCCGATCTTTGTCCCCTATATCGGCGCAATCATCGATATGAAGGAACCGATGAGGAATGCCTGGGAGGAGGCTGTTTTCGGGATCGCTGGTCCGATCGTGGGTACTCTTGGTGCCTGTCTCTGCTGGTGTATCGCAGGTTTCACCCATAGTTTCTATTTCTACGAGTTGGCAATCTGCGGATTGTTTTTAAATCTCTTTAACCTCATTCCACTGGGATTTCTGGATGGGGGACATGTAGCGGTTGCGCTCACGCGATGGCTATGGGTTCTTGGCTTCGTGATCATGTCAGCCTTCGTTTGGTTCATTCACTCACCGGCAGCGATTCTCATGCTTGTTGTGATGTTTCCGATGGTTCTGTCGCTCTTTCGGAAGAAGAAGCCAATGCATCTTGCCAAACAGCGATCCTACGACCAGATATCGCTCCCAAAGCGCCTCGGCATGGCGGCCCTGTACTTTTCGTTGGTCGTCTTGTTGAGCTGCTCCATGGCTTGGATCTTCGTTAAAAAGATCTCTCCTGCTCTTAAATCAGGGCAAAACCTATCGTCGCATTCCAGCCAAGCCCTGCACTCATCCAAAAAATAGAGGGACTAAAAAGCTGCCGACACTCCCTGTCACTGTGCCTTTGCTATGGTGGCCATATCAATCATCACAAATCTTCATCAACCATCAACCCAACTGACACATAACAGTCTCACACCCTTTAGCCCCATCCCCAACCTTACTATGACTACAGAAACAATCCTTACCTCCCTCATCGACTGGGCCGGATCACGCGACATTCAGATCGCCGCCATCGAGCGCTCCCAGCCCCCGGCCTTCCTCGACATGCGACCCTTGCTCAACGCCGACGAGGCTGACTCCGCCGGGGCTGGCCTCCTGGTCTCCATCGACTCCGGAGTCCATGGTGGGGTATCGGCCCAACTTGGATTCTGGATTCCAAATTCTCTGAAGAAGGGTACTTGGTCTTCAATGGGGAATGAGGAGGATGATGAGATTGCCTCGGATTGGATTCCCGAGTTTTCCAATGAGAAGGAGCTGGTAGCCTTCTTCGAACGCGAGACTTCGCTTTTCTTTCTGAAGCACATCCAGGAAGCCGTCCTCGACGAATGGCTGGCCGATAAAGGTTTTTCGTACACGGTCCTCCGTGAACGTGAGTTCTGCGGAGATGCCGCTGCTCGCGCGGAGGAGTTGTCGCTTGCTGACTGGCTCATCGTGGAATTCACCAATGCCAAGGGGTACGGCGTCACCCTCGGCATCTCCGGTTGGGGAGAAGCAGCGACCTTCTATGCCAACGAGGACGGATTCCTCACCTTCGATCAGCACGCGAAGGGACTCAGAACCAGCGACGCGCTGGTCGAATGGCTTGAGTCCAATGTCACTTCCCGATCCTGATTTTCTTCTACCACTGCAATGATGACTCTCATCGACATTCGTGACGCCATGGTCGCATGGGCTCAGGCACGCGGATTGAATCACACCGCGACAATACTCCCTAGAATTCCTGAACTTTTCGGTGAAAAGGATGACGAGGAGCGTTTCGGGGAAGGGGAAACGCCTGTCAACGACGGGATTTGCTTGGAAATCAAAGTCAGATCCCAATCCGGATTTCCTTACGGCATCTCCTTCTGGATCTCAGCGGAGGGGGGATACAGCGAATGGACTTCTTGGAAGGGAAACGGCGAACTTCTGGGTGTTGGGGATCTCCCCGACTTTGATTCCATCGGTCACATCATTGAAACAGTGGATAGGAAGACCTCGGCTTTCGTGGGGAAAATCCCCTTCCTTCCCTTGATGGAAAAACTCTTAAAAGGGGGAGGATGCAGCTGGGAGGGCTATGGCTCTGGAATCAACGGTGAACTGCCTCCGGGTGTTTCCTCGGATGACTTTGAGGAATGGAGTTTCTATGAAGCGGCCGATCCCAAGGAGGAGGGATGGTGGGTCATCGTCGGAATCTCCGGGAAAGGTCAGTTGGCC
>CAIZIQ010000195.1 GCA_903933015.1 uncultured Spartobacteria bacterium | reverse complement strand
GTCGTGTCAACGGCATTGCCGGGCAGCTATGTTCGGAAAGGATAAGCGCTGAAAGCATCTAAGCGCCAAGCCTCTCCCAAGATGAGTTCTCCCTGAAGATCCGTGGAAGACCACCACGTTGATAGGTTGCAGGTACAAGCACAGTAATGTGTTCAGCTTAGCAATACTAATGATCGTTCGGCTTTATTAGTTCATTTTGGATTCACCTTAAGCAGTGAATCCTACTTTATGACTTAAGCTCGAAGAAGTTTGGGTATTTTTACTACTATCTGCAGATGTCAGTGAATTCCGATGGCTTGGATCGCAAGATCCGGGCACGCGGCAGTTCTTTGAAAACCTGACAAACGACAAGGCAAGCTACGAGTCCCTAGAGACCCGAGATCCTGAGAATATCATGGAAACATGAGTAACTCCCGGTTTCGTCCTCTGGTGATCCTAGCGCGGTGGACCCACCCGTTCCCATCCCGAACACGGAAGTGAAACGCTGCAGCCCCGATGGTAGTGCATCTATAGGTTGTGCGAGAGTAGGACGTCGCCAGGTTTAACGACCCCGAGAGGAGAAATCCCCTCGGGGTCGTCCTTTTTTGTGGTCAAAAGGTTCAGTGTGGAAATCAGGAAATTAGAAACAGAGGGAAATTGGAGCTCGCACTCATGCAATTCCACTCATGAGTTCCTAGGGTCCATATTTTCTTTGCAGGAAAACATCCTCTGATTTGATGAGGCCATGGAACTCGACCTTGAAAAAGAACACTACGACCGGGCCTATTCGCTCCTCGTAAACATCATTACCCCACGACCGATCGCCTGGGTCACGACGATCAGCCCGGATGGGAAGGTAAACGCCGCCCCGTTCAGTTTTTTCAATCTCCTCGGTGCCAATCCCCCTATCCTGGGATTCTGCCCGGGTGACCGAGAGGAGGGTATGCCTAAAGATACCGCACGGAACATCCGTTCCACCCATGAGTTTGTCGTGAATCTGGTTGATGAACCCCTTGCCGAAGCGATGAATGAGACGGCTGCGGCCGTACCCCACGGAGTCAATGAGGTTGAGATGGCCGGACTGCATACCGCACCATCCACAAGTGTAAAGCCTCCTCGTATCGCCGAGTCGCCTGCCAGCATCGAGTGCGCAGAGTGGGGAACACTCCAGATCGGTGGGAACCGCCTGGTCATCGGACTCATCAAGCGGATCCATGTACGTGAGGAACTCTACGATCCAGCCACCCAGAGGATCCTCGGTGAGCGACTCTTTACCATTGGTCGTATGGCATCACCCCATTGGTACTGCCGGACCCAGGACAGATTTGAAATGATCCGGCCGCATTGACAGGTGAAGCACTCGGGCGTATCAGTTCCTACCTATGTCCAACCCTGTCCTTGAACGTGCTGATTTCAATGTAGCCGCCGGATCTTCCGGCGTCATGACCCTAAGGGGCACCGTCAATAAATCCGCTATCCTCCTCATCCTTACCATTATTGGCGCAGCCTACACTTGGAGCGCCGCCCGAGGAGGATACTCCACCGCAGGCATGGGCTATGCGACTGTCGGAGCCATCGCAGGCTTTATCCTCGCCATGGTCACCTGCTTCAAGCAGGAGTGGTCCCCGATCACCGCGCCCATCTATGCACTTTGCGAGGGACTTTTTGTTGGCGGGATTTCCGCGATGTATGAGGCCCGGACCGGAGGCATCACCATTCAGGCCGTCATGCTCACTTTCGGCACCTTTGCCGGCATGCTCTTCCTCTTTCAGGGAAATATCCTTCGTGCCACCCCGATGTTCATCAAGATCGTGGTCGCGGCAACGGTGGGAATCTTCCTCACCTATCTACTTGGAATGATCCTCTCATTCTTTCATATCAATCTCTCCATCTTTGGCGGGGGACAGATCGGACTGATTTTCAGCCTCGTGATTGTCGTGGTCGCCGCACTGAACCTCATCATCGACTTTGAGTTCATCCAGCAGTCGGCAGCCTCTGAGAGTGCTCCCAAGTATATGGAGTGGTACAGTGCCTTCGGTCTCCTGGTGACCGTCGTCTGGCTCTACATCTCCATTCTGAGGGTGCTCTCCATCCTCAATGGGGGAGGTAACAACCGGTAGGCTTGGAATTTTGGAGCAAGGCGTTATTGATGCTCAGTCGACGTAGGTAAACTACGCCTTTCCTCCACGCGTCTAGCCCTGCATCCAAACTTCCAAGCTCCAATCGGAAATATGAACTCCTCCATGAAAAAACTTTTACTCCTAGTGATGCTGCTGGCCCTCGGATCCCAACTCAGGGCGCAGACGCAATCCCCTCAGCAGGTTCTCGCCGCTATGGAAAAATGCCGTGAGCAGGTGATCAGCCAGCTTTCCTTTTCGGACAAGATGAAGATGAAGGCGGCGATGAGTGCCATCCAGAGCAATCCGAAATTCATTTCTGCCAATAATGCGGCAACTAATGCGCCCACACCGGAGGCCCAAGTTGAGGCTCGAAAGAACCTGGCCAAGGTGAAGCTCGATCTCATCGAGCAGGAGGACCCCACGCTAAAGCCAGTCGTGGATCAGATCCGTGCGGCCCAGGGCTCGGTGCTGAAGTAGGAGGCTGGCGAGTTCTGTTGTTTGTCGCGACTCAAGACTATCGGACTAATAAAAACGGCGCTCGCTTCTTTTAAAATTAAAGGATTTCGTGACAGGTCATGAAAATCATCCCCAAACAAATAATTGCCGTTCTTGTGGTGACCTGTCTCACGGGATGCGGAACGCTTTTCACGGGAACTACTCAGTCCGTCCAGATTAACTCCGTGCCATCTGGTGCGAATATTAAAGTCAACGGAGTGGATCGGGGACAAACACCGACTCCTGTAACCCTTCAGAAGGGAGCAACCGGACAGATGATTACGGTGAGCAAGGATGGGTATGAAAAGAACTCTTTCGTTCCTCAAACCAGCTTCAATGGAGTTGCTCTGTTCAACTTGGTGTTTCCCCTGCCTTGGATCATCGATGCGTGCACGGGTGCCATGTACAAGTACAATCCTGATTCTTACAACATCCTGCTCAGCAAGTATCCTTCTGCTCGATAAAAATAAATCCTGTAAGGACTTCAAACAAAAGCTGATTCATGAAAGGTCTCCAGCAAGCAATCGCTGTTCTGTTAATTGGTTGTCTCACAGGATGCGGAACGCTCTTCACAGGAACTACTCAGACGGTACAGATCAATTCAGTGCCGTCTGGTGCCACTGTTCAGGTTAACGGAACCTACCGAGGACTGACCCCAACGCCTGTAACCCTTAAAAAGGGATCAGTCGGGCAGATGGTTACCCTGAGCAAAGAGGGGTACAAACAGAAATCCTTCCAGCCTCAAACAGTATTTAACAAAGTTGGTCTTCTGAATTTTGCGACTTTATATTTGCTTCCCATCAGTTGGTTGGTGGATTCCTGCACGGGGGCCCTGTACAAGTACGACCCCGTTTTCTACGATATTCAACTTAAGCCGTACCGCTCATCTAAAGAATGAGGGCTCCTAAGGCGATTGAATCGTGAACGCTTTGTTTCGACCGCTTCTGGCAGCAACCATCACCTTCCTTCTTCTCCCAACTGAATCCTGGTCCCAGACCGACGCCATCACCCGTCTGCCTGTCGTGATTTCCGGAGGTCATGAGACCGACCCTAGGGATCATGGAAGGCCCGTCATTCTCGTTGCGGGCGGGTTGGGGGTCTCGCCCGCGGTCTTCCGCGAGGCGTTCAGCAGGGTCCATCCCGTAACCGCCGGGAGTTATCCCGATCAGGAGCGCGCCCGGGAGAACAAGACCGTCCTCCTGGAAGCTCTCTCCAAGTATGGGATCACCAATCACAAACTGGACGCTGTTTCCGACGCATACCGCTACAATCCCGGATCAGGCAAACTCTGGCTCGCCAAGCCGGCTGTGATTGCCGCCTTAGTCAAAAACGGGAAAGTCATTTCCTATGAGGTGATCGACGGGGGAGCCGGTTATAGCTCCCCTCCCAAACTTTCCGTGCCAGGTGCCCGAAGTGGGCCGGTCAGCGCCAATCTTTCCTTCGGCCAGAACCTTTCAACCAATGGATCCATCTCCTCGGTGACATTCCTGAAATAAATGGCGTATCTGATTGATCTGACCTCAAAAAAACCAATACTCCGAAAAACCATGAAAAAACTTCACGCCCTCTCCCTGCTTCTCCTCACGGCTCTTCTGTTTGTTCCCGCTGCCCATGCGGCCAGCGCTGCGCAGCTCCAGTCCGATTCCCAAGCCGCGCTTGCGAACCTTTATGCCTCCAATCCCAAGGCTCAGACTTTGGGATCGAAAGCCTACGCGATTCTTATCTTTCCGACCGTTATCAAGGCTGGATTCCTCATGGCTGGCATTCAGCGGGGTGATGGTGTCCTGTTCGAGAAAGGGCAGGTTGCAGGTTACTACAACACGACCTCGGTGAATGGCGGCCCTCAGATGGGAGCCCAGACCTTCTCCTACGCCCTGTTCTTCATGACCAAAGAGGATCTTCAGAATCTGAATAATTCGGCCGGCTTCAACCTTGGTGCGGCTCCGAGCCTCACGGTTGCCGACAAGGGAGTGGCAAGCTCTGCCTCCCTCTACTCCCTTCACGGAATCAAGGCCTTCATCTTCGGGCAGAAAGGTTTGATGGCGGGCATTGGGCTCTCGGGAACCAAGATCTCCCAGTACACGCCCAGCAACTGATCGGTACGATCCAATCCAAGCTCACGCTACTTGCGTGTAGCCGTATAGATCGAGACAGTTCCCATGGTGAGGGGATGCGCTATCGCATCCCTAAACCCGCATGAGTCGATGAGAGAGGTCATGGCGTTGCCAGAGGGAAATTTCTCAATGGAGCCTCCGAGGTATTCGTAGGCATCCGTCCGCCCCGTCGCGATCCCTGCGATGTGAGGGAGGATGTGGTGCAGGTAGAATCGGTAGAGTGGCCTGATGACGGGCAGTGTTGGCAGCGAGAAATCCAGGATCAACAGGTGCCCGCCTGGCTTGAGCACACGTGCCATTTCAGAGAGCCCCTTTTCCCAGGAGGCCATATTGCGGAGGCCGAAGGCGGCCGTGACCACATCGAAGTTTTGATCAGCAAAAGGGAGGCTCATTCCATCGGCGACCACGAGTTCGGGCAGGCCGTTCTTCCGGGCGACTTCCAGCATCGGGGCACAGAAGTCGGCGCCGACGACGCGGGCTCCCGGACAGGCCTTTCTGATGGCCATGGCGAGGTCGCCACTGCCTGTGGCCACATCGAGTACGGTGGCTGGCTTCCACGGGCGGATGATGCGGACAGCGATTGCGCGCCAGTAAAAATCAAGCCCTCCGCTCAGGAGATGGTTCACCATCTGATAGCGACCCGCGATGTCCGAGAAAAGCCCCCGGACCAGTTCGGGATTCTCTTTTTGGATCTCCATCGGTGGTCGGAGGGTGGTGGCTCAGAGCTGGCTTCGGGAAAGAAAAAAAGTGCTCACGAGAGGAATCGAACCTCCATGGGTTTCCCCATACGCTTCTGAGACGTACGCGTCTGCCAGTTTCGCCACGTGAGCAGGAGTGATGAATCTACCCGCAGGTACGCGAATGTAAAGGATCCTTAAAAATCGGGGGCTCGCCTTGGTGAAAAAGAAGCGAATTTCGACTGGCGCGCTCACCGCTCCCGTGCAAAGTAGAAGGTTCACCACAACACCTATGACGCTCAAACGATCCCTCATCATTCTTTCCGTTGTCCTCGGAACCGGTCTGGTCGCCGGAATTATCCATGCCCAGAGTTCCTCGGGATCCTCTTCGACGCCCGACATCAATCAACTGATCCAGAGCGCCACGAGCAAGAGCGGCTCCAGCTCCTCGGCTGTCGCGCTGAAGGATCCTGTCGCCGTGGTGAATGGAGAAAAAATCAGCAGGGCCGATCTGGAGAAAAATTTCGGCGATGCCCTTGCCGCCAGCGGACAGAGCAATGCCCCCCTCACTGCCGATCAGAAGCTTCAGGGGTACCGTCAGATCCTCGACGGCATGATCATGGAGAAGCTTGTCAACAAGCAGGCTGCCGCGATCGCCGTGGATCAGACCGAAATCGATGCTCAGCTTGCCAAGATCAAGGCCCAGTTCCCCTCCGAGGCTGTCTTCCAGGCCGAGATGCAGAAGTCGGGCCTGACCATGGATCAGTTCGTTGCCAACCTTACTAAGTCGATCCGCCAGTCCAAGTGGATGCAGTCACAGGTCGCCGGCAAGGACACCGTCACCGAGGATGATGCAAAGAAATTCTATGATTCCAACACCAAGGAATTTGCCAACCCCGACCTTGTCCGTGCCAGTCACATTCTCTTCATGACCCCTCCCAACGCCACTCCTGATCAGCAGAAGGCCGCTGAGAAGAAGGCCAAGGCAGCCATCGCCCGCGCCAATTCCGGCGAACCTTTTGACAAGCTTGCCGCCCAACTCTCCGAGGAGCCGGGTGCCGCCCAGCGCGGAGGCGATCTTGGTTATTTCCCCAAGGAAAAGATGGTGCCTGAATTCGCCAATGCGGCTTTTGCCCAAAAGGTCGGCAGCGTGAGCGCCACCCCTGTGAAAACCAAGTTCGGCTATCATGTCATCAAGGTAACCGACAAGAAGCCTGCGGGAACGGCCACCTTTGACGAAGCCAAGGCACAGATCATGCAGTTCCTTCAGGCCCAAAAGCGCCGTGAGATCTTCAAGGGTGTGATGCAGGAATTGCGTCAGGCGGCCAAGATTGAGAACAATCTGCCCCCTGCCCAGCCTGTGGCATCCCCCGCCAAGTAAGTTCTCAGGATTCTCCTTGGCAACTTTCTGATCCCGATGGGCCCGTCTCTTAAGACATCCGTCGGTGTCATCGGGATGGGCATCATCGGCAGCCTGATTGCGGCTGCCCTGCGCCGCGCCGGACATCCTGTCTTTGTCTGGAACCGCTCCCCCCGGGCCGAACCGAACTTCCTCTCCTCACCGCGTGAGGTTGCCGAGTCGGCAGACATCATCCAGCTCTTTGTCAGGGATGGGGAGGCTCTCCTTGAGGTGATTCGTGCCATGGGCTCCTCGCTGACGGCATCGCACGTCGTGATGAACCATGCGACCGTTTCACCTGCGGAGACCCTCGAAGCGGCGCGACTGGTGGCCGAGCAGGGAGCCGCATTTTTGGACACCCCGTTCACGGGGAGCCGTGATGCCGCAACCGAGGGGCAACTCGTCTACTATGTCGGCGGCGAGGAATCCGTTCTGGAGCGTGTTTCTCCCGTTCTCAAGGCCACGGCAAAGGCTATCCTGCTGATGGGGCCCGTCGGTGCGGCCACCTATGTGAAGGTGGCGACGAACATGATCAGTGCGGCCCAGATCGAGGCTCTGGCCGAGGCTCTGGCCCTGCTCGACCGGGGAGGAGTGCCGCTCCCGCGTCTCAAGGAGGCACTCCAGTACAATGTTTCAAACTCCGGTGCCCTCGGCGCCAAGCTGCCGCTCATGCTCTCCGGCGATTTTGCCCCACGCTTCTCGGTGAAGAACATGCTCAAGGATCTCCAGATAGCCCTGCGCGCCGTCGAGGGGAAGGGGATTGACCTCCCCTCCACCTCCGCCACGGCTGGTGCTCTCATGGGGGCGGTGCAGGCGGGTTGGGGTGACGATGATTTTGCCTCACTGGCGCGTCATTACGCCTATGCGGGAAGTGTGAAAGATCTGCCTGAGGCTTCTGTTTCGAAGTCTCCGGACCTTGTACCCGCCGCCAAAGAGCACTCCAAGGAAACGACAGCTTTCGTGCCCGACAGAAAGCCTTTTCTCGGAATCTTTGGCCGATCCAGGGCTTCGAAGTCCTCCTAAGATCGGGGAACAGAGGGACTCGACGCTGTTTCTATGGATCAGGGGAATGCCGCCGAACAACTGCGTCGTGCGCGGAGTGAGGGAGGATGCTTCCTATTGCCCCCACGGCTGGTTCTGCGACTCACCGGCAGTGATGCCTTCCGCTATCTCCATGGTCAGGTCACCCGTGACCTGAATCGTCTCCAAGAGGGATCGGCCCTTCATGCCTGCATCCTCACGCCGAAGGGAAAACTCTGTGCTCCACTGCTGGTCTGGCGCGAGGGAAGGGATCTGCTCCTCGAGGCGCACCCCTTGCTCGAGGAGGCTTTGGTGGCTCGCTTGGAACGCTACATCGTCGCAGACGATGTCACCATCGCCGTGGAGCGAGCTCCGGAGACCATTCATTGCTTCGGGCCTGTTGCTGCGACCTACCCCTGGAAGGAGCTCCCGGGACTCGGCGTCAGCCGCCTCGGCGTGCAGGGTCGTGACCTGACGATTTCCCACGAACCTCATCCGCCGCTGCTTGATCCCGCGATCATCGAGCGACTCCGGATCGAGCGGGGCATCCCCGCGTGGGGATCTGAACTCGGCGAGGAGACACTCCCGCCGGAGGCCGGACTCGACCGCACCCATATTGACTACGATCGTGGCTGTTACCCCGGACAGGAAGTCATCTCCCGACTCAAGAGCATCGGCAGGGTCAACCGCCTGCTGCAGATTTTTGAGGCCGCCGGGGATGCAACCCTCCGCATCGACGCCTCCCTCGTGACGGAGGAGGGGGCCGAGGTCGGTGTCATCACCAGTGTTGCTCCACAGTTTCCGGGGGAGACCTCCTTGGCCTTGGCCTACCTGCAACGTGCCGCCGTGGAGGGAGCAATACCCGTTTTCGCCCTCGATCCCTTGACCGGAAGCAGGACACCGCTCAGCATCACCCAAGTCACTGGCACATGAACATCCGATCCCTGATAACCCTGATCTTCCTTTCCGGGCTGACCCTCACGGGATGCGCCACGAACTCGCGTTACGCCGGCATCGCTCCCGGATCGGTGGTCATGCTGGTGAAGGTGAAGAAAGAGAGGAAGCCCCAGCGGATCATCATTGCTCTCGACGAGCAGGCCGCTCCCCAGACTGTGGCCAACTTCAAGGAACTGCTCCATCGCCATTATTACGACGGACTGCGTTTTCACCGTCTCTTTCCCCACCAGATGGTTCAGACCGGTGATCCCAAGAGTCGCCTCGGCTTCATCCCCGGCACCCTTCAGAAGATCGGTCTGGATCTTGGGGATGCCGACCGTACCGGTACAGGAGGTCCCGGCTACACCATTCCTGCAGAGATCCGCCTGAAGGCGGATAAGGGGGCCGTTGCAACAGCCCGACTGCCTGACCCCATCAATCCCACCCGTGCTTCCAACGGCAGCCAGTTTTTTGTCTGTATCAGTGCCATGCCGCAACTCAACGGCCAGTATACCGTCTTCGGCCATGTGACCGAGGGATTGGAGGTGCTTGATGCCATCAGCGGGATTCCGGTGAACAGCAATGATTTTCCGACTGAGAATATCGTCATTGAGTCGATCAGAGTGGTGGAGTGAGGTTCATCACGTTCCAAGCACTTTCTGATGGACGATGGGAGTCGGAGATAGCATCCTTTTCAACCCTTCATCTTCGGATGAAGAAGGAAACGGGTAGGTACCGAAGTGGCCAAACGGGGCGGACTGTAAATCCGCTGGCTTACGCCTTCAGTGGTTCGAATCCACTCCTGCCCAGTTCTTTCCGTGAGGATTTTAAGTACTCCGGGAGATTTCGATTTCACGCTTCTCTTGCCCGGGCGTAGGCTTGACTCCATGAACGGGGAAAAAATCCAGGAATTGCCAGCCGTTATTCCAGTGATGGTCCTCCCTGGGGTAACCTTGTTTCCCAATGCCCTGTTGCCGCTCTATATCTTCGAACCGCGCTATCGGGCGATGCTTGACGAGGCGCTCGGCAGCGAACGCATGGTGGCCATGGCGATGCCCCGTGACCAGGAAGAGAACGAAGTCGAGATGATCGCGGGAGCAGGTCTGCTCAGAGCCTGTATCCGCAATGACAACGGCACTTCCAATCTGATTCTCCAGGGAGTCAGCCGTATTCGTTTCACGGCTTGGGAGCAGAAGGAGCCGTACCGGATTGCCCGGATCGAGCCGATTGAGAGTCTTCCGGGTGACTCCTCGGATCTGGATGCCAAAGTCACCCAACTCCATGCCCTCTGTGCGCGCTTCAAGGAGCAGGGAATCGAGCTTCCGTCACAGTTTGAGGCGTACCTTAACCAGATCACCAACATCGGTGTCATCACCGATCTGGTGGCCTCCACATTGGTTTCCAGCGCCTCCGCTCGGCAGATGCTGCTGGAGGAAGCCGAGATCCCGAGGCGCCTCGAGAAGCTGCTGGTAGCGCTTAGAACCCAACTCTCCTGAGCTCCCATCATGGCGAGGAATTCCGAGAAGAAGTGTGGCGAGGGTGAACTGCAGCTCGGTTTTGACATGGCCCCGGTGTTGCCGAAGAGGAAAGAAAAATCCGTTTCGCAGAAAGTTGAGACCCCGTTGGAGGGCACTTCCCTCCCGGCAGGCGGTGCCGCCCCTGGGCCTCTGGCTTTGACACAGTCTTCCGGAATAAATTCCACCGGCTCGCTTCCTGGCTCCCATCTCTCCACATCGGGATCCAACGGACCTGAAGTTCTCTCCGTCGCCCAACTGACGCGCCGAATCACCACGCTTCTTGAGGATGGTATCGGGACGGTCTGGGTCGAGGGGGAGATTTCGAACCTGCGGCGCCAATCCTCAGGGCACAGCTACTTCACGCTCAAGGACGATCACTCCCAGCTCTCCTGTGTGCTCTTTGCCCGTTCAGCATCGGGCCAGAAGGTCGAACTGCGCGACGGGGTGCAGGTACAGCTTTACGGTCAGGTCACTGTCTATCAGGCCCGCGGTCAGTATCAGATGATCGTGAGCCTCGTCCAACTCAAGGGGGAGGGGGCCCTGCAGGCCAGATTTGAGGAGCTCAAGCGACGGTTGGCTGCCGAGGGGTTGTTTGATCAGGTGCGGAAGCGTCCCCTTCCCCGCTTTCCCCGCCGGATTGGCGTGGTCACGTCGCCGACAGGAGCCGCGATCCGTGATTTTCTCCAGGTGCTTCACCGCCGTCATCCCGGACTCCGGGTGGTGATCAATCCCGTGCGTGTCCAGGGCAAAGGTGCCGCTGCGGAGATTGCCGCCGCCATCACGGAGCTTTCCGAGGGAGGCGATACGGTCGGTCCGGTCGATCTGATTGTGGTGACGCGGGGAGGAGGCAGCCTTGAGGATCTCTGGGAATTCAACGAGGAAATCGTGGCCCGGGCCATCGCGGACTCGTTAATTCCCGTGGTCAGCGCCGTCGGGCATGAGATCGATTTCTCGATTGCGGATTTTGTCGCCGACCTGCGTGCACCGACTCCGAGTGCCGCAGCCGAACTGATAGCTGCAGACGGGGCAGAGTTGATCGACCGATGCCGTTCCATGGCTTGGAGGATCGGTCGCGAGACCATGGCGCTTCTGGAAAGTCGTCGATCCCAAGAGAGGCTCATGGCCTCTTCCGCTCTCTTCCGTGAACCTCTGCGCAGATTGGGTGAGGCGCGTCAGACCTGTGATCGTCTTGGGGAGATCCTCTCGGAAGGCGTGGATCGTCGCATGGAACGGATCGTCGCAACACTCGATACGGCGGCGGCGTTGCTTGCCTCATCACACCCCGGGCAGCGCATCATCCATGCAAGGCAAGCCGTCGCGGCCCTGAAAGACCGACTCGACTCACAGATCCTGCGGCGGATGGAGCGTGACACGGGGAGATTGGAGCGTGTCCGCACGGCGCTTTCGGCAATCAGTCCGCAGGCGACACTTGCGCGTGGATTCAGCATCACGAGAACTGCCGAGGGGAAGGTGATCACCCAGGCCTCGCAGGTGAAGCCCGGCGACCGCATCATGACCCAACTTGCCGAGGGAGAAATCGAATCGAAGTCAGAGGGTTGATTTGTTACAAGTGGCTGATGACTTCGATGTCATCGAGGCGCAGGAGTTTTTGATGCAGATCTAGGCGTGTGAGTGAAGCAGTAGTTGAACCTACTGCGAGCGAGCAGCAACAAAGACCTGCGCACAAAGAACCAGCCTAGAGAATCTTCCCGAGGAGGAAGGGGAGAAGTTCAGCAATCGGGATACGGCGTTGCTGCATCGAGTCACGCTCGCGTAGCGTGACGGTATCCTTGAGTTCCGGGTTCTCCTCGCCGAGGGTCTCGAAGTCGATGGTGACACCGAAGGGTGTGCCGGCCTCGTCCTGGCGTCGGTAGCGGCGGCCGATCGCGGCAGTCTCGTCGTAGAAGACGCTCATGTGCGGACGCAGCATGGCGACGATCTCACGGGCCTTCGCCACAAGTTCCGGCTTGTTTTTGAGGAGGGGAAAGACGCCGACCTTGATCGGTGCGATCCGGGGATGAAAATGGAGCACCGTGCGGATCTCTGTCTTCCCCTTTTCGTCAGTGACTTCCTCCTCCTCGAAGGCATTGGTGAGGATGGCGAGCGCCAGGCGGTCGAGTCCGGCGGAGGGCTCGATGACATGCGGGATGTAGAGCCCCTTGAAAAGCTTTTCGCAGGTCGCCGTGATCTCCTCGCGGGAGATGGCGGGATTGGTGCGCGCCGCATAGGTCTCCTCGATGAAGACGGCCTTTTGCTCAGGAGTCAGCGCGTCGCAGGCGGTCTTGAGCTCCTCGTCGAAATACTCGAGTTGTTTGCCCGAGTGTACCTGATGCTGGGTGAGGTCAAAGGAGCCGCGCGCGGCGATTCCTTCAAGTTCGTCGGTGCCGAAGGGGAACTTGTAGAGGATGTCGACGCAGGCCCGGGCGTAGTGAGCCAGGTCGGCCTTCGACTGCCAGTAGTAGTCGAGGACATCAGTGCCCAGGCCGATGGAGGCATAGTAGGCAGTGCGCTGCGACACCCAGTAGCGGTGCCACATCTCCCAACCCCAGTCGGGTTTTGGCTCGCTCAGATCGGCTTCCTCGCTCCATGCCGCAACCTTCCCGTGGATCAGTTGGACCGCCTCGTCTGGACGGATGAAAAACTCGAGCTCCATCTGCTCGAACTCGCGGGATCGGAAGGTGAAGTTCTTGGGAGTGACCTCGTTGCGGAAGGCCTTGCCGATCTGGCCGATACCGAAGGGGACCTTCACGCGGGAGGAATCACAGACGTTCTTGAACTGGGCGAAAATCGCCTGCGCGGTCTCCGGACGCAGGTAGGCGACATCGTTCTCCGTGGCCGTCGGTCCCACATAGGTGCGGAGCATCAGGTTGAAGGGGCGTGCCTCGTTGAGCAACCCTCCGGTCTCGGGATGGAAGTCCACCGAACCCTCGATCACGTCGATTTTTTCCTCGCCAAGAAGCTCTATCTCCTCCGGCTTTCCCGCTGCTGCGCCGGCGTTCTGAGCAACGAGTTGGCGGACACGTTTGCGGAAGCTCTCGATATGCTCCCCCTGCTTCATCAGCACGGTAAGAGTGCGGTCGAGATTCCAACCCCCATTGGGAGCTTGGGGTGCCTTGGCCCCGCTGAAGCGGATCACGGAACCGCCCTGCGGCTCCACATGGTCGGCGCGGACCCGCTTGTTGGTGATCGTGCACTCGCGCATCATGTCGGCGAAGGTGTCGACATGACCGCTGGCCTTCCAGACGGAGGGGTGCATGATGATCGTGGCATCGAGGCCGACGACATCGTCCCGGTCGCGGGTCATGGCACGCCACCAGGTGTCGCGGAGATTGCGCTTCAGTTCAGCTCCGAGCGGGCCGTAGTCCCAGAAGCCGCCAATGCCGCCGTAGATCTCGGAGGACTGGTAGATGAATCCACGCCTCTTGCAGAGGCTGACAATCTTCTCCATGCGTGAGTCTGTGGCTGCTGGTTTGGACATAGGAAAAAGGAGTTTAGGCCGAAGACTTTTAGACGATTAGGTGTGAAATGGGGGGATGAAATTGATGCAAAGGCTAACAGCCTCACGGATTTCAGTCTATCCGGTGTGCCGGGCTTTACCCCGTCATCAGAACGTCTCCCCTTTCAGGGTGACTCCGCCGGACTTGGTCCAGATCACGCTGCCGGGAATGGTCTCCGATAAGGAGGAAGTCGCGGGCTCTGCCGCGGCATTGGTTTTGAGTTTTCCCTGCGAGACAAAGCCGGTGAGGTAGGAGGCATCGGCGGCGTAGGCCTCTTGCAGCTTTTTCTCCTGCTTCATGTCGGCGACCACATCGTGAGGAGGAAGCACGGTTCCCGCCTTCAGGGCGCTGCGGATGGCCGCGCGCAGGCGGTAAGGATCAAGCGTGCGACAGGAATCATCCAGCAGGAGTTCGCTCAGACGGATCCGTGTGGAACCAATGCCTCCCGGAGGGGCTGCGGAGGGGGCGAGGAGCTCATAGTGATAGAGGGCATACTTCCCAAGAGAGGGGCCCTCATTGAGCGATTTGGCGACCAGGATGGAGAAATCATCCACCCTGCTGAGCCATCCGTCGAACTCCAGCGGTCTCCCCGTCTTGGTCTGAATGCTGAGATGGTAATGGTCCGAGGAAGGGCGGGTAACAATGGCCGTGTACTCGTGTCCCGACTTGTCATGGGTCTGCCACTGGCCGATGAGCCAGGTGTCGATGCTCTTGGCAGGTCCCGAGGGGGGATTGTCGTAGAGGCACCCGGGAAGGAGCAGGAGAATCCCCAGGAGCAGGACCAGGCGAAGAGGACGTTTCATGGTTTCATGAATGGGACAAAGGATTCTCGGGGCAGGTCTCTAGATTCTCGTTCCGGCGGGGATGACAGCGTTCTTCGGGATCACGACAATTCCGTCGCGGATGTAATAGCCCTCGCCTTCGGAGTTGGCATCCTTGTCGTGGGGGGTGATGACGACGCCGTCGCCAATCCGGGCATTCTTGTCGATGATGGCATCCTCGATGATGCAGTCGCGACCGATGCCGATCGGAATCTCGCCCCATGGAGTGCCCCCTTTATCGGTCTCGTAGTAATCGGCCCCCATGACGACAGTGTTCTTGAGCCGTGCTCCGGGATTGATGATGCTGCGGATACCGACGATGCAGCGCTCGAGACGTGCCGAGCTGATCTGGCATCCATCGGAGATCATGGCCCGGTTGATGACGGTCCCCTCGATCACGCTCGCCGGCAGGAATCGGGACTGGGTGTAGATGGGTGCTCCGGGCGCGTAGAAATTGTACTGGGGCGTCGGGTCGCAGAGGTTCAGATTGGCGTCGAAGAACGAACGGATCGTCCCGATATCCTCCCAGTAACCCCGGTGGATGAATGCCTGCACGTTGCTCTTGCCGATCGTGGAGGGGATGATGTTTTTTCCGAAGTCGTCCAGATCATTGTCGAGGCAGTCGACGAGCACCTGGCGGTTGAAGATATAGATGCCCATCGAGGCGAGGTAGAGCTCCTGCTGGTCCCACTCCCCGAGTTCCCGGAGAAGTTCGGGCTTCATGCGCAGTTCAGCCAGGATGTCTGGATCCTTGGGCTTCTCCACAAAGCGGGTGATCCGCTGATTGGCATCCGTCTCCATGATGCCGAATCCCATGGCCGCCTCACGATTCACCGGGATGCAGGCGATCGTTAGATCGGCGTTGCCCGTGATGTGCTGCTGGAGCACGTCACGGTAATCCATGCGGTAGAGTTGGTCGCCGGATAGAATGATGAAGTACTCGTAGTTTCCCTCCAGGAAGGTGCGGAGATTCTGGCGCACGGCATCGGCCGTTCCCTGATACCAGGTTGACCCCTCGGGGGTCTGCTGGGCGGCGAGGATCTCGACGAAGCTCGGACTGAAGTTGTCGAACTTGTAGCTCGCGTTGATATGGCGATGGAGCGATGTGCTGTTGAACTGGGTCAGCACATAGATTCCGCGGATTCCGGAGTTCAGGCAGTTGCTGATGGGAACGTCCACCAGGCGGTATTTGCCCCCGATCGGAACGGCCGGTTTGGCCCGATCCTTGGTGAGGGGAAAAAGCCGTGATCCAGCCCCTCCTCCCATGATGATGGCGAGTGTGCGGGCGGCAGGGGCGATGACGTGTTTTACGGACATACTCTGGAGAGGGTGGTCGCGTTGCATCTTGCGAAGAGTCCCTTCGTTTGTCATCCTCTTAAATCACTTGAAACGAGGTGACTGTCAGGTATGTCGGCGCCTCTTTTTCTCAACAACCTCCCCTTCACTTTTAAGCCTTATGTGCGGAATCGTAGGATATGTCGGTCGCTCCGAGGCGGTGCCCATCCTTCTTGAGGGCCTCCGTCGTCTGGAATACAGGGGCTACGACTCCGCTGGCGTCGCCACCCTCGAGGAGGGGGTGATTTCTGTCCGCAAGGAAGTCGGCCGCATAGACGACCTACGCAAGGCCATCGGTCAGAGCCCTATCGGCGGCACCACCGGAATCAGCCATACCCGCTGGGCCACGCACGGGAAGGTCACCCGGGAGAATGCCCATCCTCACTTCGACCGGTCCGGAAAGCTCGCTCTCGTCCACAACGGAGTCATCGAAAACTACGCCTCCCTCCGTGCCCAACTCGAGGAAGAGGGGCACCAGTTCATTTCCCAGACCGACACGGAAGTCCTTGCTCACCTGATCGGCAGGGCCTTTGACCGCTCTTCCGACCGAACTCAGGGAGCCCTGATTTCGGCCGTCCGCGAGGCGCTCCGTCTGGTCACCGGCACCTACGGGGTCGCCGTCATCCATGCGGAGCTTCCCGGCCTCCTCATCGGGGCCCGCCGAGGCAGTCCGCTCGTCCTCGGCATCGGCAAGGGGGCCCACTTCCTCGCCAGCGATGTCAGTGCCATCGTCGGACACACACGCGACGTCGTGTACCTGAATGATTACGAAGTAGCGGCTCTTACCGGTGACGGCTTCACCCTCTCCACCGTCGAGGGGAACGGTGCCGACTACAACGTCACGACCGTCGACATGACCGACGAGGATGTCGGCAAGGGGGACTACCCCCACTACATGCTCAAGGAGATCCACGAACAGGTGCGCAGTGTGACCGATGCATTGCGTGGCCGCCTCTCCCATGAAGAGGCGACTGCCAAGCTGGGCGGACTCAACATGACCAACGCGGAGCTCCGCACCATCGAACGCATCGTCCTGAGCGGGTGCGGAACCGCCATGCACGCCGCCATGGTCGGCGAATACCTGATCGAGCATCTCGCCCAGATCCCCACCGAATGCGAGTTCGCCAGCGAATTCCGTTACCGGAACCTGCCGATGACCAAGGATACGCTGGTCTTCGTTCTCAGCCAGAGTGGTGAGACGGCCGACACCCTCGCCGCACTCCGTGAGAGTAAAAGGAAGGGGCACCGCACTCTCGGCATCTGCAATAACGTTGCCAGCACCATTGCCCGGGAAAGCGACGGTGGCGTCTACATGCATGCCGGCCCCGAGATCGGGGTCGCGGCGACCAAGTCCTTCACCTCCCAGGTGACCGTGCTCACCCTGATCGCACTCCTCCTCGGTCGCATCCGTAACCTCTCCAGTTCCGCTGGCAGCCGTATCATTGCGGAACTCGAAGCCCTGCCGGGTCAGATCGAAAAGGTACTCAAGCTCGAACCGGAGATCGCGAGGATCGCGAAGAGGTATGCCCAGTCCAAGGTCATGCTCTTTATGGGCCGCCAATACAACTACCCGGTCGCTCTCGAGGGAGCCCTGAAGCTCAAGGAGATCAGTTACATCGCCGCCATGGGCTACCCCAGCGCCGAACTCAAGCACGGTGTCATCGCACTCGTGAATCCCGAGACACCCTCCGTGGTCATCGCTCCGCACGACTCGGTCTTTTCCAAGAACCTCAGCAACATCGAGGAGGTCAAGGCCCGTGGAGGTCCCGTCATCGCGATCGGTACCGAAGGTAAGGGAGAGGAACTCGCACTTGTCTGCGACGACGTCATCCTGATCCCTGATGCTCCAGAGATTCTCACACCCATCCTGACATCGATCGTTCTCCAGTTCTTTGCCTACCACATCGCGGTGGAACTGGGTTGCGACGTGGATAAGCCGCGGAATCTCGCCAAAAGCGTCACCGTCGAATAGGGGACGCAGGGATTTTGGCGTAGGGCGTTGTTGCTGCTCGGTCGTCGTAGGACTACTACGCCTTCCCTCGCGCGCCTAGCCCTCCATCCAAACTTCCTGCGCCCAGATCAGCCGCAGGTG
>CAIZIQ010000194.1 GCA_903933015.1 uncultured Spartobacteria bacterium | reverse complement strand
CTGTCTCATGGCCTACTTTATCATCAACTATCTTTGCGCCACGGGTGCGATCGTAGCTTGGATTGTTTATTCCTGTGAGGGATGGAGGAGAAAAGCAGGAATCATGGCTTGTTACCTCGTCTTCTCGGTGGGATTTATTGCTTTTGTTCAGACCGAGGGATCTGCTCTTGCTAGAACCGTGGATGGTTTCCTCGGCTTGGAAAAAGACAATACGCCTATGGAGTGTAGGGGGACCTTGGACGAGGCGGATGCAGGGCTTCGACACATCATGGTGGGGATGTCGGATTTTTTTCAGGCAGGAGTAGGTAGACGACTGATGGTGAGGGGATGGATCTCGAGCTACTATTCGATCAAAAATCCCATCACAGTCCGGCTGATTCCATGCAATGGTGGAAAACCCGAAGTGGTTCTTACGGTTACTCAAGAAAAACGCCCTGATTTACTAAAGGTAACCCACGATCCATTACTCGAGCAGTGTGGGTTCAGAGCTGAATGTGTCCTGCCAGTCGATTTGCCCCTAGGGAAATACCACGTGGTTGTCCAATGCAGGGACAACCTAAACGTGGATGAATTCATCCCACGGTGCGAGGTGGAGGTGGTTTCAGCACTGGCTGGAAATGCTTTGGATGCACCTCTGGAGCAAGCTCTCGCCGAACAGAAGGCTAGGGAGGCAAAGGCAACAGCAGAGCTGAATTTCTCCGCGACTAAAAAGGGTAGTCTAAGACACAGAAAGCAGACCTACCAGAAGTGATTCTTTAAATGGTGATTGCCTTGCAATCTCCTCTTTTTCCCATGGAGATTGCTTCTATAGTTAACGTTGCAGCCTTGATGATCATGAGCTTGTGGAGTTTTTGAGAAAAAGGAGAGGAGGCTTCAAGTCCAAGATGCAGGTTGATTGTGCCGCCTGGGGTCGAAATTTTATTTTTCCAATCATCTGCATGATCACCCGAAATGCTCAAAGAGACTTGGCTGATGCCATTAAGTATCCAGTGGACTGCTAGGAGATAGGTCTGACGTACCCGGAGCATTACTTCGTTCTGGTGATTACAGTTGCCTACAGTCTGGCTGCTCTCATGCCAGCGGTACTGGTAGAGATAGTCGGGTATGAATAAAAGTCGCTCGAAGAGAGCGGCTCTCAAAGCGAATTCATAGTCTTGGCATCCCTCAAAGAAGGGATCAAAACCCGCAATATCTTTATGCAAGTCTCTGCGGATGGCCTTGAGGTGACTGGCGTAATTGTTCTGGATCAGGTCAACAGGAGATTCGTCGCGAAGTCGATAAGCAAGAATCCGTCCCTTTTCGTCGATGTCAGCCGATCTGGAACTGATGAACCGTATCCCGGGATGCTTCTCGATGACCTTACGCAGAGTGACGATGGCTTTAGGATCCAGTCGGTCGTCGCAGTCTAAGTGAAGTATCCATTCCCCTCGTGCATGGGGAATAGTGGCATTGATGGAGCGGCAGATGCCTAGATTCACCTTATTCGAGCGGATGAGGTTCTGAAGCTGTGTTGTAGCCACCATCTGCTCTAGTGCCGCGGAGTCGACATTTGGATCGTCATTGATCAGCAGAAGTTCCAGGAAGGTGTCGGGTGACTTTGAGGAGGCCGCTACAATGGATTCAATGCACTGCTGGAAATAGTTGATATGGGTGTGGAAGCCCACCAATACAGTGAAGGTCGCGACATTGGAGGAGGTTGCGGAGGGTGGTACGGATTGTTGTCTCTTTAGATAATCTCTGGTTTGGGCATCCAAAATTACCTCCTCAATTCCAGTGATCTCTGAAGCCCATTGGCTTGCGAGGCGCTTTCTTCTCCACTCCATGGGGTTATAGTCCATGGAGGGTTGGCTGATGGTGATGGCTCCCTGTGCTGCCCAGTTGATCACGCGAGCTATGGGGGAGAAGAATCGGTAAAGAATGGGTGTCTTGGTTTCAGCTCCATTGTGGGTCTTACCACCACAGGCCCCAAGCAGGCTGGTAATCGGACGGGCAACTCCGAAAAGTAGGCATTTCGCAATAATTGCCAGCATGTTGGCATCTGCGATTTTGGGCCGTTGATTCATCGAAAAAAAACAATAATAAATTGCCTTACCTTATTCAAGGGCATGCCATCACATATTTCCGTCCTGTGCGGTTCGGTTTCCCAATTTTCCGCTCGGTGCTCCATCAGCCGCCTCTTGTAAACTTAGACAAATACCCGCATAATCTTAAAGTCATGCAGATCTATATCGACGGCGCTTTTTATCCTGAGTCCGAGGCTAAGGTCTCGGTTTTTGATCACGGACTTCTTTATGGGGATGGTGTCTTTGAGGGTATCCGTTTCTACAATGGCAAAGTCTTCCGTCTGGAGG
>CAIZIQ010000193.1 GCA_903933015.1 uncultured Spartobacteria bacterium | reverse complement strand
TCCACTCCCGTGGCCTCGGTTGGACTCGCTCGCGCCCGCTCGTCTCGCCCCTTGAGGGGCTGCCTTCGGCAGTCTTACTCGATCCACTCCCGTGGCCTCGGTTGGACTCGCTCGCGCCCGCTCGTCTCGCCCCTTGGGGGCTGCCTTCGGCAGTCTTACCTGCTCATCCCATTCACAGGGTTCAAGACTGGTGCAATAAACCGCTCTACCACCCCTCCAAGTATTAAGAATTCAAAGTGATGGCTTTCCCGACCTTACGTCGAGACTTCCTCGTTTGACAAAAACTTGAGGAATTTTCTTCGGGTTCACCGACCTACCGCGAAAGATCTCCTTGGGTGAGAATCTGATAACCCTCCCCTTGCAGGACGGTGGAGGCACATTCGTTGTCATCAACATGGAGGACAAGGAGAGCCTTCCCTCGAGGGCGTACGAGCAATGGGTAACTGAAGAGCAGATTTACCTCGGCCATGAGAAGACAGCTCAGGACATGACCGAGATCGGCCGCACCCTCGGCAAGTTCCACGACAAGGACGGTGGCCTCGACATACGCAATGTCCCTCTCATGGAGCAGCTTTGCCACGAGCGCCGGATCACTGACAATCATCCTGGCAATGGCTGACTCGGCTGAATCAACGATGGAAAAGGCAAGAACAACAACTCCCTTCTGCTCGAAAAATTTAACCACCTCAAGCAGGGCTCCGACCTTGTTGTGAAGGAAGATGGAAAAGTGCTTCACGGGTGCCCCGGTAAGGGTTTCCTTGGTGGGAGGTGTGGCGGACATGGGCGGATTTTATTTGTAGGCGTAGACGACGGAATAGTCGACGGGGAGGCCGGCGGGACTTCCCATCAACTCGACTCCAACAAAGTACTTGCCGCTCTTCCCCGGGGCAATACCGGCAGCGCAGCGGGCACCGCCCCCCTGTGCTCCATCTTTCCATTGTTCGGTTTTTATCGGCTTTCCTGCGCCATCATACATGGTGATCCTCAGCACGGCACCAGGCGTGCCAGAGGCACCGACAAACCAGTAGCTCTCTCCCTGAAACAGGGTGACGCGCAGGAAAGCGGGCGTCCCCTTTGAGAGGGTTCCGCTCCACTCCCCGTCACGGATCCTGAAACCATCATTCACGAAGGCTCCAGCCGCTTCAAGTGCCAGCCGGCGAGCCTCGGTGGGCACGGGGAGTGCCGGGTTGACGGGTAACAACGTGTTCGATTCCGCGCCCGCTTCGGCTCTGGTTGCCGCAGGAATACCCATGAGCAGACTCAGTGCCAGGAAAGATACCGCGGGGAAGAAGCGAGCGATGTTCTTCATGGTTTGGACGGAGTGCTGGAAGGTGACGGAACAGGCGAAGACTGGGCCGTGGCAGAGGTCAGGATTTCTTTCACGATCACGGTGCAGTCGTCGTGGATCTTCCGGAAATTCTCACGCATCTTGGAGGGATCATTGTTTTCCATAAGCAGGGCGGTTGATTCCAAAGTCTGTTTCACCCTGGGAACCAGAACGCCGCGCTTCATCCGCTCCGGCAGACCTGTCAGCCGGGATGCCAACTCACGGGTCAGATCGGGTTGTCGGAGAATGTCCGCGCCTTGGAGCTTCTCATTGGCGAGCACGATCCCTGTGGCGATTTCCATTCCGCGGAGCCATGCGGCCGCGGATGTCAGGGTCACCAGGTCACGGTCTTTCTGTCCTACCATGGTGGTCTTGATCTCGTTCTCTGTCGCCTCGAGCTCATCGGAGAGAGCATCCCAGTCCCCATTGTCAGCAAACTCCATCAAACTGTTTCCCCTCCCCATCAGGCTCTGGCTCACTCCAAGCGCCTTGGCCTCCTCCATCAGTTCACGCCCGACGTTCTTGACCTGCTGTCCATCCTGGGCCTTCACCGCGATATAGCCGTTCGCGGCAAGGACTCCGACGGAGAGGGCCAGTTGCGAGCGCTCGGTTGTAACGGGGGCGGTCGCGGGAGTAACGAGTGTGACCCAATTCGGGCGGCATGCCTTATCAAGCGCCGCAAAGATCTCTCCGGGACAGGGAATGCTCAGGTCATCCAGGAAAAGCGCTCCTTGCTTCTGCGAGTCCGTCATCGGAGCAACTCCCAGCCATGGCAATGGCGCACCTTCGCAGATGCCGCACCATGCGCTCATCACCAGAATGGCAAAATGTCTGCCCGTCAGCATGATTTGTAGCTACACCATGTGGCTGCATGTTGCCAGAACCGAACATTCAAGATGGTGCCGCCCCCCGACGGACCGACCTGCCGATCGAGGAACTTCGTGAGGGGATCATCACCGAACTAACCCGTGGAAACCGCCTCATCGTGGAGGCCCCGACCGGTTCTGGAAAATCCACCCAGATCCCGCAGATGCTCCTCGATGCAGGGATCCTTGGCACGGGACGCGCCGTGATCCTGCAACCCCGCCGCCTTGCGGCACGAATGCTCGCCGCCCGCGTCGCCAGTGAACGCAACGGGCGCATCGGGGACGAGGTCGGCTATCGCATCCGCCTGGACGATGCCTCCAGTTCATCCACACGCCTCCTCTTCGTCACCGAAGGAATCCTCGTGCGCCAGATGCTTGGAGATCCAGATCTGAAAGGCGTCAGTGCACTGCTCTTCGACGAATTTCACGAACGTCATCTCTACAGCGATATCTCCCTTGCCCAGGCACTGGCCCTCCAGGCGACGCGGCGCCCTGATCTCAAGATCATCGTAATGTCGGCTACTCTGGACACCTCGGCGCTCGCGGAATACCTGCAGCCCTGCGCCGTCCTGCGTTCCGGAGGACGCACCCATCCCGTCGAGATCGGCTACCTGACACGCGATCCGGGTGATGAAAAGCCGTGGGATCTGGCATCCGAGGCCGCCGCATCGATGCTTTCCAAAACGCCGGGCAATCTCCTGGTCTTCATGCCGGGCGCCTACGAGATCTCGCGTACGATTTCCACGCTCCGGATGCGCCTTCCCAATAGTGTGGCAATTCTGCCTCTTCACGGGGAATTAACTCCCGCGGATCAGGATGCCGCCGTTTCCCCGGGCGGCGCGAGGAAAGTCATCGTCGCCACCAATGTCGCGGAGACTTCGCTGACCATCGACGGGGTGACCGGTGTCATCGACAGCGGACTGGCCCGCATCGCGAGCTTCGATCCTCGACGAGGCATCAACACCCTTCTGATTGAGAAGATCAGCCGTGCCTCCGCAGACCAGCGTGCGGGACGCGCAGGACGAACCGCTCCCGGTGTCTGCCTCCGGCTCTGGACGGAGCGCGAGCATGCGCGACGCATTCCGCGCGAGGCCCCCGAAATCCACCGCGTCGATCTGAGCGAGGTCCTCCTGACCCTGAAGGCTGCCGGATTCACCTCGATGGATGCGATCCGGTGGCTCGATGCCCCCCAATCCCACGCCCTCGAGAAAGCAGAGACCCTGCTCAGGGATCTCGGAGCGGTGGATCACGAGGGATCCATTACCCCGCTCGGTCACCGGATGCTCGCCTTCCCAACTCATCCCCGCTACGCCCGCATGCTCCTAGCGGCGCAGCAATTCGGCTGTGTCCGCCAGGCTGCGCTGATGGCGGCGCTCACCCAGTCGCGCCCCCTGCTGCTGCGTACCGACCGACGCACCGAGGAGGAACGACAGGATCTCTTTGGTGGAGGGAGTTCCGATTTCCTGGTCATGGCCCGTGCCTTTCGCTGGGCAGAGAAGAACGATTTTCGTGCCGACCGATGCCGTCAACTCGCAGTCCACGGGGATGCTGCCCGCCAGACGGCCAAGGTCTACGATCAGTTCCTTAATCTTGCCGAACGTCAGGGTCTTGATGTCGATGCCCCGGCGGCACCCGACGAAGCCCTGGCCAAGTGCATCCTGGCCGGCTTCGCCGATCAGGTCGCCCGCAGAAAGGGAGCCGGAACCAATCTCTGCGATGTGGTTCATGGTCGCCGGGGACTACTGTCGAAGGAAAGTGCGGCCTCAGAGAGCCGCCTCCTGGTGGCGGCGGAGATCAGCGAGATCGGGCAGGGAAGCGGTGATGTGCGCGTGCAACTCTCCATGGCCACGGCCATCGATGAGCAGATGCTGCGAGAGCTCTTCCCCGAGGATTTCACCGACAGGAACGACTACTTCTTCGACACGGGAACAAACCGCGTCGTGAAACGCTCCGAAAAAGTCTTCCGCGATCTTGTTCTTGAATCGGTTCATCGGGATGCCCAACCCTGCGATGAGGCCTCCAAGGTTCTCGCCGCAGCCCTGGCCGAGGGGGATCTTCCCCTCCCCACATGGAAGGAAGAAACCGAGGAATGGATGCAGCGCGTCCGATGGTTGGCCCATTACCATCCCGAACTCGGGCTCCCTACCTTCGACGAAACGGATCATCTCCTCGCTCTGGAGACATGGTGCGAAGGAGCCGTGGGATACCGCGATGTGAAGGACAAGTCAGCGATTCCGGCCCTTCAGTCCCTCCTCACTCCGTCTCAACGCGCCACCCTGGAAAAACTGGCACCCGAGCGGCATGAACTCCCCGGTGGGCGCAAAGCACGACTCCTCTATAAACCGACGGGACAGGTCACCATGAGCGCTCTGATCCAGGATCTCTACGGAGTCACCAGCGCACCGAAGCTGGCGGGAGGCAAAGCCGAGGTGACCATCGAGATCCTGGCTCCGAACCGCCGCCCCATCCAGATCACCAAGGACCTGAATTCCTTCTGGAAGGAGACTTATCCGAAGATCAAACCGGAGCTCTCACGCCGCTATCCGAAACACAAGTGGCTCTAGTGAAGGCTTGGCCTTTTGGCTCAAGAGCATTGTTCTCATCCCTCGCAGTGTAACAACACAGCTCGGTCTTCGGCCTCGCTCCGAACTAAAATCCCGGCGTCCTCACCTCACTGCTTTCTCGCCAAAAAATCTCCATAGCAATCTTGAAAGGGCGAACGCTA
>CAIZIQ010000192.1 GCA_903933015.1 uncultured Spartobacteria bacterium | reverse complement strand
CTTTGGAATACCAGGAATCAAGTTCTCCCGTAGTGTCGAGCAGAAGGGGTTCCTCGCAGAGATTCGCTCCCTCGGAACGTAGCCCACAGGAGATCCCGAGATCTCGCAATGATTCCCGGATTTCCATTCGACGCTCCACATGACGGGGTGTGATGATCAGTCGGAGATTGGGGAATTCCCTTTTGAGAGTGATCCACGCAGATGCGATTTTCTCCTCCTCCCCTGCATGAGTGCTGGCGGCAAGCAGGATGGGATCACCATTCCGGAAGGAGATGGCCGTGTGCTTGGAATCATGTTTGATGTTGCCCGTCAGGCTGAGAAGTCCCTGCTGCACTCCCAGGGAGATCCAGCGTCTCTGATCCTCTGGATCAGTGAGGGTGATCAGGTCTAGTTGGTTGAACAAGGGGGCTGTGAAGGGCCTCACCGTGCGGAAACGTCTCTCAGAGCGGGTGGAGAGTCGGGCATTGAGCAGGGCCACGGGAATACCAAGTGCTTTACAGGCAGCAATGCGGTTGGGCCAGAGATCGGCTTCAATCATGAGCAGGGCGGAAGGTTGCAACTTCCGGATAAGTCGCGAAGTGATGATTGGAAAATCGATCGGATTGGCAACGGGTTCGAGCCATTCGGAAGCCGACTTCTCCAGAATTGCCAGCCCTGTGGAAGTTGTGCTGCTGATCAGGAAGCGTGATTTCTCATTTCGGCGGTGCAACTCATGGGCAAGCTTCAGCGCTATTCCTACCTCTCCGACACTGACGGCATGCAGCCAGATTCTTCCCGAGCCGATTCTGGCCGCAGTTTCATGATCAAAGATGCCTAGGCGTTGAAGCGCCTTGTTGGAATATCCTCCCCGTTTTCGGATCCGGATCAGATAACCCGGCAGGAGAATCAGCAGGATCGGAACAAAGAGCAGGTTATAGAGGAAGAGTATGAATCTTCTCATCATGCTTGGCGTAGGATCAGGATACGGGACTCTCCATAATTCCGATCAGAAAGAATATCCCAAGAATGGAGCGAGGGGAGGGGTTGTCTGCGCTCGCATTCGAGGATGAGAAGTCCTTCGGAACCGAGTGCTCTGGGTATCGCCGGGTGATTCAACAAGGTGTCGGCATGGTTGGTGGATTCACCGGGAACCGGGCGACTTTCCTTGAGGTAAGGTGGGTCGGCAAAGATCAGGTCGACGCTCTCGGGTTCCGTATAGAGATCGAGAAAGCGGAAGGTATCCATCTGCTGAACACTTCCTTCCAAGTGAGTCAGATGAAGGTTTCTTCTGATCAGTCCTGCTGTCGGTCCATGATGTTCGACGAACGTTGCTGAGGCCGCACCCCGACTGAGGGCTTCGATGCCGAGAGCACCGCTTCCGGCAAAAAGATCGAGAATCCGGGCTCCGGGAACTCGTTCACCCAGTGAGGAGAAGATCGCAGCCCGCACCCTGTCCATGGTTGGTCTTGTGCCCTTTCCTGGTGCCTGAAGAGTGAGCCCCCCGGCCGAGCCGGCAATCACGCGCATAAGTCGATCAATGGTTGACTGGTCGGCCGAACAGCCCCTGAAGCAGTCCGCCGAGGTCGCCTCCGATCCTCAGGCCGGTAAGGCGCTGGAGAAGATCGGTCTTGGGATTGAGGGGGCTTCCCGAAACGTGGAAGGCGACCTGAGAGTAACCCTGTTCTGGAGCCGGAGAGAGTTGGGAACCGAGAAGACCCCGCAGACGTCCGGTGAGTTTGGTGTTGAAGAG
>CAIZIQ010000191.1 GCA_903933015.1 uncultured Spartobacteria bacterium | reverse complement strand
TATCCTCCCTGAAATAGCTGGCAATACGATGAAGGGATACCCCTCCATCCAACCGTCCTGGCTCAAGAAGTACACCCGTGAGATGGCTATTGCATGGCGTATCAAGACCGAGACAAGTGCCAAAAGCCGCCTTGCCAAGCTCGTTGAGGAGGCCTTAGTAGTATGAACTCACACGGTAGTACCAATGAATATTGAAAAACTAATCTCCTTAGAAAAAGCGATCGACGAGGGGAGTGATCATCCTGACGTACGTTCCTTTGCAGGCGCTAATCTCATCATTACCGACGATCCTGGACGTGGACGATTCGAGGGTGATGAAGTAGTCTTCACTCCATACCCCAAAGAACTGAGCTGGGTCATTTTTGAACTTAAGGCTATTTTTGAGAGCCAGATTGACCATCTAACGAAATTGGGTTTTTACCCAGCACTAGGGCGCGCGGCGAACAGAGCAATTAAGTCCGGGAAAGATCTTGCTGGTATTCAGCAAGCTATGGTTGCCGAAGCCAAAGACTTTTGGAGCAATCGCGCACTTAAAGAGTGAACTCCTGGGAATCCCTCTTACCATTTTAAAGGCAGTATTAGAGGTATTAGAGTAGCAAATGTGCGTAAGGCATAATTCCCTATGACACACGGAGCATTTGCATCGGTGATTGAGGGTGGTATGTTCTACGCAACATCAGGAATGTCCTAGGGTCACACCATGGACTGCCAACCGGGGACGGAGAAATCCTACGGTGGCTGAGTGAAGCGATTCACTCGATGTGCGGAGGGAGAAATCCTCCGAACAAAAATCTCTCCGGGTTTTGTAAAGCGCCCTTCCTGATCATCTGATCATGAGGGCGCTTTTTTTATTGCCCGGGTTCCTGGTGTTTCACCTCAAACGAGAAAGGAAACACCAACATGAGTCACAAACCCACACTGGCAGTCAGAATCAGCAAGAATCCGTTCCATCATCTTTGGAACAACAACGGCACCTGGTGGTGCCACTACACCGAGCACCTGCCGGACTACACCAAGCGGCGGGTTCGTCGCAGCCTCCACACAAGTGATTCATCGATCGCCCGTGTTCTCCGGGATTCCCTCCTCTGCGAGGCGGCCCATTACGAAGCCTAGGACGCCCAGCGACCTACAACCCAAGCCATACTACGACCATGCACGGACTCCAGGAAATCATCTACGCCAATAGGGAAGTCGCCCGAAAGCACAAGGCTCGCGCTCTCAGGAAGCGGGCTGAACGCGCCCAGCAAGTCATTGCCGAGCGCATCGCATGCAGCAGGGCATTTCGTTTACACTCTCCAACTGTCGATCCAACGCATGAGCACTGAATTCACAAGTCCCGTCGATCTCCCAATCACCCGTTCCAAGTTCCTTCTCGGAGGACTAGGTACGATTGCCTTGGCATTGCTTCCTTTTCGGAAGTCAGTGAATACAGTCGCCGGCACAACGTCATCATCGACCCTGCTTGTTAGGAAGGAGAATTTAGAGATCCCGGATTACTCATTGGATCAAGCTCGTGAGAAGCTCGATCTCTGGAACATCAAACACCGAGAATCTGCACGCTCTCTCAAGTGTGAACCCCCTTTATCAGTTATCCTGGGGTTGCTTTTATTTAAGGATCGTCATGACGGCATCGAACGAGATGGTTGGAGGAACAATCCCCTTAATAAACAGCTTAGGGAGTTTTTTACCCAAAATAGAATCAGGAGGATCCTTGTGGCAATTGCGAGCGGGGAAGCTGGCCAGCCAATACATGACATCCTGCAAAGGGAACTACACAAGACCGGAGGATTCGGACCAATCATGAGCCAAATGCCTCTTCATCTGCACTACAGGGCATATATCAAATCTCGTGTTCTCGATTGCTACGATCCCGCAGATCTCGATTCCACAACTGAGGGATGCAGGCTGAAAGGGTTGAGGCGGAGTTTAGCCTCTTGCGGAGAGGTCAATCTCGATGAGTTGCTTGCGTTGCCATTCCAAGATGCTTTTCGGGAAAGGATGGATGATTTCGTATGAAGCTATCTAAACGGCAAGAAATCTCACGTGGGTTATCTGGAGACACATTTTTTCGGTCATGGCCTAATCAATCCAACTCCTCACCAACCGAAAACATCAATACCTGAATAGGTGTCAAAAACTGTATGAGGAATAAAATCCAAGATATGTTGGCATTGATAAAGGAGCACCTTGTTTGAAGTAAAAAAAACATCTCTTAACGACGTTTCTGATCAGGCAGAGATCGAAGTCATCAGCAACTTTCTCCGGGAAAGCTCCTGGGAGTATTTATATGACGAAACCGATATGCCGCCGAAGTGGCTCATTGATTGGTCGAGGCATTGGAAGGTCGATTTCGTGTGGGATCTGGAGATGGGAGAGATTTTAGCAAGCGGCTACCTCATCCATGATGAGTCCACGAGCGAGAGCTTTTTTTCGGACCTCCACAATGACGGGTGTGGTGGGTTTGAGAGAATCTCGGGTCCCGGCAGCCCTCTGACTGTGGATCATGCATGGGCTCATACCTCCAAATACTGGGGAGAGATGATGACTGACTGTCTGGTCTATGGGGAGTTCCAACTTATTGAAACCAAGTGGCTTCCCAGGGAGCGGGTTGAGGCTTTCCTTGCAGACCTCTTGAAGAAGAGCAACTTCAACAAGATGGAGGGTGGAGAGGGGCCTACGTTGGAAGAATGGATCAAGAGGGAATACGATTCGCCCAAGTAAGCCCGTTTCCAACTATCCCCCCGCTATCGCTGGGACAATGGAAATCACGTCCGTTTCTTTGACTGGAGTATTCCTCTCTTGAAGGAATCGAACATCCTCGTCGTTGACGAAGATGTTTACGAAACGGCGGATCTCACCCTGCTCGTCGAGGATTCGTTCGCCGAAGCCGCGATAGGTTTTGTTGAGTTCATCAAGAATGCTACCGAGGGAG
>CAIZIQ010000190.1 GCA_903933015.1 uncultured Spartobacteria bacterium | reverse complement strand
CCGAGCCCCATCCACCTCCTCCAGAATGCGTACCGCCCGTCGCAGAAACGCCTCTCCGTGCGATGTCGGGCGTGCCTCCCTCTTAGTCCGGTCAAAGAGTCTCTCCCCCAGTTCCTCCTCGAGTTTCAGGATCTGTTGGCTGAGTGATGGCTGGGAGACATGGCACTGCTCTGCCGCTCTGGAAAAATTCCCCATCCGTGCAACGGCAACGACATAGCGAAGTTGATGCATTTCCATAGGTTCTGCCTATGGTTATCACAGGTAACAAGTATTTTAACAATAAGTCTTCGGCTCTATCATTCCCTCAACACCCCTCATCATTTCAATAACAGCAGACCATCATGACCACCGAATCCATGTGCCCATTTTCAGGCGCCATCCGTAAAGAAGCCATCACCGGAGCCTCAAATAACGCTGCCTGGTGGCCGAATCAGCTGAACCTCAAGCTTCTGAACCAGCAGTCCCCGCTGACGAATCCGATGGAAGAGGGATTCGATTATGCGGAAGAATTTAAGAGCCTCGACCTCGAGGCCGTGAAGAAAGACCTTCAGGCGCTCATGACGGATTCGCAGGAATGGTGGCCCGCCGATTTCGGTCACTATGGGCCCCTCTTCATCCGTATGGCCTGGCACAGCGCTGGCACTTATCGCACCGGGGACGGACGTGGTGGCGCAGGCAACGGCAGCCAGCGCTTCGCGCCGCTTAACAGCTGGCCCGATAACGGCAATCTCGACAAGGCGCGCCGCCTGCTTTGGCCAATCAAGCAGAAGTATGGACGTAAAATCTCCTGGGCTGATCTTATGATTCTCGCCGGGAATGTTGCTCTCGATTCGATGGGCTTCAAGACCTTCGGGTTCGCCGGTGGTCGCAAAGATATCTGGGAGCCGGAGGAGATCTACTGGGGTGCCGAGAAGGAGTGGCTCGCCGACCAGCGCTACAGCGGAGACCGAGAGCTTGAAAACCCCCTAGCCGCCGTGCAGATGGGACTCATTTATGTGAATCCCGAGGGCCCCAACGGCAATCCTGACCCGATCGCCTCGGCGCGCGACATCCGCGAGACCTTCGCCCGGATGGCGATGAATGACGAGGAAACCGTTGCCCTCATCGCCGGTGGACACACCTTTGGTAAGACCCATGGAGCCGGCCCGGCCAGCCACGTCGGTCCAGAACCAGAGGCTGCCCCCATCGAGGAGCAAGGCTTCGGTTGGATCAGCAACTTCCGCAGCGGCAAAGGACCCGACGCGATCACCAGCGGCCTTGAGGTCACCTGGACGCAGACTCCGACAAAGTGGAGCAATTACTACTTTGAGAATCTCTTCAACTACGACTGGGAGCTGACCAAGAGCCCTGCCGGAGCCCACCAGTGGGTGGCCAAAAATGCCGCCGATGTGATTCCCGATGCTTTTGATAAGACGAAACGTCACCTGCCAACGATGCTCACGACGGATCTCGCGCTGAAGGTTGATCCAGCCTACGAGAAAATCTCCCGCCGTTTCCTCGAGAATCCGGAGGAGTTTGCGGATGCCTTTGCCCGCGCCTGGTTCAAGCTGACTCATCGAGACATGGGGCCGCGTGCCCGTTACCTCGGAGCGGATGTCCCCGCCGAGGTG
>CAIZIQ010000189.1 GCA_903933015.1 uncultured Spartobacteria bacterium | reverse complement strand
CGCTGCTAGGTTCGATCCTGCGGAAGATCAATGCTGGTTCTCGTGAGACCGACGGTCAGGATGTCCCCACCAGGAGTTCTTAATCTTCCCGTCGTAGTGGGCTTCAAAGGCCCGCACGGCATCCTCCATGGTACCGTCAGCCGGAGCCCACTTGGCGACATCTGGAAAGTCGATCGAAATGTTGGCGTTCTTCACCGGTGAGCGGAAGCGGATCGGGCACCAGAAGGACTCGATGTTACGGAGCATCTCGCTGCCGAGTGCCCAGATGCCGGTCATCCAGTCGCAGTACCAGCACCAGAGGAGGTCATAGCCAATCAGACCGTCGTATTTGTGACGGGAGAGGTTGACCCACTCTGAGGAGCGGTAGGTGGGGAGCTTGCCCAGCCATGCAATGGCGGGATAAAGCAGGATTTCCGCGAGGCGCACCTGGGCAAACACCAGGATCGCCGGAGTCTGGACCATGAGGCAGAGTTGGTTGCGGAGCGGGCCCAGGACGCGTCCCTGGGCATCAGTGAGGGTGCGCCCTCTCTTTTTGCCGAAGCTCCGGAGAAAACGATGCACGAGGCAAAAAATATGCAGGAATACCAACTGGGCGACCACGGCTGCGGCGACGCCGATCCATCCCTCAAGCAGGGCGCCAGCTACCCACGGGGCCCAGGTAAAGAGGCTGACGAAGAGGTCGAGCCAGGGAGCCTGGGCGATCTTGTCAGTGATGGCGTAGGCGATCCGGGTGAGGATGGCCGCGATGGCAAGGGCGGCGAAGATGACAAGCGCCGAGTGAAGGAAGGGAGTCATGTGGGGATGATGGGCTGGATGAGGATGGAGCAAAACGAGAATCGGAGGGAGAGAGAATTTAATATGGAACACAGGAACTCAAAAATGGTTCCAATCCACTTTCTCTCTCTGCGCGAGCACTCGGCTCTTCCCATTCGGTCATAAAAATTCCCACTTTCCGATTTCTGTCGTGCGCCGCCGTGCCGGGTGGTTGTAGTCTGCGCTTTATTCATGAACGGATCACCCGACCTCCGGATTTTCAGCGGCTCAGCCCACGTCCAACTGGCACAGGATATCGCCGACTATCTCGGCCAGCCCCTGGGGGATGCCACGGTCACTTCGTTCCCTGATGGCGAGACCTTCGTGAAGATCAATGACAATGTCCGTGACCGCGACGTTTTCATTGTCCAGCCGACCTGTCCGCCGACCAATCACAACATCATGGAGCTGCTCATCATGGTGGATGCCATCCGCCGAGCCAGTGCCCAACGGATCACGGCGGTGATTCCCTTCTTCGGATACGCCCGCCAGGACCGCAAGGACCAGCCCCGCGTTCCCATCACGGCGAAGCTCGTGGCAAATATCCTGGCCGCTTCCGGAGTGAACCGTGTCCTGACGATGGATCTTCATGCCCAGCAGCTCCAGGGATTCTTCGACATACCTGTCGACCATCTCTACGCCATGCCCGTGATGGTCGAGTACATCCGCAGCAAGAAGATCGAGAATCTCGTCGTGGTCGCCCCCGATGTCGGCGGTGTGAAGATGGCGAGCGCCTATGCCGAGGCTCTCGGAGCCGGTCTGGCCATCGTCGTGAAGCGCCGTCGCACCGCCACGGAGGTCGATGCCCTCCATGTGATCGGAGAGGTCGAGGGTAAGAATGTCCTCATTATCGACGACATCACAGAGACGGCGGGCACTCTCGGCAGCGCCGCCAAAATGCTCCGGACCCGGGGGGTGGGTGATATTTATGCTGGCGTCTCGCACGCCGTGCTGACAGATTTAGCGGTTCAGCGGTTGGAGGGCTCCGAAATCAAGGAGCTCATCACCACCGACAGCGTCCCCGTCCGCCAAGGATCGGGGGATCGCGTGCGGGTTCTTTCCATTGCCGAGTTGCTCGGCGAGGGAATCCGTCGCATCCATGGAGGCGAGTCGGTCAGCTCGCTGTTCCGAATCAAGAACTAACAGAACAACCGTCTCAACTTCCGAATCTTATGGCAAAACAGGTCAAACTTTCCGCCCGGCCCCGCGCCGATGTCGGCCGCAATTCCGTCAAGCATCTCCGCACCCGCGGCGTGATCCCAGCCGTCATTTACGGACACAAGGATCAGCCCAGCAATCTCGAGATCAACACCCGTGAAATCGCTGCCGTCCTGAAGCACGCCATCGGTGAGAACATCCTTGTGGAGTTGGACATTGCCGGCACTCCCAAGCTTTCGCTGATTCAGGAAGTTCAGCATCACCCGGTCCGCGGAGATATTCTCCACGTCGATTTCCTTGAGGTGGCCATGGATGAGGTTCTCCATACCGAGGTTCCCATCGAGTCCTTCGGTGATGCCGACGGAGTCAAGAACTACGGCGGACTCCTCGAGCACAGCCTGCGATCCCTGCACATCGAGTGCTTGCCCAAGGATCTCCCCGAAATCATCCGGGTTGATGTCAGCGCCCTCGGACTCAATCAGTCGATTCACGTCCGTGACCTGGTTCTCCCTGCCGGTGTCAAGGCAACCAGTGATGCCGATCTCACCGTCTTCATCGTGGCCGAACCCAAGGTTGAGGTTGAGCCCGTTGCCGGAGCCGAGGCGCCGAAGGGCCCCGAGGTCATCAAGGAGAAGAAGCCTGCCGAAGGCGCTGCGGAAGCCGCCAAGAAGTAGTCCCGGGACTCCCGGACTCTTTCACCTCCAAGGCCGCCACCATCCATGCCGGATTCCGAATCTCCGGGTATCCGCTTGGTGGCCGGCCTAGGCAATCCCGGCAGGGAATACGAGGGCACGCGCCACAACATCGGTTTTGCCGTCCTTGATGCGATGGCATCCCGTCTGGGCGCTTCTTTCAGCAAGGAGCCCAAATGGGACGCCCTGCTTGCCAAGGTGCCGGGCACCGATCTGGCGCTGATCAAGCCCACCACATTCATGAACCTCAGTGGTGAATCCGTGGGGGAGTATGCACGCTTTTACCGAATCCCGGCCGCCTCGGTCCTCGTCATCGCGGATGATGTCGCACTGCCGCTAGGCTCCCTGCGTGTGCGTCGCGAGGGGGGCTCGGGAGGTCAGAGGGGACTTGAGTCGGTCCTGATCCATTTTGCCACCGAGCAGGTGCCCCGTCTCCGTGTCGGTGTGGGGGGAGCCTCTGGAGGGGGCGATCTCTCCACTCACGTCCTCTCCCGCTTCCGTTCCGAGGAGCAGTCTGCCGTCGAAGAGACCCTCAAGCGTGCCTCCGAGGCAGCTCTCTGCGCGGTGAATCAGGGCCTCACCGCCGCAATGAATCTTTACAACGCCACACCCCTCTCTGCTAAACCAGAGGATAACAACGCAAACCAACCATGAAAAACCGATACGAAATCCTCCTCGCGCTCAACGCGGCCGGAAAAGAAGAAACCAACAAGGACCTCATCGAGCGCCTCGAGAAGACCCTGGCGTCCGAGGGAGCGCAGGTCGAGCAGGTGCAGCGCCTCGAGCGCCGCGAGTTTTCCTATCCGCATGACAAGCTCAAGAGTGCCTACTTTGTGAACTACGTCGTCACGGCCGAGGCCGCCGCGATCGCCAAGATCCGCACCAAGCTGACCCTTGACGAGGAAGTCGTTCTCCAGAACTACCTCCGCAAGGGTGTTGCCAAGCCCGCTGGCAAGGCCCGCAAGGCCGCCAAGAAGACGGCGAAGGCTGCCTAATAAGGCTATAGCGGTTTAGGCTGAAGGCTGTTAGGAAGAACCCTGACAGCTGAAAAGCCCTTCAACTGCAATCCTGTCCTCCTCCTAGCTTTCAGTTTCATCCCCTAAACTCCTCTCTTATGGCCAACCTCAACAAAGTGATGCTCATCGGGAATGTCACCCGTGACCCCGAGATCAAGTACACCCCCAAGGGCAGCGCCGTCACCGATCTTGGGATCGCCGTGAACCGCGTCTACACACCCGAGGGCGGTGAGAAGCGTGAGGAGACGACCTTTGTCGACGTCACCCTCTGGGGCCGTCAGGCCGAGATTGCCGGAGAATATTGCAAGAAGGGTCGCTCGATCTACGTCGAGGGCCGTCTCCAGCTTGACAGCTGGGAAGACAAGACCTCCGGGCAGAAGCGGAGCAAACTTCGCGTGGTTGGTGAGAGCTTTCAGCTTCTCGGTCCCCGCCCCGGTGGTGGCGGAGGGGGAGGGAGCAGCGAGGAGGAATATTCCGAGCGCCCTCCGCAGCGTCGCGAGTCCCCGGGCGGCTTCAGCAGTGGCCGTTCCCAGGCTCCCCAGCCTCCCGTCGAGGAAGACGATATCCCGTTCTGAGCGAAGCTCAGAACGGAGGTGGATAGGCTGAAGCCTCTTAGACTGTTAGCTCACAAACACAAAGGCCCGGTCAATGCCGGGCCTTTTGCTTTTTCGTTGTCAGTGAATGCTTCCTAAAAGCCTTCAGTCTTCAGCCTATCCACCTCGTGGAAAACGGGTGGCTGACGGGGCTCGAACCCGCAACAGCCGGTACCACAAACCGGAGCTCTACCATTGAGCTACAGCCACCATCGTTTCCGCCCCAAAAGGCGGGTTGACATCATGGTTAAGCGGAGCCAGTTGTCAATCTCATCAGTTCCATAAAAATTCTCCCCGATGCCAAAACCGACTCCCATCAGACGAAAATTCATCCTGGCCATGGATCCTCCTAAGATTTCCCTGGGACGTGGTGTGGAGATCGAACAGGGATATGTCGTGCGTGAACGAGGCCAGGAGCTCCGCGTCCGCAGGGCGGGTCGGGGACACTACCTCTCGGCACGCGACCGGAGTGGTCGCTCCGTGACCGGTCAGGAGATCCGGATCACCAAGGGGCAGTTTGAGAAGCTCTGGCCCTTCACGATGGGGCAACGGATCACCCGGATCCGCTATGTTACGAAGATTGGACGGTTGAGGATGAAGATTGATGAGTTTACCGGCGAACATGCGCCCCTCCGTTTGGCCGAAATCTTTTTCCCAGATGCCGCCGCCAGCAAGGCCTTCAAAAAAACCGATTTCCTCGGGGATGAGGTCACTCGCCGCGATGAGTATCAGACTGCTGAAATGGCCATCCACGGGATTCCTGAGACCTCGGGGATGTGCCAACTGGGACTTCTCCCCTACACATTCATCGACCGCAAGCTCCACCTCCTTCTGGTCACCAGCTCGTCAGGGAACCGCTGGATCTTTCCGAAGGGGCGTCAAGAGCCCGACATGACCCCTCACGAGGTTGCCGTCATGGAGGCGGTCGAGGAGGCTGGTGTGCTTGGAACCCTCCGTCAGGACCTCAGGACTCGCTGTCAGATGGCCGACGGTCGCTTCCTCCAACTCTATGCGATGAAGATCTCCAAACTCCTCAAGCACTGGCCGGAGGAGCACGCTCGCCGCCGTCGTCTCTTCCCCTTCAGCGACGCCCTCGAGATGATCGGTGATCCCGGCCTCGTGAAGGCCGTCCGCCGTCTCGCCGCTGCCATCAATCCAAAGACCAAAAACTAGGGGTGTGCTAGATTGAGAGCATGAGCCCAACCCTTCAGACCCTCATTGCGCTCGGCCTTGTTATTTTGGCTGTCGCTTTCTTTGTGGTGAGGTGGGTAAAAGCCCGCAAGAAACCGGGGTGTGGGGGTGGGTGCAGTTGCTCCGGAAAAAAATTTTAGAAGGCTTGTGCTTTTGGCGCGGGGCGTTGTTGCTGCTCGTTCGCAGTAGTTCACTACAGCCTCACTCGCGCGCCTAGCCCCGCATTCAAAATCCCTGCGCCTGAGCGAATGCAGGGATTCTATTGAGCTCGAGCAGCCAGCTTTTTCGACCAGCTCGCGGAAAAGATGATGGGTAGGACGCCTATGAACAAAGAGGCGATGCTTCCCGCTAATTTGGTAAGAGATACTATCGAGGAGGCGGTATGATTTACCCTATCAAGAACTTCATAAGCGTCGACACAGATGCCGCGTAAGCCTGCTAATGAAAACGAAAGACCGATCCACACTAAGGCAAAGCAATACAGGTTAGAGAGCGTGATGTTGGAAAGGTTAATAGATGCATTATGCCCTTTCACAAGAAGTTGTGCGATCCAAGGTGAAAAAATCCAGCAGGCACTGGAAACCATAAGCGCTATCATGATTGTCATGATAAGGGTTGACCAATCAGTATGAGTTCCGAGTTTGGCGCTCAAACCGAGGGTCGTGAATAAAGCAGGGAGCTGCATGATTACCCCTACAAACCACTGGAAGCATAGAATGCGGACAACAACAACGATGATGCTTTGGAGCGGCATAATTACTCCCTAATCCCAAGAACTTCAGGTGTCAGTCCTTTTCCTGACTTCCTGCTTTCCAGATTTATTTCTCCCTGACTCTGCGCGAAAATTATTCTGCAGCCGCCTTAGCGGTTTTGGTCTTCGCTGGTGCCTTTTTCTTTGCGGCTGCCTTCTTGGGTTTTGAGGGCTTCGCTGCTTTGGCGGTCTTCTTCTCGACGATTTCCGCAACAGCGTCGGTCGTGAGGTTGGGTTTGAGCGGTTTGCCGAAGCGGTCGCGCTTCACGGTCAAGCCTTCGCCCTCTCCCTTGGGGGCCTTTGGTTCGCGCGGCTCGAACTCGAAGCTGACTTTCTTGCCATCGAGTTTGAGGTAGGCGGCGAATTTGCGCCCCTTCTTGGAGACGAATCCGGCAATGAGGTCGGTCTTGCCGGTCTCAGCGATCTTCACGACCTGGTCGCGCGGGATGGAGCGCTGGAGGATGGTCTTGCCCATGCGGAACTCGCACTTCTTTTCCGCGCCGATCGATTGGTCGCAGACGTAGCTGGTGACGCCTTCGCGAATGGTTCCCTTCTTGCAGACGGGGCACGGGGCGGTGGGATCCGCGTTGCGGAGGGCTTCCTCGGCGGCGGGATCACCCTCGCGCTCTCCGAAGACGAACTTGAGTTTGAATTCGGCATCGAACTCCAGCTCTGCGGAGAAGGGCTTGCCGAAGCGGCTGCGGAATCCATCGAGGGGGCCGACGATTTTCTTTTCCAGAAGTGTCGTGATCTCGGGGCGCTCGAGGGGGCGTCCGGCGAGTGACTTCCAGAGGGAGAGCCCGCATTCGCGGCACTTGAACTGGCGGACGTTTTCCTTGAAGGGGCCCTTGCCGCACTTGGGGCAGGTGACCTCGAGATCGGGAAAGGCTCCCTCGGCATCATCGGTGAAGCCCTGGGCCTTCGCGACAATATCGCGGGTGAATCCGCGGATCTCCTCCATGAACTCGGGTCGCTGGAATTCACCGGCCTCCATCTGCTTGAGCTTGTGCTCCCACTCGCCGGTGAGTTCCGGTGAGGTAAGGACGGCGACGCCCATGTGGCGGAGGAGATGAATAAGAGCGAGGCCCTTGCTGGTGGCGGTGAGATCGCGTCCCTCGCGCAGGACGTAGCCGTCGCCGAGGAGTCCCTCGATGATGGCGGCCCGAGTGGCGGGGGTGCCAAGGCCGCGGAGGCTCATCGCTTCGCGGAGTTCCTCATCCTCGACGAGTTTACCGGCGCCCTCCATGGCGCTGAGCAGGGTGGCTTCGTTGAAGCGGGCGGGCGGGCGGGTCTGAGCCTCGTGCACCTCGACGAGATCGGTGCGTGCGGGTTCAGGTTGGCCGTTGTTTGATGCCACGGGAACCAAGGTCTTGGCATCATCCTCACCCCCATTCGTTTGGGCGTGCTTGCCATAGACGGCCTGCCAGCCCGGATCGGTCATGACTTTGCCCTCGCTTTTGAAGGGTTCTCCCTCGACACGGGTGATGCGCGTGGTGACATCAAATCGGGCGGCTGGGTAGAAGACGGCGACAAAGCGCTGGGCGACCATCTGGAAGAGCTTTGCCTCGACATCATCAAGCCCGGCGATCGAGGCTCCGGTGGGAATGATGGCATGGTGGTCGGAGACCTTGGCGTTATTGAAGACCTTGCCTGTCTTGATGACCCAGTTCTGGTCCAAAGCGTGTTCCGCATGCCTCTTGAGGTCTGGGTCCTCGAAGGACTTGAAGGCCGCCCTGACGGCAGGGAGGTTATCCTCGGGGAGGTAGCGTGAATCGGTGCGGGGATAGGTGAGCACCTTGTGATGCTCATAAAGGCGCTGGGCCAATTGGAGTGTCCGCTTGGCGCTGAAGCCGAAGCGTCCGTTCGCCTCGCGCTGGAGTGTGGTCAGGTCGTAAAGGAGTGGTGAGGCCTGCGTGGTCGATCTCTTGACTTCCTCGATCACGCCTGGCTTGCCGCTGCACTTGGCGCGGATCGCCTCGGCGCGGGCCTGATCCCAGAGGCGCTCGGGCTTCGCATCGGATTCCTCCTCGGACTTCTTGAATCCCTCGTCGAACCAGCGTCCGAAATAGCTGCCCGCCGCCACGGAGAAGGTGCCGTGGACCTCGAAGTAGGTTTTGGGAGTGAAGGCACGAATCTTCTCCTCACGCTCGACAAGGATGGCGAGTGTCGGCGTCTGGACACGGCCCACCGGAGTCAGCTGAAAGCCTCCCTGGCCCGAGTTCACGGCGGTGAGGGCGCGGGTGCTGTTGATGCCGACGAGCCAGTCGCTCTCGGAGCGGCAGACGGCCGCGGCGGCAAGAGGCTTCATTTCGGAATCATCCCGGAGATGGGCAAACCCCTCCTTGATCGCCTCTTTGGTCATCGACTGGAGCCAGAGGCGTTTCACCGGTTTCTTGCATCCCGTGAGTTGAAAGATGTTATGAAAAATCAGCTCTCCCTCGCGGCCGGCGTCGCAGGCATTGATGACGGTCGTGACCTCGGGATTCTTGAGCAGTTTTTTGACGACGGAGAGCCGATCTGCCGATCGTGCAATAGGCTGAAGCTCAAATTCTTCCGGAATAATTGGAAGCTTTTCCAGGCTCCAGGAGAGTCCCTTTCCCCCGGTCATTTTATTCGGCAGGCAAAGCTCGACCAAATGACCCACCGCCGAGGTGATGATATAGTCGTCGATCTCGAAAAACTCGGTCCTGCCGGGTTTGCCGCCCAGAGCGCGGGTCAGATCTGCGGCGACGCTGGGCTTTTCGGCGATGACTAGGGTTTTCGACATTTGAAAGGGGTAGAGACTGAAGGCTGCAAGCTAGGGGGTGGGGGCGTGAACCGATAATTGCATCGTCACGGAATTGCAACGGGAGATTTTTTGTAGGTGTTCGGAACACGCATCGTTTTCCCCATGCTCAACTCTTTTGGAAACATCCACGCAAAAAAATTCGGGTCAGATCAATTTGATCATCCTGTTGCCCGGTGCGGAACGGACATGGCGCCCTAGTTCGAGGGCGAGCAACCTGGAAGAGACAGTCGCCGCAGGCAGAGCGGATTTGGAGATAATCGTGTCTACCGAAGTTGGTTCGTCACCGATCGCCTCATAGACAAGGAGATCCTCACCGCTCAGATCGACCCGGGGGCGACTCTTGGAGAGATCGGGTGGAGTTGCGAAGAGCATCGGGAGATCCGCGAGGATATCCGCTGCATCAATGACGAGCTTGGCTCCCTGCTGGATCAGGCGGTTGGATCCGAGGGTGCCGGGTTGGTCGATCCGTCCCGGGACGGCATAGAGGGATCGGCCCTGTTCACCGGCCTCGCGTGCGCTGATGAGGGCACCGCTGTTGAGTCCAGCCTCGACAACGAGAAGCCCGAAGGAACAACCGCTGATGATGCGGTTCCTTTTCGGGAAGGTTTGTTTTGTCGGGGTCGTGGCCATCGGGAACTCGCTGATGACCGCACCGTTTCCAAGAATGATTTTCTCCGCCAAGGGAATGTTCTCCTCCGGATAGATATGGGAGAGGCCGCTACCGAGAACGGCGACCGTTCTTCCATTGGCCGCGATGGCAGCCTGATGAGCAGCCGTGTCGATCCCTCGTGCCAGACCGCTGTAGATGGTGAGGCCGGAGTAAGCGAGTTGGTAGCCAAGCTTCTTGGCGGCATCGGCGGCGTAGTGGCTGGCGCGTCGTGTGCCGACGATCCCGATGCCGTTGCGTTGATCACGCTCCTCGAGATGGCCGAGCACATAGAGCACGATCGGGGGATCATGGATCTCCTTCAGAAGTTCGGGATATTCCGAGTCGCTTTGTGTCACGACATGCGCGCCGGCTTTTTCAATCAGGGAGAGCTCCGTCTTGAGGTCGGAGTGCTCTTCCCAGGAAGTGATCACCGAGGAGACCTCGGGTCCGATTCCTTCCACGCCCCGCAGCGCAGATCCGGTTGCCCCCAGGATGGCTGAGGGGGAGCCAAACCGCTCAGCCAACCGTCGGACCCTGACAGGACCCACCTGAGGGAGCATGTTCAGGATGATGGCGGCTTCGGTATCGGTCATGAGGGAGGGGTGGGGGAGGCTGAAGCGTTTTAGGCTGAAGGCTGTGAGGTCAGACAATGAACCGCGGGGAGATCAGACCATCGTCTCGAAGAATGGAATTTCAAGGCATGAAAACGATTCCTCAAGAAATGATTCCGACCTAAAGGTCTTCAGTCTTCGGCCTAACCGCCTCTCTCGCAGTCTTGCTACGAGAGCTCCTTCAGAACCGTGGTGAGGTAGACTGGTTCCGGATGGGTCTTGCGGTATTTGGTGATTTCGCTGCGATTGAGGACCTGAAATCCGTAGCGCTCGAAGACCTTCGCTCCCCGGCGTCCCTCAAAGGTCACGACCTGACCGTAGACCTGGCGGACTCCCTTGCTACGCAGGTGGTGGAGGTAGAGGTCCATCAGGCCTTTGCTGTTTGCCAGGCCCTGAGCCTCGGGCAGGATGTTGAAATGGAAGTGGGCGCTGCGGCGCGGCGCCTGAGGGACTTCCTTCCACGAGGTGCGGAGGATCCACCCGATGAAGTCGCGCGTGGCCTTGTTGTAGAAGGGGTACCTCGCCATTCCCCGGGCGAAGAGGGAGATGTTGTTGAAAAAATTGAAGAGTTGCTGACGAAAGGGGCGGTAGGAGCCGAGCAGGTAACCTTTCACGATGCCCTCCTGCTCCAGCACGAAGGAGGACTCGGGCTCGATATCGGTGTAATAGCGGGTCAGATAGTCGGCAAAAATCTCCCGGTCTTCAAAGACCGGGTCGATCGCCTTCCCCAGAAATCCTGTTTCGCAGCAAAGGTGTCGCACGGCTTCCCGATCCCGTGGTTCGTAGCGCCGGATGACGTCACCGATTGCCGTGATGGAAGGGTGATGGATGGAAAGAGTGGGAGACGAGAAAGCGGAGGACACCATGAGTTCGCTAGGGGTTGTACGAGGCAATGACTTCCCGGTAAACCGCAAAGAGACGGGCAAAGACATCCTCCCAGTCGTACCTGCTGGAGACGGAGGAGGCGGCACGGAGTCCCGATGCCTTCAGATCACCGGTCGCCACGGTCCGGATGGCATCGGCCAATGCCTCCGGATCATTGCCCGCCGACCAGTTGTGCAGGCCGCTGAAGTTGATTGCATCCATGTAGCTGCCACGAATTCCAACCACCGGAGTTCCGCAGGCCTGGCTCTCCAAGGTGACGAGGCCGAAGGTCTCCTTCACGCCGGGATGCACGAAGAGATCCGCTGCGCGGTAGATGTCGGCGAGATCGGCCGCGCCGTTGCAATACCGCTGCCAGCTAACCGCCCCGGTTTCCTCCTGTAGGCGCTGGAGAGCTCCCCGCAGCGGACCATCCCCGATGACCGCAAGATGGAATCGCCCGCAGTCGCCCTCGTGGAGTCGGGAAAAGGTTTCGAAGAGCTTTCGAACATTCTTTTCCGGACTCAGTCTGCCCACGTAGAGAAGGACCTGCCGATCAGAGGGCCATCCGAGACGCGTTCTTGCGGAGCGCCCTCGTTCCGCATCGGGGTAGAAGACGCGGGTGTCGACACCGAGCTCCAGCGTCTCGACATTTTCAAGTCCCCACGAGTGCAGTAGCATGGAGAGCCCTTGACTGGGGACAAGGGTCCGTTCAAAGCGGTTGTACAGAGCCGTGACATAGCGCCGCCCGATCTCCTCGGCCATCATGACGGAGATCGATCCAAAATACTTCGCCACCGAGCGGAGCACGGCGTCAGGAAAATGGGAGTGGTAGAATCCGACCGTCGGGATGCCGAGTGCCCGACCGGAGGCGAGGGCCTTCCATGCTACCTGATAGGGGTCGCCCGATTCGATGAGGTCGGGCTGTTCGCGCTCCAGCGCCTCCTCGATGAGGTTGAGATTGATCAGGGCACGGTACCGGGCCGTCCGGGAGACAAGCGGCGATTCGATGGTGTAGACTGTTCGCAGGCCTTCCGTACGGCGCTCCGTTTTTTCTCCCGGAATGATCAGCACATGGCGCTCTCCCGCGGCCTCGAGATGGGCGGCTTTTTCCGCGACGTAACGCCTGACCCCCCCGGAGAATGGACTATAGAACTGGGTCAGGTCGCAAATAGTCATGGATGAGAAAACTTAGCAAGGCGGCAACACCGGTCAGCGGGAGCCGCCGAGGCAATAAAGCTGGGTTAAATCACAAAGAGTCACGGAACCGGAGTGCTTGGCTTGGAGTGAACAATGAATAAATCGCAACCCGCCCGTCGCTGCAAGAAGGGGTCGTGCTGAACAGAGGGAGTCCCCGGTTCCCCTCGCGGCACCTGCCCATTCTTGAAGAACAACTCACCCGCGCACTTGCCTTGGAGCCTTACTCCCTTTAGTGACAGAAGGTTCCAATCACCAATTCGAGCCCACCCCTGCCCCGATGCTTACCGTTATCCGCAAAAACCAACAGGTCCTGATGCTGATCATCGCCATCCTGACGATCATCGCCTTCATCTGGCTCTACAACCCGACCGACAAGTTTCATAAGTTCGGCTCCAACGACGTGGTGTCTGTCTATGGTCGTGTCGTCCAGCGTGCCGAGATCGACCGCGAGGTCCGGGGATATCGACTGGCGCTTGCCTTGGGACTGACCGATTTCGTCCGCGATCTGGGTGGCATGGGTGCCAGCGAGGAGGCCTCGGTGAGCGATTTCATCCTCAATCTGCTGATTGTCCGTCATCAGGCGCCGGAACTCGGCATTCATCCCTCCGACGAGGCCGTCGCGGACGTGATCAAGTCGCTTCCCGTCCTTCAGACCAACGGGGTGTTTGATCCTGCCAAGTATGCCGCATTCCTGCAGGATCAGCTTGCTCCCAACGGATTCACAGAACGCCAGATGGAAGAGATCATCAGGGATTCCCTGAAGGTCAGGGATCTCCACCGCATCATCACCTCCTCTGTGGCCATCGGCGAGGGAGAGGTACGCGAGGCAGCCAGAATCTATCAAGCGGTCGACGCGCGTATTCTCAAGTTCGACCGGGATGCCTTCCTTAAGTCCTCCACGGTCACGTCCGAGGAAGTCGCCGCCTTCTATTCCAAAAACAAGGGTGGTCTCCAATCCCGTGAAACCCGTGACGTCACCTATGTGGCCTTTGACCTACCCGCCGCGGAGCAGAAACTGACAGGCAAGGAGAAGGCGGCCGCACAGCAGGCCCTGGCCGATCAGGCGGAGAGGGTCATGAAAACGATCCGCATGGAAATCACCAAGGGGAGTGATTTCTCCAAGGCCGCCTCAACGGGCAAACAGCGTCTCCTGAAAATCATCGGCCTCGAGCGTGACGGCAGCGTGAAGGGCAAGGAGTCCGGGGTTCCCGCCTCCGTTGCCTCCGCAGCCTTCCGACTGCAGAAGAAGAGCGAACTCTCGGACATCATCCAGGACGGTGATTCCTTCTACGTCATCTCGGTCGAAGGGGTTACTCCCGCCCATCAATTGGAACTGACCGAGGTCGGCGACAAGATTGCCTCGCTCCTGAAGCAGGAGAAAGCAACGCAGGCCGCTTCATTGGCGGCGACCAAGTCTGTCGAGCAGATCCGGGCCGATATGGCCTCTGGCAAGTCCTTTGCCGATGCGGTGAAAACTTCCGGAGTTCAGACCGAGTCCCTCACTGGGACCGTCCCTTCTGACACCAAACTGACCCCCGAGCAGCAGGCCCTGGCCTCCGCAACCCTCTCCCTCAAGGAAGGGCAGTTGGGTGGGCTATCACCCGCTCCCTGGGGAGCCTTTGCTGCTTACCTTGTGAAGCGTGCCCCGTTGACCGAGGCGCAGTGGAAGGAGCATCAGGCCGCTCTCTCCAACAGGCTGCTTGAGAACGAAAAAGAGCTTCTTTTCATGGAGTGGCTTCGCTCTTCACGTGCCGCCGCCCAGATCCAGATGATGGGCCGTGGGGGCAACGGGGGAGCCTAAGGAAGTCATGTCCGGAGAGGAGCCGGTGTCCGTCTCGCAGAGTGAAATCACGGCCCTCTTTGACGAGGCGAGCGGTGACATCGCTATCGGCGAACTCGAGGCAGCCGTAGAGAAATACCGCCGCTGCATCGCGCTCGATCCCGCTTTTTTCGACGGATGGCATGCCCTCGGCATGGCACTGATGAAAACGGGCAGGTTCCCCGAGGCGATCGAGGCAGGTTTGAAGGCGACTCAACTCCGACCGAACGACCAGCTGGCGTGGTCGAGCCTTTCCATGTTTTATGTACGCAACCACCAGATCGCCGAAGCCGAGTCGGCAGGCGTGAAGGCCCGGATCCTTTCCTGGGGCGGCAAGATCGCCAAGGAGGAGCCGGGTGAAAGCCCGCAGAGCGATACGGCAGAAACACCCAAGGCACCGCTGATTTAATCCCATGAAACCTTTCTTCATCACCACGGCAATCGACTACACGAACGCACCGCCGCACATCGGCCATGCCTACGAGAAGATCCTCGCCGATGTCCTGGCGCGCTATCAGCGGCAGCGGGGACGCGAAGTCTTTTTCCTGACGGGAGTCGATCAACATGGTCAGAAGGTGCAGCAAAGCGCGGAACGCGAGGGGATCGAGCCGCAGGAATTCGCGGACCGCATTTCGGAAAAATTCCTCTCTCTCTGGAAGACCCTCGGCATTTCCTACGACGCCTGGGCTGCAACGACGGCACCCGTTCACAAGGCAGCCGTCCAACAGATCCTGACCGACCTCAAGGATCGTGACTGGCTCTACAAGGCGACCTACAGCGGTCACTACAGCGTGCGTCAGGAGCAGTTCCTTACCGACAAGGAGCGCGGGCCCGACGGAGAATTCGGCCCCGAGTGGGGAGAGGTGATCCTGCTGGATGAGGAGAACTGGTACTTCCGCCTCTCGAAGTGCTCCGAGTGGCTCGCGAAGTTCCTCGAGACCCATCCCGACTTCGTCACCCCCGACTTTCGTCAGACCGAGTTGAAGAATGCGGCTGCCAAGATCACGGGGGATCTCTGCATCTCGCGCCCGAAGAGCCGTCTCTCTTGGGGGATCGAACTCCCCTTCGATCCGGGCTTCGTGACCTATGTCTGGTTCGATGCACTCATCAACTACATCAGCTTTGCGGGTTACGGCGGCGAAGGCACCGTAGCCCGGGCCGATTTCGAGAGACGCTGGCCATGTGACCACCATGTCATCGGCAAGGACATCCTGATCCCCGCCCACGGTGTCTACTGGCCCTGCATGCTGCATGCGATGGGATTCGCTGATGAGCAGATGCCGCATCTCCTGGTTCATGGATTCTGGAGTCTGCGTGGCGAGAAAGTGAGCAAGAGCACGGGCAATGTGGTCGATCCTGCGGTCCTGGCGGAAACCTACGGAACCACAGCGCTCCGCTACTATCTGATGCGTGATGCGGTGATGGGGCGCGACGCCGACTTCAGCGAGGAGCGTCTCCTTCTCCGTCACAACACCGAACTCGGCAACAGCCTCGGCAATCTCGTCAACCGCACGCTCAGCATGACACGCCGTTACCGTGAAGGCTCGCCCAAGCCGAAGGCTTTGCCCGACGATCTGATCGCCCATCTCGCAGCCGATGCTGCGTCGGTGAAGGCCTTCGTCTCCCAGATGGACGATGCGCAGATCCATGCGGGCATCGAGACCATGGTTGATCTAGTCAACAGGGCCAATGCCCTCGTTGATTCCTCAGCTCCATGGAAGCTGGCCAAGGATCCGGAGCAGGCCGATCGCCTTGATGCGGTTCTTGCCACGCTGATCCTTTCCGCCCGCACGGCCGCCACCCTGTTGCTGCCGGTGGCACCCGAGGCCGCCGTGGAAATCCTGCGGCAGATCAATCTGCCGGCCATCGCTCTCACGGAAAGTGATCCAGGCGATGTGCTTCCTGCTGGCTATCAATGCGGTGAGCCAAAGCCGGTCTTTCCCCGGTTGGAGATTCCCGCAGGAGAAGTCACGCCATGAGCCACGGGGAGGCGGCCGCAGCATTGCGCTCCGTTCCCTTCTGGAAACGCCAGCGCTATCGCCTCGAGTGGACGGGGCTTCGTCTGGCCTCCACGCTGGTCTGCCTGCTCCCTTGGCGTGCCATCGGTCCACTGGCCTCGTTTGTCGGAAGCATTTTCTTCAGCCTCGACCGGCATCGCCGCAAGGTGACGCTGGCCAATCTCCGATCGGCCCTTGGGGAGCAGATTTCGGAAGCCGAGATTCACTCGATCGGACGCAAGTCGTATGGAGTCTTTGCCCGGACGGCGCTGGAGCTTCTCTGGTCACCCAATCTGAGCGCGGAGGTTCTGGATGAGATCATCACGACCGAGGGACTCGCTCCGATGCCTGAACATGGTTCTTCCGGAAAGCCTGCGATCTACTTCTGCCTGCATGCGGGGAATTTCGAATGGCTGAGTCAGATCACCTGCCGCCATTTCGGAAACTTTCCGGTCATCGCGCAGAACCTCAAGAATCCCCTCCTCGGGCCGCTCTTTGATGGCTGGCGCTCCGCTCTGGGTCAGGAAATCATGCCTCAGAAGGGGGCCATGCTCCGCACGCTTCGCCACCTCAAGGATGGGGGAAAGATGGGGATGCTCATCGATCTGAACCTCAAGCCGAGCGAGGGCCCGGTCATCATCCGTTGCTTCGGACGTTTCCTGACGCCGGTTACCCGCCTTCCAGCCGAGTTGGCTCTCCGGACGGGAGCGGCTTTGGTTCCGGTCGCTTGCCTGCCGCGCCCGGACGGCGGCTACATTGTGCGCTATTTGCCGGAGCTTTCCGTCACGGCCGAGAGCGGGGTCGAGGAGATTGCCCAAGCCTGCTGGGACGCCTTGGAACCCGGCCTTCATACCCATCCAGAACTCTGGCTCTGGAGTTACAAGCACTGGCGCTACCGACCTGAAGGGAGCGAGGGGGCGCGGTATCCCTTCTATGCCGGAGAGTACATTCCCTATCAGGAACTGCTCCGAAATCGTGGGTTGGCCTCGTAGTCGCCCAGTCAGTAGCGGATCGAGGTGAGAGAAAATTGCATGACAGCGGACGCTTGATGGGTTTATTGATCCACACATGAAAGCACTGCTGCTCCTTCCCTTGATCATAGCTCCCCTGCTTCTTTCCGGATGCAATACCGTCAAGGGACTTGGTGAGGATATCAGTGGGTCCGCAAGCTGGACTCAGGAAAAGATGAGTGGTGCAGGAGGATCCTCTGCAAGCTCCTCGGATTCGCAATACGTCAAGAATCCACCCGAGTTCCCGAAGAGCAACTAGCTGACTTGGTCTTTTGGCGAGGAGCGTTGTTGTCGCCGATCGCTGTATAGGAAATACAGCGATCGGCTCCGCCTAGCTCTTCACCAAAATCCCAGCGTCATCCGACGCGCTTCTGCTGAAGTATGGATCCCAGAACAATTCAGGAGGTTGTTTTTTGAGAGGATAAATCGACGGTCTATAAATATTGAAGTAAGATGATATGAATTTCTGTAATAGGGTAGCCCTATGAACACTCAACAGATAATTGTCATTACTATCTCGCTTGTATGGTTTGTTTGCTTGGTAGTCTGCTTTCTCAAAGGCAAATACGTCATGGCAGTCGTCGGCTTAATTGCGGCAGTTGCCCAACAAGTTGGATTGCCGCCTGTCGGTGGCTATTACATTCTGAATCTTATCTATCCACTTTGGTTTTTGCCGTTCATAGGAGCGGTCCGATTGGCACATCCCAAGTCTTATTACGCAAACTGGTTTTACCGGAGCAATCTTCACAAGTACTGGCGCGCCATTGAGAGATACGGATTGATACAAGAGTATGCCGCAAAGATTGCTAGCGATCCTTCTGCTTCTGCGGAATTTGAAACATTTCTTAAGCGAAGTCTCACGCCAGAGCAGCGTCTCAGTGGACTGAAGACGACTGAAGCTGCGGAAGTTGCCAAGCTTACTCGGCTTGGGCGTGATGCATATCTCGCCGAGAAGCAAGCAGAGCTTTCTCCTCAGATTGACGCGATGATTGCCCAGATGAAGGAGCGTCCCAAGAACTAGACCAAGTCCGCACTACAGCCACTTGTGTTTCGGGTAGCGGCGTGAGAGCTCCGGTTTGATCTTCGGATAAGTCTCCTTCCAGAAGGAATTCAGGTCCTTGGTGATCTGGATGGGGCG
>CAIZIQ010000188.1 GCA_903933015.1 uncultured Spartobacteria bacterium | reverse complement strand
GACCAGATGATCGGTGCTGGTGAAATACTCCTCGGCATGAGAGTTCCAGTTGCCGTGATCCGCCCTGGGTTGTGCTTCAGGACGTTTGGCGATGTCTCCATCGTAGCTTGCCTGAAGTTTGAGGAAGCCCTCCTTGATGGAGAGGTAGTAATCAAAGTAGTCGGAGATACGAAGTTGGGGGCGCTCCAAGGTGCCCAGAATAATGCCAAAAAACTCAGGCATCGAGGTTCCCGGGGTGTGCGAGAGCATCTCCGCGTAACAGCAAAGCTGAACGGCGTAATAGGGCTTGATGGAGCGTGCTACCTTGGTGTCCCAGAGGAGGTAAGTTTCGGTAGATTGATCGAGTTCCAGAAAATCGGTGAACCCGGCAAAGTCTTCATGGCGGAGCGCTCCTTGGTAGATGACAGGGGCCTTTTTGGCGATGGCCTCAAGGGTATTTTGATGGGCCGCATCAAGGTCCCGGTCATGGATCTCGACGAGATCAGGCACCTTGGTTTTCCATTCTTGGAGGATAACGGCCTCATGGGTAATGCCGGACTCGGCGATAAGTTTCATGTCCTCGGATTGAGGGTCAGGCTTTAGCAGGCCATCGTTCTCCAAATGATGGCGATCCATCCATGAAGCAAATGGTGACTCGAGATAGCGAACCAGGTCGCTTGGGGAGAATATCAATTTTCCTGATTTAGGATCTTTGCGCATTGGAATATCCTATTCTATTGAACTGACAGGGAGTGTCTGCGCTAATTCAAAAAGCCTTTAATCGAGGCAATCGAGTCCTACGGATTTCTGCCAGCGTAGTCCCTCGAAAAGGATTTTGCTCTCTCGTATGATGATTTCGCTGATTCCATGAAGTAGCTTCCGATACTCATGGAGGACACGCAGCGAATCCTCTCCCATCTCTTTTCCTTCAAAGAGTTCTGAGGGACGCTGCTGAAAATCGAGGCCGGCCTGAAGATCAAAAGCCATCAGAGGAACGCCGAGATCTGCATTGGATAGTAACAGTCTTTTCTCTGGATCGGCCTCCACGGAGCAGCCCTGAATATTGGAGAGGTTTCCGTCACCAAGATCGAGGTGCAGGATGTCGATGAGCTTCCTTTCTAGATCCCAAAGATTCACGAGCTTCTCCTCGGAGACACCGAGATTTTTGAGATCCCGAATCTTCCTGAGGAAGGTCTCGTAGGACTCGGGATACTGCTCAAGCACCGGCAATCCGAATTGCTTCCGCATCCGACTGATCCATAGGGAGGGACGACCAAGACGATCTGAAAGTTCCGAGAGAGTCATGAGAAACGGAGACGGCTAGATCTAGACCATCCGTGGCCACGAGAATGTATGATGGGCTTCATCATAAAGGTGATCTCTCATCCAATGAAGATCACTCCTCCAGTCAGCGACAGCATATCTCTGTGAGGGATTGTTTTTTTTGGCGTGATACTGCCCTGAAAGGTGTCTGGCCAATCGCCATAACCTTCGCGGTGTCTTGGGGCTGCCCCATTGCGCCATATATTGCTCCGTGTCGATGTCTTGATCTTCTGAGATTTCGG
>CAIZIQ010000187.1 GCA_903933015.1 uncultured Spartobacteria bacterium | reverse complement strand
GACGTGTTGGAGGAACCGATCGACATCTGGGCTCAGAGCAACTGCGACGAGGTGGAACTCTTTGTGAACGGGGTTTCCAAGGGACGTGTTAAAGTGGAACCGAACTCACATGCCGAATGGGACAGCATCCCTTACGTTCCCGGTTACCTTGAGGCCAAGGGTTACAAGAACGGCAAGTTGGTCCTCAGCGAGAAAATCGAGACTACCGGTGAACCTGCGAAGATCCGCCTTAGCGCCAACCGTCCGGAGCTGAAAGGAGACGGGGAGGAGACGGCCCTCATAACCGTCGATTCCCTCGATGACAAGGGACGCTTTGTCCCGACGGGCGCTAACGAAATCTCGTTCTCACTCAAGGGACCTGGCAAGATCTTGGGCGTTGGTAACGGCGATCCAAGCTCCCATGAGTCCGATCAAGAGCCGCATCGTCATCTTTTCAATGGCAAAGCCCTCGTCATCGTCCAGTCGACAGGTGGTGCGGGCACGCTCGAGTTGACCGCTTCGGGCACAGGACTCAAGCCGGCCATCCTTTCGATGCCCGTGAAGGAGGCTCCCCGCCGTCCCTCCGTGCCATGATCTGTATCCGCAAGCTGATTCAATTTACTAATCGAACCGGAACTCCTTCAGCCTGATCAGCCCTTCCTTTCTGCAGTGGAAGCGAAGGGTGAGGGGATGAATGCCTGAGGCACTGGTGGCTGGGCATGTGAGGAGATGCTCCTGATCCCAGGAGGTTTCAGATGGAATCTTCATCGTGCCGATCAGGCGCTCTTCGTCTCCTTGATGGAAGGTGATCGTGCCACCGCACCCCGGCCCTCGGACTCGAGCTTGGATGCCCGTCAGACCTTCGGAAAACTTCACGTGATGGAACCGGACGAAGTCATCCTCCGAGAGTCGGATCAGGAGTTGGTCCGGACGCTTTGCCTCGATGCGGTGGGTGTCGACCCCGCGCTCGACATCGTAGCGGGCGGCGGGAATCCACTCGTTCGCATGGAAGTGATTCGAGGGAGTGGCTGCAGGAATCCGGATCCAATCAAAGTCGGCGTGGCCACCCCCAGTGCCTTGTTTGTTAAAGCAGAAGAGGCCGAATTTATTCCCGAGGAATGTCTTTACCGTGAACTCCATGACGAATGGTTTGCCGATCGGGTGGAATGTCGAACCGTCCGCGTTCCATGAGAAGAGGGCCTCTCCCGAGGCAGTTGCCTCGACGCGGAGCTGGAGTGACGGAGAAGCAGAGTCTAACGGCTGCACCTCGCATTCCTCTCCGTTTCGATCCATGACGAGACACGGTTTTCCATTCCTTATTTCCAGACCAAGGTGGGCGCACGGGATGTTTTGGATGCAGATTCCGGCAATGTCCCCCTCCCTCAGGGCCGACCAGTCGAGCAGGGTGGTCGCGCTGGAGGAAGGGCCAATGATTTTCTGGGTCAGCGTATTTCGCGCATGGAGAAGATCCGGGGCGGATGCACTGACGAGGCGAAGATGCCCCGGGCGTTCTATCAATGACCAGCGGGAGTTATCGGGATTGTGATTCCAGTGCCACTGGAGACCGAGTGAGGGCATCTCGAAATCATCCGAGGTATCGGGGACACGAGCTGATGAGGCTGGGAGTTGAGGCCTCGGCTGGGTGACGGGAAGTCGCCAGTAATTCTCGGGATCACCGATCAGCGGCCATCCGTCGCGCCAGTGGACCTGATAGAGGACGGGGACGCGTCCCAGGAAGTCCCGGTCCTGAAACATGAAGAACCAGCTCTCGCCGTTTTCCAGTTCAAGAAAGCCTCCCTGATGAACGCCTGCCCCCTCGTAGTTGGCATCATCCGCAGAGATCAATTTGGCCTCGTAGGGACCGTAAAGGTTGCGGGAGCGGAGGCAAACCTCGATGCCGTTGTAGCCGCGGCAAGTGCAGCAGAGATAGTACCAGCCGTCGCGCTTATGGAGATGGGATCCCTCAAGCGGTGTCCCAAAGGCTGTCTGGTAGACAGGGCGCCCCGGTACCTTGATGGCCCTACCATCCTGTATCAGTTCGGTGATCAGGATCGTGTTGGCGCCATGAGCCACGAAGACCCTGCCATCGCCGTCAAAGAAGAGACCAGGGTCGTAGAGTTCGACGCCGAAGGGTATCAGCTCGTAGGGTCCCTGCGGCTGATCCGCGATCGCCATGAAGAATCCCTCTGCAGGGGTGCAGAAAGCGACATAGAACTTCCCGTCCCGGTGACGGATCGATGGAGCCCAGCTTCCGCCACGATAGGCCACCTTGCCCTCCTTCATGGAATAGGCGGGGTTCGACTCCGGAAGGCGATCATAGACATGACCAATCACCTTCCAGTTCACCAAATCG
>CAIZIQ010000186.1 GCA_903933015.1 uncultured Spartobacteria bacterium | reverse complement strand
AAGACTTCCCCGGTACCACTTCTGACGAACAGCTCAAAAGCTTCCGTGCCGCGATCCTTGCCAAGAGTTCCTTAACCCTCACGAACCATGGTATTCTTTCTGCACGCTATGGAAATCGTATCGGGGACATACTCGAGTGCAACTATGACGGCGAGGACCGAATTAATAACGCTCCTCTGGATTACAAGGCATGGCCCCTTTCCGAAAGTCCCTGGACATCACGCAAGACGGAGGTGAATCCTCTGGTCGTCACCGATGGATCATCCGAAAGGATCTACGACTTCGTGAACTGGACGATCACGCAGCGCAAAGAATAAAAAAACCTCTGCTTCCTCAAGCGGTTTGATGCCTGATGCTCTCGATGAGCAAGGGTAGGGGAAGTCCGATATCCGCAACAATCGCGTCCAGCGGTTCCTCCAACGTTGCGAACTGGCTGTCGAGCAGCGAGGTGGGCATGAAATGATTCTCACGGGAGGCCATGCGAGAACGGATCAATTCGGCTGAGCCCTTGAGGTAGATAAAGCGCAGATGAGGCAGCCCCTCCGACAAACGGTCGCGATAAACCTGTCGGAGTGCCGAGCAGGCAAGAAAAAGTGGCTTGCCGAAACCAGCACGCGTTTTTAATTCACGATTCAGAATCTCCAACCATCCCCAGCGGTCATCGTCGCAAAGAGGAATCCCGGCGGCCATTTTCTCCCTGTTGGCAGGGGGGTGAAAATCATCAGCATCCAGAAAGACTCCCCCTGTCTCCTGGGCAAGCATCTCTGCCACGGTGCTTTTTCCGCACCCAGAGACTCCCATCACGACAAACTGGTTTTTTTCTTCGCTCATTTCTTGAGGTTCCCGCCGGCCCAATCGGGTTGTTCGGTCAGATGGTAAAGCATCTCGCCTGCCTTCCGTACCAGTAGCACTCCCTCGTCCTCGCGGTTGGCAAAGCTCTCGATATCGATGGTCGCGGGATCACGGTATCCCATGTTGATCTTTTCACAGACTTCCTTCGGAATACCGGTGGCCAAAGTCACGCGGATTCGGCACTTCTCGATGCCATCCACCATCTTCCCGATGCCGCGCACATGGGTGCTGTGGGCGAGGGTGCCCCAAGGGATGTCCTTGAAGCGGTCCCACTGTTCCAGAAAGTAATCCCTGCAGTGGTAGCCTATGGATTCGATCAGCTTGCCATGGACCACGGAGATTTCGTGGATATGGGGTGCGTAAATGATGAGTTCCCCGCCGTCGGCGACCACTGGTTCGAGCTTGTACATGCACTTTCCACCCACCCAGAGTTCATCGTACATCGCCGGGGCACAGGAGAGAACGGTGTGGAACGGCCTGTCCTTGCGGATGATGTGGAGTTTTCGTGACAGTTCGGAGGCCTCGTCCCAGGCATTCACGGGAGAGCCGGCATAGAGTCCAGCCAACCCGGATCCTTGGACAACCATGCAGAAGCAGAACTTTTCGACATTGACCAACTCTGCGGCACGGTCAACGACCTTTCTGACGGGAGTCCACTTATTACCGATGATCATCGGATTAGTCACCACGGCCCCGAGCCAATGGAAAAAATTCAGAACCTCAGGACCGCTGACACCGGGGAAGAGGTACTTATTTCCCCCAGAGCACCCCACAACCTCATGGGGGAAGACGGGACCGATAATGATGAGCTTATCGTACTCGAAAAGGTGCTTGTTGACCTTAACCTCCACATCCATGGCGAAGAGTCCCTCGGTTAGGCCGGAGATCTCCTCGGAGGTGATGGTGCCGATAGTTTTCAGCGCCTCGGGATTGTCCCATTCATGATTAAGCAGACGGACATGTCCGTAGACATCCCGTCTTTGCTCGGTGGTAATCTCGAGACGTTCACAAATGGCTTCCTCGCTCATCGGGGGATGTGTGCCGAGCGCGATCATCACGTCGAAAACCGATGTTGAAGCCCCAATCTGATGGTGCAGTGCCTTGAACATCAGTCCGACGGGTGCAGTCCGCGTCGCATCCGGAACGATCACCAACACCTTCTTTCCACGGTACTCATCCGGTGAACAGGCCTTGGCTACAAGTTCACGGACCTGATCAGGGAGGATGCTTGCACCTTCCTTGGCGATGGTTGAAAAGACTTGTTGGCTCATGGGATCAAGCATCTGTAATCTTTTGAATAGTTCCAATATATTCGGTTACCACATCAAATTGTCATGAATTCACTTTTTTCCGTCAAAGGTCAGGTCGTTGTCATTACAGGTGCCGGAGGGGCCTTGGCAGGATCTGTTGCCCGTCATTTAGCCGCGGAGGGTGCCATTCCAGTCCTACTGGGAAGAAATCTGGAAAAACTCGAGGCTGTTGCCTCGGCCATCCGCTCCGCAACTCCTGAAGCCGTTTGTCTTCCCCTTTCGGCCGATGTGCTGGATCGTCAGGCTCTGGAATCTGTTCGAGCACGCGTTCTACAAGAGTACGGTCGCATCGATGCCCTCATCAACGGGGCCGGAGGCAATATGCCGGGGGCGACGATTTCCCCTGAAAAGACATTCTTTGATCTCGATCCCGCAGCTTTCCGGGAAGTCTTGGATCTCAATCTCACCGGAACGGTGCTGCCGACCATGGTCTTTGGGGAACCGATGAACGCTGCTTCTCGTGGATCCATTGTGAACTTTTCCTCCGTTTCGGCAACCCGTGCCCTGACCCGGGTCATCGGTTACTCCGCAGCCAAGTCCGGAGTCGAAAATTTCACCCGTTGGTTGTCGGTTGACCTCGCCAAAAAGAGCTCGGGAGGGATCCGGGTAAATGCCGTGATGCCGGGGTTTTTCCTCGGGGATCAGAACCGGGCGTTGCTGACTAATTCAGACGGCTCGCTGACGGATCGTGGGAATACCATCATCAGACAAACTCCCTTCGGTCGCTTTGGCGAGGCGGCGGAGCTTCATGGTGCCTTTCAGTATCTACTCTCACCTGCCTCTTCTTTTGTCACCGGCACCGTCGTCGTGGTTGACGGAGGATTTTCAGCATTCTCCGGCGTATGAGCACTTCAACGACGGGCAGACCGTTCATTCATGACGATTTCCTCCTCGACTCGCAGTCGGCCAGGCACCTCTACCATGATTTTGCCAAGAATCAGCCGATCATTGATTACCACTGCCACCTGGATGCCGGGGAAATAGCAAGTGATAGGCGGTGGAAGAACATCACCCAGATCTGGCTTGGGGGTGATCACTATAAATGGCGTGCGCTGCGTGCCGCCGGAGTAGCGGAGGAATTCATCACCGGTAATGCCCCGGATCGTGAAAAATTCCACCGCTTTGCCGATGTTATTCCGCAGACGCTGCGCAATCCCCTCTATCACTGGTGCCATCTGGAACTTGCGAGAGGTTTTGGAATTCACACGCTGTTAAGTCCTGAAACCGCCGATGAGATCTACGAGGAATGCAGCCGCGTGATGGCTGCCCCGGAATTTTCAGTGCGAGGACTCCTGCGGAAATTCAATGTCCGGGTGGTGTGCACAACGGATGACCCCGTGGATTCGTTGGAGCACCACCGGTCCATCCGTAATGATCCCTCGATCACCACACTCGTTCTGCCAACCTGGAGACCTGACAAGGCATGGGCGGTTGACCGCCCTGATGTTTTCCTTGCTTGGATGAAGCTTCTGGAAAGTTCCGTTGGCCGTGTCACGGGTGGATTCCAATCCTACCTGGAGGCTCTTCAGGAGAGACATCAGTTTTTTGCAGATCACGGATGCCTTCTTTCCGACCGCGGCATGGAAACCATTCCTGCGGACGATTGCACTAGGGATCAGGCGGCTGCGATTTTCGAGGCCGTACGAGGAGGGGCACGACCTTCTCCCGAAGATGCCCTGCGTTTCCAGTCATTCATGATCCATCAACTCGCCTGCTGGGATGCGGATAAAAAGTGGACAATGCAGATTCATGCCGGCCCCCTGCGGAATAACAACTCGCGCGCGCTAAAAGAGCTCGGACCAGACACAGGTTTTGATTCGATCGGTGATCTCCCGATGGCTCGTGGATTGTCGAGGCACCTTGATCGCCTGGAACAGGCTGGATCACTCCCCAAAACGATTCTCTATAACCTCAATCCCCGCGATAATGAGGTGTTCGCAGCCATGGCGGGGAATTTTCAAGACGGCATCACCCCAGGAAAAATCCAGTTTGGCAGCGGATGGTGGTTCCTCGACCAGATCGACGGCATGACACGTCAGATCGAAACGCTTTCCCAGATTGGGTTGCTGAGCCGTTTTGTCGGAATGCTAACAGACAGCCGTTCCTTCCTCTCTTTCACACGGCACGAATACTTCCGCCGCCTTCTTTGCAACATTATTGGAACGGATATCGAACGTGGCAGGATTCCGGATGACGACCGATTGGTGGGTACGCTCGTTCGCGATGTCTGCTACGGAAACGCTCGGGACTACTTTGGATTTCCGATCTCCGGATAGACTCCTGCGCTCCCTGTGTTGCCTTTTTCTTGAATTGGTCTAACCGATCTTCTTTCTGAGTCGATTGGCCATGGGGCCGACCCCATGCTTAACGTCCCCCCAAGCTCCTTTGCCTGAGTTATAGCGGAATCCCTCTTCCTTATAGAGGCTTGGTGTGTGTGGGTTCTTCTCCGCTGATTCGCGCCATGCGGCCCAGACGGCATCGTATTCTGCAAGGAGTTTGGAGGCGGTTGCCTTATCGAACCTCTCCTCGCATTCCTTCATTTCAAAGTTGAGGCGATAAATCGTGTAGAGGAAGCGACCATAGTCGCAGGATACCCTGACAAATTCTTTTGTCTCCTTGTCAGCGAAGGTGATCTCGGATGCCAAGGCGCAGATTTTTTCCCAGATCTCTTCGGCTTCGTGCTTCTGGGCAAGCACTCTGGAGCGCTTCTCCGGATCCTTCGGAAGGTCGGGTTCACCGATGTACTGGTCGCGACTCCACCAGGGGCGTATGTCGTTGTGCGTGGTACGCTTGCCACGGATCACTGCCTTGGCCGAGAGGAGACAGAGTTCGCGGAAGCGGGCGGCATCCTCTGTGGAGAGTTTCAGCACCTCGGAGCAGTAGCGGGCGAAGACCTCTTCTTCTTTCTGACGAGGGTCCCGACCCCAGTGGGCCGAGATCCAGGCATTGAGCGCACACCAAAACTCGTTCTTGGTGTAGGGGCCGAGCCAACCTCCGCCTCTGCTCCAGGTCCAGACTCCGGCATAGAGAGGCGAGGTGCGGGCGAACTCGCCGAGTCCCTGAAGGTCCCCCGGCTCCATGCTGAAGGCGTATTCCTCAAAGCCATTGATCACTCCGTCGAGAACGTAGTTGGGATAGCATCCTTTCCCCTCATATTCACGGGCACATTGCACCTCGATGATCTGGGGATGGCGTCCTTGAGCGATGACACGGCTGAAGCGGTTGCCTCGATGGAAATCACCCTCGCAGTGCTTCACGCTGATCGTGAGTAGCGGATGTGGCTCCACGGCGGCATCCACCTTGGCATAGGCTTCCGGATCGGTATCAAAGGAGAGCCAGGTACGGAAGAAGAGAGTCTTTCCACGCTTCACGCAGAGCTCCTCACGGAGCAGTTGCATCAAGGGAATGATGGTCTCTTCGGGATTCTTTTTCTCCCTGATACCGCCGGCATGGTGAGGGGCATCATCCAGATAGGTCTCTCCGATACGGACGATCAGCCCATCGAGTTCCGGAAGGATCTCGAAGCTCTCGGCGATCATGTGACGCAACAGTTCCTGGGTACGTGGGTGGCGAGGATCCCGCCAATCGGTGCCCTCTGCCTCCATTTTTGCCGCAAGGCGCTTCGGCAGGAGGATGAGATCCGACATGCAGAGGACTCCGACACCGGCTGCCTTGATCCCACCGTAGAGTCGCTTCAACTTTGCTGCCTTGGCATCCACCCAGGCCCTTTCCTCGGTACCCTTGGGAAAGATCGTCGAGTCGAACTCCTCCCAGTTGATGGCCAACTGCGGCGAGTCGAAAATCATGAAGACTTTCGAGTCAAAGCCGAATGACTTCAGCGTCTGCGGATCATTGAATGCCGTAACGTAGGGTATGTCGCCTGGATTATCGTGGACCAGATCGAGGGTGCGCGGCTTACGCAGCGCCAGGGCGGGAAAATCGCTCACAGCTCGAGGTTATTTCTTGTTGGAGGCCTCGATGTCCGTTGACGAACTGAACTTTCGCTTTGTTGTGTCACCTTCCTTGAGGAGTTTCATATCACGGGGAGGGATGTTCTTACGATACTCGTCGGCCTGAAGACCGATCTGTTGGAACGGAATCGGGGGGAATCCCACGATTGAAGCGATAAGTGAGGATCCCGGCTTCACGGTAAAATCAAAGTTCTCCGCATCAACGAATTCCGACAGCGAGCCAGCCGTTGAATTGTCCTTTTGAAGAATGCCGCCGGCATTTTCCGGCTTTGGATAATCAAAAGGCTTAGGGCAGTTGATCACCAGATTCCCAATGACCTCATCACTTTTGGGAACCGTGGTCTCCACCCCGGAAACCAGGGAGGCGAGTTCGGGATGTTTCTCCTTCCAAGGAGATTGATCGGGGTTCACGGACTTCACGTCACCTCCGAGACGCTTGTCGTCGAGTGTATATTTTCGGGAAACACCGCGATCATCGAGATGGATGCCCACAGGGCAGTCGACAATGATGTTGTTGAGAAACCGGTTGTAGTGTCCCCCGCCCATGAGGACGCCTAGATTGCATTTATAGGCCACATTACCCGAGACCGTGACGCCGCTGGTTCCGTCGTCCAGGTAGAAAGCATTTCCGTTCATGCTGTGGTGGACGAAGTTGTTCCGGATCACATTACCGAATCCGGTAAACCCGCAGTAGCCATAGAAGCCTCCGAGGTCGCCGGAGTTAAGCCCGATGCGGTAGACCTCGTTGAGTTCAAAGAGGTTGTCTGCTCCTCCGAAACGTACCCCGGCGTTGGCGCTGTCATGAATCCTGTTGTGGGCGACACGGATGCCAACAGCATCCTTTAGGATCTGGCTGGCACCGCCGATGCCGATTTGAATGGCAGGCTCGGGGAAGTCATTGGCAGCGCGGCTGACATCGTTGTTCAAGATCTCGTGGCCCGTGGGCTCCAGCTTTGCTTTGGAGCCTCCGGCTGCGGCGATGCCAGACGCGCCCGTTTCGCGGATGTCGTTGGAGATGGCCCTGTGATGAATGCCTCCGAGCAGTGAGATGCCGGTGCGGGCGACATGGGAGACATCGCATCCTGCGACTAAGTTCTGTTCTCCACCCTTGATCTGCACGGCATCACCAAGCGAACCGAGGAAGTGAAGTCCCTTGATATTGATATGAGAAGCATTGTCCAAGGTGATGAGAGGATTCTTGTTCGCCGCCAGTAGGATTGGGTTTTGCGGAGTGACACCGTCGGGCGGCCAGAGGAGGACTATTCGACGTTTGAAGTCGATGGCCCACTCTCCCGGCGCACTGATCTCCTCGGGAAGGTTCACGACACACCAAGCCTCCGTGCCATCGCCGCAACGGCGCCCTTGGGCATCCTTCTTGTATTTCGAGCCGATTCCGCCTCCGACATCTTTCATGAAGGTGATTGTGCAGGCATTGGTGTCGATCGCCTTCACCTGGGCACCATTGATGACCCAGGGAACGCGCCAGAAACCACGCAGCCAGAGTTGACCGTCGGCAAGGGCCTTCTGCCAGCGGAGAGGACGATCATCCCTGTAGACGAAGGTGCCGCCGTGTGTCTTGTCACCATTGTCGGTGACGCTCTTCATCGTGGTGAAGCCGTACTCGCCCTTGGGCCAGCGGGAGATTGGCAGGGCGTTGGTTCCCTGGACAAGCATCAGAGGCCTCCAGTCGCCGTCGAAGACCTCGGGGAAGGGGGCGATGATTGGGACGCCCAGTTTGGCCAGATCGATCTGGCAGATGTGATCCTTCGCAGCAGGGTCGATCCGGTCCAAAAGAGAGGGGTCAGCCACGGGTTCCAGTTGGGCACCGGAAACGGGTCTGCCGGCTGTCAGAACAGGAACTGCGCCTTGCTCCGGGGCGATGGTTGTCGGTGCGTTCGATGTTCCCGAGCAGGAGGAGTCAAGAATGACTCCCTCCGGCAGGTTGTATATGCCACCCGAGAGAAGCACCGTAACGCCATCAGCTTTTTTATCTGTTGGAAGCGCCTTGATAGCACTTATGGCATCCTGCAGGGAGGGTAACGGATCAGTCTGGGTTCCTGAGGCTCCCTGCTTGCCCGCGGGTGAGACATGAAGTTCGACGGGAGTTGCGGCAAGCGCTGTGACTGTTACGAGGGATGCGGCAAAAAAGGTGAGTAGGGGAGTGAATCTTGGCATTCTTCCAGTGTCTCATGGCTTTAAATCAAGAATCAAGGAAAGGGTCATAAGAGGGAGTTTTTTCATGGTCAAGACCAGCAGGCATTGATTGCATCAATCGCTTGGGTATTTCATCACAACTCCATCGCAACGCTTTTATGAACCACTTTCCCTCGCCCTCCTTTCAGGAAATTCTCGATGAACAAAACACCTCCTTGTGTCTGAATCTCAAGGCTGCGGGTAAGTCACTGCCCCTTCCCTGGAACGGAGAGGTGACCCATGAAGAAAGTAATTGGAGGGTTAAGACAGTTTCCGCACCGGTGGAGGGTAGGTCAGGATGCTACGAGATCACTTCCGTGATCGAACTCACCGGAGGGAATTCCCCAGCGACCACGGTCGAACTGGCCTCATCCTTCGCGAACTGGAGTCCCTCGAGTTATGTCTTTGCCCCCACGATGGTTTACGACGGGAATCGCTTTGAGATTGTCGATGTTCCCTATTCTCCGTTCTGGCCGGATGCTTTCCACTATGGAGTGAACAAGCCGATCAGTATCACCAACCAGACCCATCTGAATAAAGATGGCTCTGCCTCCTCCATCGAGATCGATACGTGGGGAGTGGCTACTCCCTGCTTGGGATGGCGCGCTCCGGAAGGCCGGGGATTTCTACTCTTCACCCCCGACTCCAATGAACTCGGTCCGATGGGGCTCACGATCCGTGAGGATGGTGACGCCCGGATGGCTTCTTTCTCGGTGGTAGCACCCCGGCATCGTTCAAAGATCCCCAACATCATGGGGTTCCGCGATGGGGATCCGGCACGTGCTTGGAAGGCCGGTGATAAGGCTACCATCACCGCGCGGCTCTGGTTTTTCCAGGCACCCCGGCTTCAGAACCTCTTTGACCGGTATTCCGAGGTGCGCAAGGATTTTGGTTCTCGTCGCAGCGTGAAAGCCCTTCCCTTCAGTGAAGCGGCACGCATGGTGAGGGAGAAGGTGAACGCCCTCAATTGGGATGAGGAACTCGGCTACTACCGTCATGGGATCAGCAGGCTGAACACCAAGCCTTACGACTGGTGGCAGCTCGGATGGGTCTCAGGGGGGCTCACCACCCTCCCCATGATCGCCCAGGGTGATGCCACGGCCAAGGCTCGAGCCATCCGCAATCTCGACTTCATGTTCACCGGAAGCCCCGTGGAGAACGGTCTCTGGAAGGCTCATCACGATGGGACGAAGTTCAACAACGAAGATCCCCGCCCTCCGCGGCCCGGCTACCTTGTCTCGGTTCGCCGACTTTCAGACGCACTCTATTTCGGAATCAAACAGATCCTGATGCTTGAGGCGCGCGGTGACATCGTTCCAGATACTTGGAAAGTCTCGGCAAAGAAACTTGCTGATTCCTTGGTCCATATTTTCAGAAAGCACGGGCAGATCGGCCAATATCTTGATATTCGCACCGCCGAAATCGGCATTGGTGGCAGCACCGCCGGAGGGGTGCTACCCGCGGGCTGGATCCTTGCGTCACGCATCTTCAACGATTCTTCCTACCTTAAGGCGGCGGAGGATCTCGGGCATCAGTTAGTCCGCGATTGTGTCGAGACAGGCCTCACGACCGGAGGACCTTGCGACATGCTGACGGCCCCGGACAGTGAGTCGTGCTTCGCCCTGCTGGTCTCGCTGGTCGATCTGTTTGAGGCTACCGGTGATAGCTTCTGGGCTAAGTCCTCCAGCGACCTGACTCGACAGTTTTCCACCTGGGTCACGAGTTACGACTTTTCTTACCCCCCCGAGTCACACCTCGGAAAGGTTGACGCTCCCTCGAACGGTTCCGTGTGGGCTAATATTCAGAACAAGCATGCCGCACCGGCCATCTGCAATTTCTCCGGGGAATCTCTCTTCCGCCTCTGGCGCGATACGGGGGACGAGCTGGCGCTCGATCTGATCCGCGACATCGCCGGCAATATCACCAACTATGTTTCGCGTGAGGGTCATCAGATCGGAACGATGAATTCCGGAATGATGTGCGAACGCGTGAACCTAAGTGACTGGGAAGGCCAGGAGGGGGTCGGAGGTAATATTTTCGGCTCTACCATCTGGGTCGAGACCGCCCTCATGCTGACCGTCGCCGAGTTGCCCGGAGTTTATGTCCGCAAGGACACTGGTCGTGTCGAGATCTTCGACCATGTCGAGGCTTCCTTTTTGAATGAAGGTGGAAAACCACACCTCCGTCTCCAGAACCCGACATCGTTCGATGCCGATGTGCAGATCCTTGTGGAGGAGGCTGCGGATCTTACAAAGCCTCTCCCGCTCGAGATTATGAGCCGCTGCAAAAGAGTTTCGTTAAAGGCGGGTGCTCGTATGGATCTTCCACTCTGAACCAGAAAAATATCCACGCATTCTAAATATGCTTTCTAGATTCTTGATGCCGGGTGCCCGTGTGCTCTTCATCGGTGACTCCATTACTGACGGCGACCGGAGCAGAACGGGGGATGTCAACCATGCTCTCGGCGATACCTATGTCCGCCTCATCGCCGCACGCTATGGGTATGATCACCCGACGGATGCCGTTGAGTTCATCAATCGCGGCATCAATGGTCATCGGATCACTGATCTGGCACCGCGATGGGAGGAGGATTGCCTGAAACATCGTGCCGATATTCTCACCATCTTCGTGGGGGTGAATGATGCGGCCAGCGTGGTCGAACTCACTGTTCCTCCTCCGCCACGGACGGATGGAAAGCCACCCAAGAGTCTGGTGACCTTGGACCTTTTCCGTGAAACCTACGACCTGCTCCTGGCGCTCACCCGGAGCGAACTTCCCGACACCAAAATCATTCTCTGCACACCATTCGTGCTGCCACTCGACAAGATTGGTAAAGATTGGGATCTCTGGAGTTCTGAGGTCGGTCGTTTTGCCCGGGTTGTCACCGAGCTTTCCGAAAAGCACCATACGTCCCTGATAAAGCTCCAACCGCTCTTTGATGCCGCGCTTGAGCGTGCTTCGGCATCCTTCTGGATACCGGATGGAGTCCACCCTTCGGCCGCCGGTCATCAACTGATCGCGGATGAGTGGATCCGTGTGGCCGGCGGTCTACTTTAGGAAAAAGCTGAGATCCCTCTCCGTTCCCTTTTCTTTAATGAATTAGGGGATCAGGTGAAAGGTCTGATAGACGGTTTGCGAGGGTTTGACGCCCCCCACTTCCTTAAACAAACCGACCTGGTAGGAGCCAATCGTCACCTCGATCGGTTTGGTGGCTCCAGCAGGCACCTCCATGGGGATAAAGGCACCGTCACGGATGATTCCGGGTCCTTTCAGAACGAAGTAATCCACGGGTAGGCCCGCAGAGCTTTTTGCTTTGAGTTCGATCTTGGAGGTATTGGCTCGAGCATCCGGGATAGGTGGGAAATCAATGGTCTGAGGCTTCGCGCTTTTCATCATCGGCGCATCGGAGGGTGTGAGGGAAATCTGGCAGGTGCGTCCGGCGGCGGTAAAGTCCTTGTCACCCTCGTGATAGACACGGACAAACGACATGTTGAATCCGTCACCGGGATCGATTCGGTGCCGTTTCAATCGGAGGGTTAGACGCGTCTCGGTGACGCCCCTCTCATCCTTGAACTGCTCACTCTTCACGACTTGGAAGGCTCCTCCATGAGCATTGAATTCGAGGGGCAGATCACTTGTCGGCAGATTCGTGAGTCCGGGGAAGGCGACGTTCGTATAAGTCAGCGGGATCTCGGGATGGGCTTTGCGATCTTTTTCCGAAACCGTGCAGATCTCCGGAGGAGTCGTGAGACGTCGGGTGGTGAGTGTGAAGAGTCCGTCGTCATGCAATAGGGTGGCAGGATTGGTCAAGGGAGCCATCAAGCCCATGGCGAGGCTGACCGGCTGATTCGTCGAGTCGAGGAAGGTGAACATCTCGATCTTTTTACGAGGCTCGGAGACACCCAGTTCAAACTGGTTACGGGCGAGTTTTTCATTCGGAAACCAGAGAGCCTCGTTGCGGTGACCCTTGTAGTCGAGATAGGGGGCGGGCATGGGATAGTCCTTCGGCAGATCCCCAAGAGCGGGGATTTTCGGACTCATGAGCCAGCCATCCTTGAGTGGGATGGTTTTCAGCGGGTCACCGGGCTTTTCCGGAAGACGTGCCGCAGCGATCGCATCGAGCCAGTCTGCGACGAACTGGTAGTTGCGCGGCGACATGTCGAAGTGCCCGCTCGTCATTTCCCAGCACCCACTGAAGAGTTCATTGTGCGGTTCGTAGTTTGTCCCGGCATTAGTATCCTGATCGTTCCTATAAGCCCTCAAATAGGTTGCGTAACCGTGGGGGTAGGCACTCCAGGAAACCGTTTCCTGACTTCCTGAGGTGACAAAGAGGATGGGAATATTACGGAGCGCCATGGATGGGTCAGGATGAAGGGCTTTTCCTCCTGGACCAAAGTAGCTGTAAACATCTGGCAGGCCCGCCTTGATCGGAATTGTTGCGAGGCATTGCTCGGGATTACGGATCGCAGCTTCAAATGGAAAGCCGCAGAAGGCGGAATGTCCGAGCGGCACAACGGGGGCGTTCGTCAGTTCCGGATGTCCCGAGAGATCCGCAAGCCGCTTGATGTAAGAGTCGTATATCGCTGTCCTGGCAGGATCGGTCACATCGTAAGTGTTATCCTTCATCATAACGCTACCAATGTCCTTGGCCCAAGGGGTGATCAGGATCTGGGCGATGCCGTACTTCCGGCAGACCTCCCGGACAGGTGCGCTCTGGAGCACATTGATCGGGAGTCCGTTATGCATCGCCACCATCACCGCACGGATCTTCGGTGTGTTCGGAGGGATCCAGAGATACATTCCGAGGTTTCCCTTGTCTTTAGAAGCATCTGATGCCGCGAAATACTGGTAGATGCGATCGACCTCGGGATCAGGCTGTGTGGCAAAAACAGGAACGCTGAGAAAAGCTCCCGCGATGAGCGTAATCAGGAGGTAGAAGCGTTGGGGGGATGAGTTTTTCATGGGAGGGTTTCCGTGGAGTTGTTCCTTAGTTAAGCGAAACCAACTCCTTGCCTTTGCGGGTGATGGAAAAGCGTGTCCTGCCATCTGCTCCCTCTTTGAAGCAGATAATATCGCTCTGATCCGGCCAGGAAATCGTGATTGAGGAGTGATCGGCATTCCAAGTGGTGGTGGGGAGAGGTTGTCCGCTGCGGAATGGGAAGAGCAGGATCTTGTACTCGGGACTGACCGAGTGGGAGGTCACGTGGAGTTTGTTGATCTGCATGTCACGCTGGGGAGGATTTGGGACGGCCATCATGCCGACTGAGCCGGCAGGCTCAGTGAGGGAGCTGGCCGAGAGAACCCGTACCAGCAGGTGACGATCATTCGCGGGAGGTGTGGTTGCTCCCTTTTCGGGCTTCTGATGCTCATCAATGATGATGTCGGCCGAGGCTTTGCCAGCCTCCGTGGAGGTGGTCTTGATCGATCCCAGTGAGAGGTCATCGTCCAGAATCATTCCCCAGTCGTAGTCGTGCGGCTTATCGTCCAACTGGAGATCGTCAACGATGATGGCATACGGATGGGGACCCCGGACAACTCCAGCGGAGCGGAAGGCCTTCTTCACGTCGAAGGCCTTGAACCAATTCAGGTCATCGGTCGGCTGAGCTTTCTCGGAACTATACCAGTTCGGTAGGAGGGCGATCGGGTAGTCCATCCAGGGGAGGGGTGATGGATGAATTCGGAATTGGTTGTAGTTGAAGAGATTCTGTTTCAGCTCTGCGCCGGGCTCGGGCTTCATAAGCTCTCTGTT
>CAIZIQ010000185.1 GCA_903933015.1 uncultured Spartobacteria bacterium | reverse complement strand
GAGTTCGATGACGTCATGAACCAGCAGCGCGAGGTTATCTATGGCTATCGGAACGAGGTCATGGATTCTGAGAATCCTCGAGTGCTCATCCACGAGGTCATCAATGAAGTCGTGCCGAAGAAGGTTTCTGCCTTCCTCACGACCGAGAGTAGCGATTCCGAGCCTGATGTCGCAGGACTTCTCCAGTGGGTCAATTCCACCTTCCCCGTGGGACTTACCCAGGAGAAGTGCGCCTTCGAGACCCGCGAGATCGAGGAGAACGGCGAGTGGCTGGCGAAGACACTCGTCGAGGCTTACGACCGCAAGGCCGCGATTGAGGACGAAGCCGCTCGCTCGGGACTCGAGAAGTATGTCATCCTGAATGCCGTCGACCGCCTCTGGCAGGAGCACCTCTACGCCATGGACGGCCTTCGCGAGGCCGTCTACCTCCGCGCCTACGGCCAGAAGGACCCTCTCACCGAGTACAAGACCGAGGCCTACGCCATGTTCGTGGAGCTCATGGAGAGCATCAAGAACGAGGTCATGAACAACCTCTTCCGCAGCACGACCAATCTCCAGGCTTTCGAGCAGCTCCTCGCCTCCCTCCCGCGTCATCTCATGCAGAAGGATCTGCTCGGTTCCGAGGGGCATCTCGGTGCGAACGAAGGGGAAGCAGATAACACCCAGGCACCTGCTGCAACGGCCGCCCAGTCGGCTTTCGAGCAGGCCATGCAGAAGGCACCTGTCAGAAAAGCCCCGGTGACTGCTGGCCGCAACGACCCCTGTCCGTGTGGCTCCGGCAAAAAATACAAGTCTTGCTGCGGCCGCACTGCCTAAAGGACTTGGTCCTTTGGGCCATAGTGGCGTTGGTCTGCGGTCGCAGTAGGTTTACTACAGCTTCCCTTGTCCGCCTTACTCTGGCCTCAAACTACCGTCGTCCTTGATGGATGCCAGTAAACGGAATGGCGCGCATCTGAAGCTTTTTGATATTGCGGCCAACTGGAATCGAAGCTGTAACGACATCGCGTCGCTGGTTGGTCAACTCCTCGAACAGCTCTCTCGTGACTGGATAAGCAAGCGTTGCGGTCACAGAGACGGTGTCATCAAAGACGGAAGCATAAGCGAGCACCTGATGTATATCAGCGCGCACGCCAGCCTTTACCTCCTCGGTAAAGGCATGCCATCCGGATGCATCTAGATCTGCGAAGTGAGATTTGTATTTGGCATCTATGACTTCAACTCCCTCTGCCCTGTGGACAACAATATCAGGGATAAGATGACCCAGCGATCTCTGACGGGACTTATCCCATGGTAGTGGGATGGTAGTTTCTCCAAGCCGCCCTACGGTAACACGGCCCCCGGTAAAATTTGCTTCGTCTCTAGCTAAACTTTCAACATAACGCTCCCAAAGCTTATCCAGACTCATTGCCCAAGCCAGACCATCGGAACTTCGTCCCCCGCCTAATCCGCGTTCGTCGACAATCCAACTGATAGCTTGAAGACCCTCTTTTAGGGCTTTGGCTGACATGACATCAGAACCAAGGAAATTCTCTATTTCTCCAAGTTGTGGTCGCCGAGGAAGAACATCATCAACGCCCTCAAGTAACTTCTGGCATAGCCCAGTTAAAAAAAGGCAGATGGGATCCGACCCTCCAGTGTATGATAAATCAGCGCGGAGTTTTTCAATGGTCCATCGGATGATCTGTCGCAACCGCACATCCGTGCCAAGTTCAGTGAATCGGCATGGAATCTGGTGCCATTTACCTTTAGAGAATTGTTGAGACAGATAGGAGGGCCAAATGATTTGCCCTCGAGGATGTGTACGCACTTCTCGCCGCTCCTTGTATCCAGGCTTCAAATGATCCAAGAGTGCAGCGAGTCTGGTAATAACTGGGCCAGCAAGTATCCATGGAGGAACCTCCCTACCGCTTCCTGGGACTAGTGGTTGTGTCAGAAATTCGGGCCCACTTCCCCAACCAGTAGATTGCAAGATTCGCCCGACACCATTCCAGCCAAAGCGAGGAGATATGATAATTCCTCCAGCGACTTTTCCAGACACATGCGAGTGCAATGGAATGGCGCCGGCCTTATTACCGGGCTTGATTACCAGACGGGCTCCTTCTCTTCCTGAAGTGATAATGGGCTCTGCTCCAAGTGCGCGAATGGCGGATAAGTTGCGATTGATAAACCCGTCTAAATGTGGTCCCCATCCAGGATCTCTACCAAGAGAGACGTAGGCCTTGGGATCAATAAATACAGGATACCCATTATCTACAGCATGAAGCAGTTGTCGCTGAGAAGGAGCCTTTCCAACAACTCCCGACTTAGAGGATTTGCCTCCGCGACCACCGCCACGTGAAATTGAAGGGGCCTTACGCATTAACTGGATAAACCAGCGGCATCGGCTAATTGGAGGCGAACTGCATAGAGTGATGCAGAAGCGGGACCGAGATATCCTTCCTTTAAATACTCATCAATTAAGGGGATCAATTCATGGCGAAGACGGCTATTAAGCGTCTCATCGTTATCAGCAATGAAATAAGAATGACCAGGCATCAACACAAGGGCATCGTCCTGAGCAAACTCAAGAAAGACACTGCAAAGCTGATCGAAAAGAGTAAGCCCCTTGGGGGTGCTGAGTTTTTCAACAACCGTACGATCCGGCATTAAAGTTACGAAAGCAAATCGGCGTCTGATCGCAAGGTCCATCCGCGCAACGCTTCGATCCGCAGTATTCATGGTGGCCAACACATATAAATTCGCAGGGAGAGAGAAAGTCTCTGCACCGTCGATCCTATGAGGAAGACGAACACAGCGGGACTCACCGTCTTTTCCCGGTTCGAACAGATAAATCGCTTCACCGAGAACCCTGCCGAGATCAGCACGATTTATTTCATCAATGAACAACAGTGATTCACCGCTGATGGCCAACTTTGCAGCCTCCATTAGATGCCCTGCCCGAGACGTAAAGCGAAGGGCTTCATTTGCAATATCAGGGGAGAGTCCAGCTACAAAATCTTCGTATGTAGTAGAAGGGTGGAACTGGGTAATAACTCCACGATTCTTAAAGGATTCAGCAAGGATGTTAGCCGCCATCCTAGATTTCCCGGTGCCCGGAGGGCCTTCAAGAATGACAAATTTCCGTGATTTCAGCAGCGATGCAATCTGGTCTTGTGATGGAGATACAAGCCACGATGCATGAAGAGACGAAATATATTCATCAAACTCACCCTTAGCTGCTTTAAGGGGTTCCCAACCACGCTCATATGCGTACAGATCCAGAAACGCCTGCACTACTTTTCGAGCTAGCAAAGGATTATTTTTGGGAACCTCTGCCAAGCAGTACAGCTCGTTCGAGTACCGCTGAAAGACTGACTTCCAAGCTGGTAAGGCATCCGTGATTATCGACGGAACAGGAACCCCGATAGTTGCGGGATCCTGTCGTGCCCACGCTTTCACGCCCAGAGATACCAAAAAACGTCGCAAACTCTCAACACGCCTCCTATGGCCGGGGCGTGTAAGAATCCCCTCATCGGGACTAAGACCCCGCGTACCAATCCCAAAATCGATCAGCGAACCATTATCACAAGGGAACCAAACCAAACTCGTGCCGCCATAAGGACCGCTAGAAGCGCTCTCGGGATGAATGAAACCAGCGAATGCAACGTGTTCAGATTCACCTGACTCTCCGTAAGCATTGCGTATTGCTGGAGATCTATCGAGGGGCTTGATGGAGTTTGAGTGAAAGCGCGAACCAAAAAGACCGCGCATGGCCTCGCCCATCTGCTCTTTGGTCATGGCAGTTCCTGCCGCAATGGCATCTGCTAAATTCTGAAGTGCATCACTCATGTTAATGGAGGTGTACCGGATGTAATCAGGTGTGACCAGGAGAGATTCGGACCATCCCAAGCCTTATTAGCTGTGCAGTCATGTCCTGAGTTCTTGAGTTCCATATTAAACCAATCCCTTCCCCCACTTGAGGGCGGAGCGGAGGATGCCCGATTCGGAGGCCACGGCTGAACGGATCGCGCTGAGGCGGGTGCGGTAGTCGCTGATGAGTCGCAGGGCGTCTTCACCCATTTCCTTTCCGGCAAAGAGTTCGGGTGCGGTGGCCGCGAAGTTTAATCCGATCTGGAGATCGGTCGCTGGCAGAGGGAAGCCGAGGTCGATGTTGGAGAGGAGGAGGCGATGATCGGGATCAGCCTGGAAGGCGCAGGCATCCACCATCCAGGTTGGTGAACTCTGCGGGTCCAGGTGTATCACCTCGATGAGTTTCCGCTCGACGGCCCAGAACTCGCGCAGCGATTCCTCGATGACGCTGAGGAGGCGCAGATAGAGGATCTTTCTGAGAAAGCAATCGTACCCCTCGGAATACTTCTCCAGCTCCGGCAGGCCGAACCGCTTCTGAACGCCCGAGATCCAGACAACCGGCCTCTCGAGGCTCTTCGCCAGTTCCGTGATGCTCTTCATGCTCTTCACGCTGAAGAATCTACCAGACCGCAACGACACCAAGTGTCCTAGGCCCCATCAATCCGTCCGATCCACCGCTTGTAATGGTGCGCGGCATGAAGAACGGCTGCGACTACGATAACTCCGTCGGGTTCGAGAACTTCGTACACCACCTTGTAAGGAAAGCGGTCGGTGAATCGCCAGCGGATGTTTTTGGAGGGATGGCGGCGGGAACGATGAAGGGGATTTGCATCAATTTGCCCAAGAACGCTGATCATCTCGTCGACGAAAGCGATGCCGAGACCCGGACTTTTGGATTCATACCAATCAACCGCCGCCGCGGCGTCATCCCTGAATTCAGGACGAAAAACCAGCTTCCAACTCATCGGCCGACAAGCGACCAGAGTTGCTGCTTCATCTTCTCAAAGGGCATCGACGATTCAGGGGAGGCGCGGTGTCCGTCGAGACGCTCTTGAACAAGAGCCTCTTGGGAGGCGCTCAGGCCCAGGTCATCCAACTGAATGGCCCGAGCGATAAGCTCCTGACGCTGAGCAAGCGAAAGCGCCGGCAATTCATCAAGGACTTCTGCGAAGCTCATGAGAGCATGATACCGCTGGGTCTCCACAAATCAACCGCCGACCTTTCGGAGTTGATTTGCCAACGCGGCACCGAGTGCTTTGACTTTGGATTCCTGCTTGGGATCGACGAGACGGCCGTCGGAATCGAAAGCCTGAAAGGCCGAGGGGATGACGATCTAGTAGGGGGGGCCGTGGATATGCAAAGAAAAGACCCTTTTCTTTGCATGAAGTAGAGTTCGTACATAGAAAACGCCGTTTTCTTTATACGTTGGGTGATCCTTGCTGAAGGAATCCTTCGCAAAGAGAAGAGGGGGAAGTCGAACTTCTTCATCAATGAACCTCTCTTCCAACTCTTGAGCAACGTCTCCCTTCGATAAACGACGCTGGAAATCATGCCCCATGCGGAGATGCGTGAGGTTGCAGATTCCTGCCCAGGCCGGAATCAATCGAGTTGATTCTTCAGCTGCGCCAACAGCTCCCTTACCACCTCAGCACTTTGACGCTGTTGACGTCGCCGGTTGAGTCGTAAGAGACCCTGTAGGCCTTGTCGCGTTTGCGCAGGGCGCTCTCCACAGGGGTGAAGATGACTTCGGTGATGCCAAGCGTGGCGACATCACAGACGCCGTAGAAGAGGCATTTGAGGAACTTCGTAGAGCCAT